>JALOPD010000214.1 GCA_025454075.1 Desulfobacterales bacterium | reverse complement strand
CTTCCCCCGCGGCGGCAAAATGGGCATGTTCGGCGGCGCCGGCGTGGGCAAGACCGTCGTCATGATGGAGATGGTCAACAACATCGCCAAGCAGCACAAAGGCATATCCGTTTTCGCGGGCGTGGGCGAGCGCACCCGCGAAGGCAACGACCTGTACCACGAAATGAAGGCCTCCGGGGTTCTCCCGCAAGCGGCGCTGGTCTATGGCCAGATGACCGAACCGCCCGGGGCGCGCGCGCGCGTGGCGCTTTCGGCGTTGGCCGTCGCCGAGTACTTCCGGGATGAACAGCAGAAGGACGTTCTGATCTTCATCGACAACATCTTTCGTTTCACCCAGGCCGGTTCCGAGGTGTCCGCCCTCCTCGGGCGCATGCCCTCCGCGGTCGGCTACCAGCCGACCCTCGCCGTCGACTTGGGCGAGCTGCAAGAGCGCATCACCTCGACCAAGCGGGGCGCCATCACCGCGGTGCAGTGCGTGTACGTGCCGGCCGACGACCTGACCGACCCGGCCCCGGCCACCACCTTCGCGCACCTAGACGGCACCGTCGTTCTGTCGCGGCAGATCGCCGAACTCGGCATTTACCCGGCGGTGGACCCGCTGGACTCCACCTCCCGGATTCTCGATGCCGCCTACATCGGCGAGGAGCACTACCGCACGGCGCGCACCGTGCAGCAGATCCTGCAGAAGTACAAGGAGCTGCAGGACATCATCGCCATTCTCGGGATCGAGGAGCTTTCCGACGAGGACAAGGTCACCGTGGCCCGGGCCCGCAAGATGCAGCGGTTCCTCTCCCAGCCGTTCACGGTGGCCGAAACCTTCACGGGCAAGGCGGGGAAATACGTCAAGCTCGCGGACACGATCCGCGGTTTCAAGGAGATCATCGAAGGCAAGCACGACGACATCCCCGAGCAGGCCTTCTACATGAAGGGCGGCATCGAAGAGGTCGTGGCGGCTGCCAAAGAAATGGCATCCGCCTAATACCCGAGGGGGCGCAATGGCTGGATCGATAAAGTTGGAGATCGTCACACCCGAGAAGATCGTCGTCAGCGAGGACGCCCAGATCGTGATGGCGCCGGGCGTGCTGGGCGAGTTCGGCGTGCTCGTCGGGCACACCCCCTTTCTGACGGCGCTCAAGGCCGGCGCCGTGCGGTACACCGATGCCCAGGGCGCTGAGCACCTGGTCTTCGTCAGCGGGGGCTTTGCCGAAGCGCTGCCCGACCGGGTCACCATCCTGGCCGAGTCGGCCGAGCGGCGCCGGGACATCGATGTCGAGCGGGCGCGGGCCGCGCTGGAGCGGGCGCAGAAGCGCCTGGCCGAACAGCGGAGCAAAGAGGCGTTTGATTTCGTCCGTGCGCAGGCGGCGCTTCAGCGGGCGATGATGCGGCTCAAGGTCATTGAATACCGATCGCAGCATTGACGGAGTCTCGCCGGGCGGAAATTGGAGCCCCGTCGTTTTGCCGGAGGGCGATCCCCAGGGGATTCGCCCTCTGGTTTTTTTTAGAAGAGGTCGATGAAATAAGATGGATAAACGCGTAACGGTCGTCATACTGGCCGCCGGGCTCGGCAAGCGCATGCGGTCGCCCAAGGCCAAAGTGTTGCACGAGGTCCTGGGGAAACCCATGGTGGTGTATGTCGTCGAGACCGCCCGCAGCGTCGCCGGAGATGCCGTCGTCGTCGTCGTGGGCAACCAGGCGGAGGAGGTGCGCCGGGTGGTCGCCCTGGCGGCCCCGGTGGCGTTTGCCCATCAGGAACAGCAGCTCGGCACCGGGCACGCCGTGATGTGCGCGCTTCCCCGCGTGCCGGTCGAATGCGAACAGGTGGTCGTTCTGTGCGGGGACGTGCCGCTGGTGGCCGGGGCCACCCTCAGGGCCATGATCGCCGATCATGTGCAGGCGCGCCGCGATGCCACGCTCTTGGCCGTGGACCTGGACCGCCCTTTCGGCTACGGCCGGATTTTGCTCGACGAGCGGCAGCAGGTGTGCGGCATCGTCGAGGAGGCGGACGCCACCGACGCCCAGCGCGCCATAACGACCATCAACTCGGGAATCTACTGCCTCAACCGGCGTTTTCTGGCGGACGTCCTGCCGCGGCTGACCCGCAGCAATGCCCAAGGCGAGTTTTATTTCACGGACATCGTCCGGATCGGCTATGAACTGGGTCGCACCATCGGGATTTGCCGCGGCGACGACCCCCAGGAGATCCTGGGCATCAACACACCTGAGGACCTGGCCCGAGTGGAGGCCATCTTGGACGCGCGTCGCGCCGCCACTGCTTGAAGACTCCCGGAACGAGCGGTTCCCCGAGGTCGATCGGGTGATATTTTCTTGACTTTTTGGCATTTTACCGGTTAGATACACCATCCCTACAAAGAGGTGGAAGCAAGTGGACAACGATGCATTTCTTGATCAATTCGCCGCTATCGAAAAAAAAGTCGAAAAGCTGATCGAGGTCTCAAAGTCTTTTCAGGCTGCGAATCTGGAACTGCATCATAAGATCAAGCAATTGGAGGAGGAACTTCACCTGAAGAGTGAATCGGAGAAGCGCCACGCTGAGGAAAAGGCGTTCATCCGGTCCAGAATCGACAATTTGCTGGCCAAGCTTGAGGGCGTAACCCGTTCCTGATGTCAGGTGGCGGAGAGACGGTCGGGGGTGCGTTGGTTTGGAACATATGGTAACCATAGAGCTTTTCGGGCAGTCGCATACGTTTAAAGCCGACACGGAGGCTGCCAGGGCCAACGAGGTTGCTGACCTGCTGAAGCGTGAGGTTGAGAAGGTCCAGGATCAGCAAACGGGCTCATCCACTCATATTCCAAAATTGACCATCTTGATCCTTGCAGCGTTGAACATTGCGCAGAACATCATTCAATTGAACAAAGATGCGGGCGACATCGTCGATCTAATCGCCAGACGCTGCGAGGCGTTGAACCGTATGCTCGACGAAGGGTTGGTTCAGCTGACATCCCTTCGTCCGAATGGATGACCATCCGAAAAACCGAGCCATAACCCTCTCTTCCCTCCTTTGGTGACCGGTTCCGCGGCCACGGAACATGGAAGGCCTCAGCCCGGACTGCCGTCACCATTGCATTCCACCTGCGGATCGCACGTGCGCCCTTAGGCGGTCATGCCGTCGATTGTTGACGCTTCAGGCCGTGCCCATCGAGCAGGGTTGCCGGCGCGACGGTTGACGCAGCGGCGTGTGTTTGCGTTTTTACCCCATGGCTCACCACGCGAGACACCCGTATCACGGGTGGCCGCCGGCATGGGGGCTTTCAGCAGAGGGGATCCATCATCCGTCCGGCGCTCAATTAGGGTGCCCGACGAATCTTTCTTCTTGCTAACGGGCCGCTTCGGCCCTGGGAGACATACCATATGAGCGAAGGCATTGTATTGGGAATCGTCGGCGTGATCGCCGGCTTTGTGGTTGCGTTTTGGGTCAAGGGAAGAATCGTTTCGCAGAAAGTGAAGGCGGCCGAGAAGCAGGCTTCCCAGATCGTCGAAGAGTCCCGGCACAAGGCCGAGACGCTGCTTAAAGAAGCCGAAGTGGAGATGAAAGACGCGCTTTTCAAAATGAAAAGCGATTTCGACCACGAGGCCAAGGAGAACCGGGCGGAGCTCAAAAAACGGGAAATGCGGCTGGTCCAGAAGGAGGAGACCCTGGACCGGAAGATGGAGCAGGTGGAGCAGCGCGACCAGGAGATCGTGCGCCGCGAGCGTCAGGTTCAAAAGCGGGAGCAGAAAATCGAAGCGCGGGAGCTGGAATACGACAACCTGATCGAGGCGCAGAAGGCCCAGCTTGAAAAAATATCCGGGCTGACGGCCGAGCAGGCCAAAGATCTTTTGATCCGGGCCATGGAAAACGAAGCCCGGTTCGAGGCCGCCAAGCTGGTCAAGAAGATCGAGAACGAAGCCAAGGAAGACGCCGACAAGAAATCGAAAAAAATCATCGCCACCGCCATCCAGCGGTATGCCGCGGACTTCGTGGCCGAGCGCACGGTCTCGGTGGTTCCCCTGCCGAATGACGAAATGAAGGGCCGGATCATCGGCAGGGAAGGGCGGAACATCCGGGCGCTGGAGGCGGCCACCGGCATCGATCTCATCATCGACGACACGCCGGAGGCGGTCATTCTCTCCGGGTTCAACCCCGTGCGCCGCGAGGTGGCGCGCTTGTCGCTGCTGCGCCTGATTTCCGACGGGCGCATCCACCCGGCGCGGATCGAGGACGTGGTGAAGAAAGTGGGGCAGGAGGTCGATCAGACCATCAAGGAAGCCGGGGAGCAGGCGGCCTTCGATCTCGGCGTGCACGGCATGCACGCCGAGCTGGTCAAGGTCATCGGGCGGCTGAAATTCCGGACGAGTTATTCCCAGAACGTTCTCCAGCACTCCGTGGAGGTCGGGTTCCTGTCCGGCATCATGGCGTCGGAGCTGGGCCTGAACCACAAGCTGGCCCGGCGCATGGGGCTGCTGCACGACATCGGCAAGGCCATCGACCACGAGGTGGAGGGGCCGCACGCGATCATCGGCTCCAAGCTTGCCAAGAAATACGGCGAGAGCCCCAAGGTGGTGCACGCCATCGCGTCGCACCACGAGGACGTACCGCCGAACTCTGTTTATGCCTTTCTGGTTCAGGCGGCCGATGGGCTTTCGGGCGCACGGCCGGGCGCGCGCAAGGAGTTGCTTGAAAACTACGTCAAACGGCTGGAGGACCTGGAGAAGATCGCCAACGAGTTCAAGGGGGTGGCCAACACCTATGCGATCCAAGCCGGCCGCGAGCTGCGCGTGATCGTCGAGAGCGACCATGTCTCCGACGACGAGTCGGTCCTGCTGAGCAAGGACATCGCCCGCAAGATCGAGGAGTCGCTCAATTTCCCCGGGCAGATCAAGGTGACGGTCATCCGCGAGACGCGGGCGGTCGAGCTGGCGAACAAGTAGGATGCGGGTGAGGGGTAAGGAAACAAAAGGGGGATCGGGCAAAACGGAGGAGACAAACCGGCCGCCGCCCGGCTCGGGAGGAGAAGACGCTACGCCATGGCCAACCTGGTAGACATTCTGAGGCAGCGCGGGTTCATCGAGCAGACCACCCACGCGCAGGAGCTCGCCGACTACTTCGACGCCGGCCCGGCGACCGGCTATATCGGCTTCGACCCGACGGCCTCCAGCCTGCACATCGGCAGCCTGGTGCCCATCATGTCGCTCGCCCACATGCAGCGCGCCGGCCACCGCCCGATCGCCTTGGTCGGAGGGGGCACCGGAATGGTGGGGGACCCCAGCGGCAAGACCGAGATGCGCAAGATGCTCACCGTGGCGGAGATCGAACAAAATGCGGCCGGCATCAAGCGGCAGCTGTCGCGGTTCCTGGATTTCAGCGACGGCCGGGCGCTGCTGCTCAACAACGCCGAGTGGCTGGCGCCGCTGGCGTACATACCGTTTTTGAGAGACATCGGGCGCCACTTCTCGGTCAACCGCATGATCAAGATGGAGAGCTATAAAATGCGGCTCGACTCCGAGGAGGGATTGAGCTTCATCGAATTCAACTACCAGGTGCTGCAGGCCTACGACTTTCTGGAGCTGTCGCGGCGCCACGACTGCCGCCTTCAAATGGGCGGCAGCGACCAGTGGGGCAACATCGTCGCGGGGGTCGAGCTCATCCGGAGGGTCGATCAGAAATCGGCCTTCGGCATCACCTTCCCGCTGATTACCACGAGCAGCGGGGAGAAAATGGGCAAGACCGCCAAGGGGGCCGTCTGGCTGGACCCGGCCCGCACCCCGCCCTACGACTACTACCAGTACTGGGTCAACACCGACGACCGCGACGTCGCCCGGTTTCTGGCGCTGTTCACCTTCCTGCCCATCGAGGAGATCGCCGCGGTGGGGCGCCTGGAGGGCCACGCGCTCAACGCCGCCAAGACGGTGCTCGCCTTCGAGACGACGCGGCTGGCGCACGGACGCGAACAGGCCCTTGCGGCGCTGCAGGCTGCGCAGCGCCTCTTCGGCAGCCGCGATTTGCCTGAAGAGGTGCTGCCGTCAAGCGAGATCCCGCGCGGTGCCTCCGAGACCGACCCGGCCGCCGTCCCGTCCTCCACGATCCGCCTGGATCGGTTGACGGCGGGGGTGCCGGCCTTCAAGCTTTTTCATGAAATCGGTCTGGCCGCTTCCGGGGCGGCTGCGCGCAGGCTCATCGACCAGGGCGGCGCCTATGTCAACGGGGAGCGCATCGACGCCTGCGAGCGGCTGATCACCGCCGCCGATCTGACCCGCGAGGGGGCCCTGGTGCTGCGTTCCGGAAAAAAACGATTTCATCGCCTGCAGGTCGAAAAATAATTTCAGATTGTTGTTGACAAACGCCTTTAGGCCGTATAAATATGCGTGGTTTTTGAGCGGTGGAAGGTTGAGCCAAGGCGTTCGGCGAAATTCTGAAACAAAATAAAAAG
>JALOPD010000041.1 GCA_025454075.1 Desulfobacterales bacterium | reverse complement strand
ATCGAATGCCCACACCATCGCATAATAGCAAGCTGCCCATCGTGGGCATATCCATGGGCGACCCGGGAGGAATCGGGCCCGAAATCTGCGCCAAGACGCTGGCCTTGCCGGAAATATATGCCGTCTGCCGGCCGATCGTGGTGGGGGATGCCGAGATCGTGGCCGATGCCGTGCGCTTTTCCGGGTTGGAGCTTAAAGTGGCGGCCTGCCGCAAGGTGAGCGACGCCGGGTTCGTTTGCGGGAAGGTCGACGTGTTCGACCTGCAGCGCTTGCCGTTGGCCGAGCTGAGGCACAAGCAGGTCACCGCCGGCCAGGGCGGGGCGTCGTTCGACTATGTGGCCAAGGTGATCGAGCTGGCACTGGCCGGCGAAATCGATGCCACCGTGACGGGTCCCATCAACAAGGCCGCCATCAACGCCGCCGGCCGCCACTATGCCGGGCACACGGAAATCTACGCCGAGCTGACCCGGACCCGCAACTACTCCATGATGCTGGCGGAGGGCAACTTCCGGGTGGCGCACGTCTCCACCCACGTGTCGCTGCGCGAGGCCTGCGAGCGGGTGAAGAAGGAGCGCGTTCTCAACGTGATCCGCTTGGCCCACGATGCCCTCACGCAGCTCGGTATCCAATCCCCCCGGATCGGCGTGGCCGGGTTGAACCCGCACTGCGGGGAGGGGGGGCTTTTCGGAAGCGAGGACGATCAGGAGATCGCCCCGGCGGCGGCCGCGGCCCGTGCGGAGGGGATTGCGGCCGAGGGCCCCCTGCCGGCCGACACGGTTTTTTCCAAGATGCGCGGCGGCATGTACGACCTGGTCGTCGTGATGTACCATGACCAGACGCTGGGGCTGCCCATCATCCGCGTGTCGGTCGACCACGGCACCGCCTTCGGCAAGGCGGGCGAGGGCCGCGCCAACCCCCAATCCATGATAGAGGCCGTCAAGCTGGCGGCGAAGCTGGCAGCGGGTCGGAAAAAATCTTGAACATGCCTTGGTTTTATTACTCCGGAGAAATAACTCGGAGGGGGGAGGGGTATATAAAAAGAACAAGGTGGTTCACGTTGAGGTGAACCACCCGTCGAGAAAAGAAGGAGGTTGAGAAAGTTTGGAGTTGGAACTTCTCAACGGTCCGAATCCGATTCGGACCGATTTTAGTGACCCTTCTTGGCGAAAAAGGTTACAACGGCCGGAAAGCGCCGAACCGAAAAACAGCTAGCCATGCGCCGCGACCGCGTCAAATGGAATGACAAGTACCGGAAACAGGACTACCCCACCGAGCCTTCCGGCCTCGTGCAGGAATTCCTCGGCCTGGCACCGGGCAGAAGGGCCCTCGACATCGCGGCCGGCAGCGGGCGCAACGCGCTTTTCTTGGCAGAACAAGGGTTTACGGTGGACGCGGTCGACATCGCCGAGGAGGGCCTGGCTCTGTTCAGCGGCCGGAACCCCGGGATCCGAACGATCTGCGCCGACCTGGACATTTTCGACATCCCCACCGGCCGCTACGACCTGATCCTGAACACGTTATACCTCAACCGGCGATTGTTCCCCCAGATCCGCGAAGGGCTCAGCCCCGGCGGCCTGCTGATTTTCGAAACCCTTCTCGAGATCCCCGGCGCGGCGGATCAAAGCGAGCACTGCCGCGACTATTTTCTGAGGCCGAACGAACTGCTGCACAGCTTTCTGTCCCTGCGGGTCCTGCACTACCACGAGGAGTGCGGCCCCGGCCGGGATGAGCAGCGGCGCCTGGCCTCACTGGTGGCGGTGCGGCCATGAGGGGGGCGGCATGATCTGGCAGAGTGTGCTCGGGTGCTGCAGCTTCCTCGCCGTTGCCTGGCTGCTGAGCGAAAACCGCCGCGGGGTGAGCCTCCGCCTGGTCGCCAAGGGCCTCCTGCTGACGTTCGCGGCAGGCCTCGTCCTGGTCAAGATACCCTTATCCCGCGATGTGTTCGCCCTGCTCAACCGCCTGGTGCTGGCCCTCCAGGAAGCCACGGCGGCCGGCACCTCCTTCGTGTTCGGGTACCTGGGGGGAGGACCGCTGCCGTTCGCTGAAAGCTACCCCGGCAGTAGCTTCATCCTGGCGTTTCAAGCCCTGCCCATGGTGCTTCTCATGAGCGCACTGTCTTCCCTGCTTTTCTACTGGAAGGTGCTGCCCGTGGTGGTGCAGGGTTTTTCCTGGGGGCTGCGCAAAACCCTGGGGGTGGGCGGCGCCGAAGGGTTGTCGAATTCGGTGAATGTTTTCGTCGGCATGGTGGAGGCGCCGTTGTTCATCCGGCCCTATATCGGCCGCATGACCCGCAGCGAGCTCTTCTCCGTCATGACCTGCGGCATGTCCAACATCGCCGGCACGGTCATGGCCCTCTACGCCTCCATTATCGGAGAGCGGGTCCCGGGCGTCATGGGCCACATCCTGGTGGCATCCGTCGTCAGCCTGCCGGCCTCGATCACCATCGCCAAGCTCATGATCCCCGAGACCGGGCCGATCACCGAAGGGGAGATGACCATGCCGGAGGCGGCCGCCGGCCCGATGGACGCCGTTACCAAGGGCACCGTGCAGGGCGTGGAGCTGCTCATCAATATCGTGGCCATGCTGATCGTGCTCGTGGCCCTGGTGAGCCTGGTCAACCTCGCGCTGGGTCTCCTGCCGGACGTTCACGGCGGGCCGATCACCCTGCAGCGCTTCATGGGGGCCCTTATGGCACCGGTCTGCTGGCTGATGGGGGTTCCGGCGGGCGAAGCGGCGGCGGCAGGGACCCTGATGGGGACCAAGACGATCCTGAACGAGCTGATCGCCTACATCGACATGGGCCGCCTGCCGGCCGGGGTCCTGAGCGAGCGCAGCCTGCTGATCATGACCTACGGCCTGTGCGGGTTCGCCAACCCGGGGAGCCTGGGGATCATGATCGGCGGCATGGGCACCATGGCCCCGGACCGTCGCCCGGAGATCGTCCAACTCGGCGTCCGTTCCCTTGTTTCGGGCACCCTGACCTCGTGCCTGATCGGTTCGGTGATCGGCATCATCGGCGGGTGACCCCTCGGTTTTTTCGACCGAACTCAAGCCCGATAGGACTTGACACGTTCTGCTGCATCACATAAACTGCCGGCAACTATTCGATCAAGGAGGCCGGCATGTCGGTTTACGAATGCGAAAACTGCGGGAAGAAGAAAGAACTCAAAAAGAAGGGGGCCAAGGTCCCTGAATGCTGCGGCAAGACGATGCGCGGAACGGAAAAACTGCCCGTGTGCGAGATGAGCACAACGGCCGAACACTCGCGCCTGACCGGCAGCGACGATGTCTGCGATGACGGCCGCGGGGGTAAGTAAGCCCGCGCGCAAATCCACCCCGCCATCCCTTTAACCCACAGCGTGTTCAACGGGTTTTGCAGCGTCAGCCATGCGTGCAAAACCCGTTGCTGTTTTTGGGCGCAGCTCAAAAAGGCCAGAACCGGTTGTCGTGCCAGATCTCTTCGGTGAGTTCCTTGTCGAGTTTCGCCAGAAAATTGAGGTGCGCCGTTTCCCACTTGGCCAGCCAGTCGTAGAGGGCCTTCTCGTCGGGGTCCTGGGCTTCCGCCGCGCGGCGGGAGTAGATTTCGATCGCGTTTTTCTCCATCGACATGGCCGCGGCCACCGCGGCCGCCTCGAAGTCCGCCGCTGAAATCTGCTTCTTCAGATCTTTGGTGAGAATCTCGGAGGCGGTTTTGAATTCCCCCTGGTCCTGGTAGGCGGCGGGTTTGAATTTCTTGTGGGTGCTGTAGGACTTGAACTGCTCGGACAGCAATTTGACGTGGCCCACCTCCTCTTCAGCCATGAGGGTGAAAAAATTTTTTACGGCCGCGCCCGAGGCCTGGGCGGCCACCTTGGAATAGAAGGCTTGGCCGCGCTTTTCGAGCAGTATCGCATTCTTCAGGATCTCCGTCGCTCTGTCTTCGCTCATGCATCCCTCCTCGCAGAAGTAATTATCGCTCCGGCAATAAATTAGTGCAAATTCCGGAAGTCAACTTACCGACGGGCACCCCATCCGCCGGCGTTTCATCAAAAGTTGCCATGATTGGATTGCCGATTTAATGAGAGCCAATCTATTCACTTGCGATTTGAAATGCAAGCAAGTGCCTCGGTTTTCCTCAGGAGGACCCGGAAGGTGCGGCGAGTATCCTGTCGAACAAATCCGGAAGGTCCTGCTCGTAGCGGCTGCACAGCCGGATCCCTTCGAGGAACCCGTTGTGGCCCCCGTGAGGGCAAACAACGACATGGGTCGACGGGGGGAGGCGCAGGCCCCGGAAATCGTGCACGGGGATGATCGGGTCGTCGGCCGCCGCCAGCAGGGTCGTCGGCAGCGGCAGTCCGCTCAATGCATCTCCGGTCAGGGTGTAGGCCCGGAAATAGTCGCGGGCCGAGGGGTAGTCGCTGTAGCGCTTCAGTAGCGCCTCGGTCGTGGCCTGGATGGTCTTCAGTTCGAGAAGCGGCCCGAAGTCGTAAAGGCCCGGGAAGAGGGCCTCTTTGATGCCGAGAGATCGGCGCCACTTTTTCATGAAGTAGCGGCGGATCACCGGGTGGCGGTCCGCCCGGGAGGTGGATTCCTCCGGGTCGAGCACGGGGCTGATGGCAACCACGTGCTTCAATCCGGGGATCGGGTTTTGTGCACACCTGAGCGCCACCCTCAAGGCGAAGTTCGCCCCCAGCGAAAACCCGATCAGGAACACAGGCAGCGCTATCGCAAAACGGGCCGCCGCCCGGACGGCCTCAAAAATCTCCGGCAGCCGCGCGGCGTAGAAAATGCCGGGGTTCAGATGATGGCTGCGCCCGTGGTCCCTGAAGTTCAGGCGGAAGACGTCGTAGCCGCGCCGGAAAAGGGCTCGCCCCGTGCAGCGCATGTAGGTGGAGTCGATGCTGCCTTCCCAGCCGTGCAGCATGACGGCCAGGCCCTTGGGGGCGGCGGTGCGCTGCGGCGAGTGGGAACCGAGCAGGCGGACCCCGTCCCCGGCTTCCAAGACGACGCCGCGGGCGGCCTCCAGCATGGGGTTCGGCCCGCGGGCGCGCAATTCGCTGCTCGCCAGGAAGGTCTGTAGGTGGCCGTTGCGCAGCAAAAACGGGGCGGCGTAGGGGCGGAGCGGCAAAACGCTCATGCATCCCCGCCTGCCGGGCCGCGGATGGGGCCTGATTCCATCTGTGGGTCTTGATAGAAGGTGATCTGCCATTCCAGCGACACCACGTCGTTGCGGATGATGTAAATGCCCTGATCGTCCCCGCGGAACTTGAAATAGCGGTGGTCCGGCGCCAGCCAGCGGTCGAGAATTTCGGCGACCGCGATCCGCCGGTCTCCGATCCATACCGCCTGCGGGGTTTCGTCCCGGCGATAGCCGTTGTAGCATTCGACCCGGATGTTCATAAGGCAGGTGGTGGCACGTTGAGGCATGCTATTCGCCATTGACATGTGGGAGGGGCTTTCATCCTCGATGATCGCGGCTGGAAAGCCGCTCCCACCAGAAGGCTCATCTTCCGTGCATGACCGTTTGCTTCTTGATGTCGATCGTCAACGGGGTGCGCCAAAGGGATAGGAAAGCGGCGCCGTAAGCCGCTGCGGCGGCGGCGAGGAGCCATGCGAAGCCCGCGCTGATGGCGATTTGCGCGCTGAGGATGGACGCCAGCACCGCGGCGCAGCCGTTGGCGGCCCAGGCGTATGACCTCGCCGAAGGGCTCTGCGCCAGGTCGCGCATGCCTGTCGGAAAGGGCATCCCCATCAGAAAACCGGGAAGGGCGACCGCAAGGAGCAGCACGATGCCGCGCACCGGTGCGGGCAGCGCGAGAACCTGGGGCGAGAACGCCATGAGGCCGCCGGCCGTCAGGCTGAGCACCAGCGGCGCAACCGCCAGAGATGCCCGCAGGAACGACCGATTCCGCCTCCCGGCCCAGAGCCCCCCGAGCCCGGAGGAGACGAGGGTTGCTGCCAGGGTGAACGTGAGGCTCACCACCGGTTCCCCCATGAAAAAAGTGCCGAGGTAGACGAAAAGCAGCTCGCCGAACATGAAGCCGGCGCCGATGCCGAAGAAGAAAACCGTACCGTTAAATGAAACTTTTTCCTCTCTGCGCGAGAGCATCCTCAGCGGCGCCAGGAGCAGCAGCGCGGACACCAGTGCGGCTTCTGCCAAGGCCACGGCCACCACCACCTCCCCCGACCACCCGAAAGCGTGCAGGCGGCTGCCCAGCATCCGGTAGAGATCCGGCAGGCGGGCCCACTTCAGGAAGTGCCCGGGAAACGGCTGCCAATCCGACTGGGGCGCGACGTCCAGCACGTAATCGCGAAAGTAGCCCTCTGCGGCGGCAGCGTGCAGCGCGCTTTCGAGCCGCTGGTGCTCGCGGAAATGGTAGGGCGCGTCGAAGACGCTGTAACGGTTGCTGAACGACTCGTCGGCGCCGCGGGCGTACACCACGTCGAAATTGCCCCTGCGGGCGATCTCCTGTAGAGGGAAGGGATCGGCCGGCGGTTCGCTGAAAACCAGCAGGGTGTAGGTGTCCCACGAGCGCAGGATGACGATGCATCGCTCCGGCTCCGGCGCGCCGGCGCGTGCGAGGGCCTCCCGAACAGCGGCCCACAGCCGCAGAGAATCCGCGGGCGGGAGCCGCAGCCGGCGCGACACGATCAGCACGCCGCCCGGGGCGAGGCGCCGCAGGTACTCGCCGAAGGCCTCGATGGTCAGCAAGTGGTCCTGGTCCAAAGCGTCCGCGCCGGCCATCGTGGCGCCCCAGCTCTCCAGGTGCACGATGTCGAAGCGCTCGGCCGAATGCGCCAGGTAGGAGCGGGGGTTTCCGGCCGTCACCGGCAGCGCGTAGTGGCTTCCAATCAGCTCCGCGACGGCGGGGTTGGGGTGCAGGACCCGGATGCGTCCGGCGCCGGCGGCGAGCGCGCAGGCAACTGCAAGCCCGCCGCCGGGCAATAAGACGAGGACGCTGGCGGGGCGGCCGACCAGCTCGTAGCCGGCATAGGACAGGGTGTCCCGGGCAAAGAGGAGCTTCGCGGGCGGGTGTCGTTCGTAGAGGAAAACGGGCCGGTCGCCGTCCGTCAGCACCGCCGTCGCCGGAGGCAGAGCTTCGGTGTGCTTGAGGCTGAGGCCGGGAGCGAAACGCAGGTGCGGGCTCTCGACGCGGTCCACCCGGCCGCGGATGTCCGAAGACGTCGCCGTGATGCGGGTGCCCGGAAACGATTGGACCTGGGATAGAAGCTTGAACTCGGAGGGTTTCAGGTCGCGAACCCGCTCGCCTCCCGGCGTCAGCAGCCAGAGACATGCGATGAGCGCCAGTGGGCCGGCGACGCCCGCGGCGAGAGCCGCGCTGCGGCCGGGCCGGCCAGGTTCGCGCCTGCGCCGATCGGCGGTCAAAATGACGGCCGGGGCCGCCATCGGCCCTAATGCGGCGATCACGATCAGAACGGATTCACTGAAAAAGGGCAGAAGCGGCACCGGCAGGAGAACCCCGACGGCCGAGCCCGCCATGGAGGCGAAGTAGATCACGCCGCTGCGCCCGGGCTGCGCCATGTAGGCCGCGGCGACCAGCCCCCCGGAAAAGAAAAAGGGCAGGGCGAGCAGCAGGTAGGCGGCGAGCAGGTAGGCGGCCTGAACCGGTTCCAGGCTCAAGCGGTGGTAGTCCAGCGGGATCTGCGCAAGACCGACCGCGGCGGCGAGCATCGAAGCCGTGAACAGGATTACCAGAAGGGACCAGTGGCCGCCGCGCCAGCGCTCGACCGACGGCGCTGCGAAGCTGAAAAAAATCCCGCTCCCCGCGAACCCGAACAGGGCGATGCTGACGACCAGGAAAGAGAGGTGGTTCCACTGACTCACGGAGAAAACCCGCGCCAGCAGCACCTCAAAGGCGAGCGTCGAAGCGGATACTAAGAACAGGGCTGTTAACATGGGGACTTGTTTATCTGCCGGAGTCATAAACTGACGCCAAAGTTGATTCGCTTGTCAGAATCCAACTTGATTAAACGATAATTGAACTTGACCATCCAACATCTTTCCCGCCGCAGGCGGGAAAGCGCAACGCCGAAATTGGGCCTCTCACAACGTCATCAGCGTTTGTCCAGGGCATGCCCGGTGAGCGGCACAAAGAGCACGCCGATGATGTTCCGCAGGACGACGTCCTGCCCGCGCTTGGTCACGAGCACCAGGTTCTGATACCCGAACGGGCTGCCCAGCGGCAGCACCAGCCGGCCGCCGTCCTTGATCTGTGCGACCAGGGGCGGGGGGATGTGGTCCACCGCGGCGGTGATCATGATGGCATCGAACGGCGCCGCCTCGGGCCAGCCGAAATAGCCGTCGCCGTGGCGGCACGTTACATTCTTATAATCGTACTTTTTCAGGTTATTGGAAGCGTTTTCAAAAAGTTTTTGTTTAATTTCTATGGTGAAGACATTGGAGGGGAGGGCCGACAAAACGGCGGCCTGGTACCCTGAGCCCGTCCCGATCTCCAGCACCTTTTCGCTCGGCTTCAGATCGAGAAGCTCCGTCATGAGGGCCACGATATAAGGCTGGGATATGGTCTGGCCCTCTCCGATGGGAAGGGGGTGGTCCTGGTACGCGGAGTCGGCGAGGTCCGCGGGGACAAACCAATGCCGGGGCACCGAGCGCATCGCTCGGAGCACTTCGGGTCGGGAGATGCCGCGGGCCTGGATCTGCTCGCGCACCATGCGCTCCCGGGCCTCCCGCATGGCCGCGGGTTCCGCTGCGCCGGACGGCAGCGCCGTCCAGGGCAGCAGCCAAACAAACAGGAGGGCGACAAGGCGTTGTCTCATGATGCGCTCCTTTCTCCCCTCCATATCACAAGCCGAGCCGCTTTGTCAGGCGGCCCGGATGGAGCGGTTGTCTTTTTTGGGTTTTGGTATATGATAATCATTGTCCGATGACTCTTATTACGCCACGCAGGAGAGAGCGCACCCATGGGGATTTTTGCCAAAGACAAGCCTGAGGCTGCCGTCGCGGATGCCGCGCGCAGCAACGGCGACACCGCCTTTTTCGGGGCCAAACTGGCCGTAAAGGGGAAAATCTCCGGCAGCGGCAACCTGATCGTGATGGGCAGGCTCGAAGGCGAGGTCGACCTGGACGGCGAGCTCGTCGTCGCCCCGCCGGCCGTTCTGAACGGCGACATCCGGGCCGTCACTCTTGCCGTGAGCGGCAATGTAACGGGCACGCTCTCCGCCAAGGGAAAAATTCACCTCGAGAAAAGCGCGGTGGTGAACGGCCGCATGACCACCCCGCGGATTTCAGTGGTGGACGGCGCCACATTCAACGGCGAGATCGAGATGAAAAAACCGGCCGACGGCGGCGGGCCGGCCAAGCGCCCCGACCATAAATAGCCCCGGAAAGGAGCCTCGACCGATGGCAAAAGACGAATCGTCCGGCACCACCTCGCTTGTCAGCCGACCCGTGGTCGTGGAGGGCGAGATCAGCGGCGAGGAGAACCTGCACGTGGACGGCCGCGTCAAGGGGGTCATCCGCCTGGCCGGCGACCTGTTCGTAGGGGCCAGCGGGGTCGTGGAGGCCGAGGTCGACGCGCGCAGCATCGTCATCCAGGGGGCCGTCACCGGCAAAGTGCTCGCCCGGCGCCAGTTGGAAGTCCAGCCGTCCGGCCGCTTCAACGGCGAGGCCACCGCCGCTTCCTATGAAATCCGTCAGGGGGCTGTGTTCGAGGGGGTGTCACGCATGCTCGGCAGCAAGTCTCAGTCCGAAAAACCCGCAGACCCCAAAGAGCTTTCACCCAAAAAATAGACCGGACACTCCGATTCAGCCCCTGTAAGCATTGCCTGGCAATAACTATAAAAACTTTTTTTACCCATAAGATTTTTTAGCTCTTAATCCCGCCTCCGCACCGGTTCAGCTCCTTTCGCTCAAATTCTATTCCAGCATAAATACAGATAGTTAAAAACAATAATCCAGGCTGTGAACCGCAGCAACCCCCTCGGCATGTAAATTGCTCTCTTAGATCGCGGAAAAAATTCGTCCGATTGCTTGGGAGGCAAAACAGACAAGGAGATAGGCCATGAAACCCGATTTCATCATTAAATTCATATGCTCCGTTTTCGCCCTCGCCTTTGTGGCGGCGTCGCCTACCCAGGTGCCGGCCGCCACCGAAGCTCTGGAGGTGCGCGTGGCGGCAAGCGACAGCGACGCCGAGGAAGGCGGGCTGGGGGTGGTTACGCTGACCGACGCCACGCTCGACCTGGGCGGGCTCTACCGCCTGACCGGCCTGCGCTTCGCCAACCTGACCATCCCCAAGGGCGCACCCATCACCCGCGCCTACATCGAATTCGCGGCCGACGGCCAGGACACGGCCCCGACCACCTTCACCATCGAAGGCGTGGCCTCGGACAACGCGCCGGCCTTCACCACCGCCCCCTTCAACCTCATGCTGACCAACACCTACAGCACCCCGAAGGTGAACTGGGTGGTCGACTACCCCTGGGTGACGGTGGACCAGGTGCACCAGACGGCCGAGCTGAAAAGCATCGTTCAGAAGATCGTCGACCGTTCCGGCTGGGCCCCCGGCAACGCCATGGCCTTCATCATCAGCAACAACGACGACGTCTTCCGAAAAGCCAAGTCCTGGAACGCCGACCCGAACAAGGCCCCCAAGCTGCGCGTCGAGTATACGGTCAACGCCATCGATGTGAGGGTGTCGGCATCGAGCGACGACCTGTACCAGGGATATTTCGGCGCATCCGCCACTACCTATAACGGAGACACGCTGCAATTTGGCAACAGCTCGTATTACTATCCGGGGCTGAGGTTCAAAAACGTCAACATCCCCCAAGGTGCAGTCATCAACTACGCCTGCATCAAATTCACGGCCAAGCAGGACCGACCCGCTGAAACGGGATACGTTCGGATTCAAGGGGAAAAGCGGCTGAGCCCTCCCACCTTCACAACGGCGAACACATACGCGGACCCGAGCGTGATCTATCGCCGCAACAACAACACCCCGGTTCCAAAGACCGTCTATGCCTCATGGAGCGGCCTCCCTGCGTGGACCGCCGGCCAAGTCTACACCTCCGTCGACATCAAAAGCGTGGTTCAGGATATCGTGGGGCAGACCGGCTGGGACTCGAGCGACAAATCCATGGTTTTCCATCTGGGACCGGGCGGCGGAACGCTGACGCGCTATGCCTGGACCTTCGACAACCCCGACCCCAACAAGGCGCCGCTTCTGCACATCGAATACGGGCAGGCCGGAGG
This sequence comes from Desulfobacterales bacterium, assembly GCA_025454075.1. Next base: position 27,817 of record JALOPD010000041.1, on the reverse strand, counting down.
TGGGGCGAGCGGACCGGCCATCATCACGCTCAGCAACACCGAGCTCGGCCGCTCCTGCTTCGAGGGCACCAACCCCGAGAGCCAGCGCTTCGACCTGATCAACAGCGGCGCCACGACGATGAACTACACCTCCGAGGTGATCTATTCTAAAGGCACCGGCTGGCTGGTCCTCAACCCGCTGCCGGGAAGCGGCACGCTCGGCCCCGGCGAGGAGAAGAACTACATCGTCTCCTTCAACACGACCGGCCTCACCGCCGGGACCTACGAGGCCTTCATCCGCTTCACCGACCCGAACGCGCTCTACAGCCCGGCCGAGGTGCGGGTGAGCCTGGCGATCATGCCGCAGGGCAAGATCCAGTGCGGGGACATCCCGCTCTACACCCAGAACATCTCGAGCCCCGCCGTGATGATCCTGCTGGATCTGTCGGGTTCGATGACCTGGGAGATGGACCTGGTGAAGGAGACCGACGTGCTGCCCGAAACGCCCAACCTCAGCCCGGTGGTGCAGGAGATCGTCAACCGGGACGGCTGGAAACCGGGCAACGCCCTCACCTTCATCATCGAGAAAGTCTCCGGCACCGGCTACCGCCTGGCGCGCTCCTTCGACGGTTACAACCCCTCCAAACCGGTCTTCACTGTCAGCTACGACGACGGCGGTGAAATCAAAACTCACCAGACCAGCGTCATGCGGTCGACCGACGACGGCGACGCCTTCAGTGCAATCCCCTACAACGCCACGGGCGGCACCCTGAGGCTGGCCCAGGGCGGGAACGGTTACGGAGCCGCGATCCGCTTCGATGCGCTCCCGATCCCCAAAGGGGCCACCGTCACCGACGCGAAGATACGGTTCGTGCCCTACCAGACCCTGAGCGACCCGGTCACGGTCAAGATCCGGGCCCATGCCAGCGACAATTCGCCCACCTTCAGCACGGCCGCGTATCCTCAGCTCTTCGAATCCGCCCGGCCGCGGACCGCAGCCCAGGTCGACTGGGCCATGGATCCCTGGACCGGGGTGACGGTCGAGACCAAGATCAACGTGGCCAAGACCGTCATCAGCGAGCTCGTCAAGGACACCGGGATCTCCTGGGGCTTCGGCTCGTGGGCCAACGACTACCTTTCCTACTACCGGCCGGAGCTCGACTACACCCTGGTTCACGCCGGCTGCAACCCGCACACGGCCGAGCATCAGGCGAAGCTGCAGGCGGCGGTGGCCGGCCTCTCGACCTACTCGAGCACGCCCTTCGGCCCGTCGATCCTGGGGGGCAAGAAATATTTCAACAAGGAGAAGGCCGAGTGGGACCCGATCGTAAACGCGGAGGTCGGGGTCAAGTTCCAGGACGCCTCCTGCCAGCCGAAGTTCCTGATCGAGGTGACCGACGGGATGGGGAACGTGCCCAGCACGACCGACACCGGGCTATACAACGAAGCCTACAACACCTGGTACAAGAACCTCGTGGCCACCAACGTGAACGCCACCGCCGACGCGGGGGTGAGCGTCATCGGCGTCGGCTTCGGCCTCCCGGAGGGCGAGGACGAGCAGCTGTATGTTCTGGCCGACGTGGCCAACACGCGCGGCAAGGCCTCGACCAGCGACAGCCTGTATGCCATGCACCAGGAGGACGCCAGCGGCAAGGCCAGGCCCTACATGGCCGAAACCAAGGACCAGTTGATAGACGCCTTCCGCATCATCATGAACCAAGTGAAAGGCGCGGTCTTCTTCGGCTCGGCGCCGGCGGCCACCACTTCGACCGATCTCGGCGACATGGTGCTGCTGGCCTCCTTCAACGCCGGCAACTGGACCGGCGATCTGCAGGCGGTCACCAAGGACACGAACGGCAAGTGGAGCGCCTCGCTGTGGAAGGCGAGCGAGAACGTCCCGGTCAACCGCAGCGTGTGGACCGTCGACGACAGCAACAGCGCAATCGCCTACACAAGCAGCACGCTCGCCGGCGACAACTACCTGTGCAAGAAGATCGGCGACATCATCCACTCCACCCCGATGGTGGTGGGCGACCCCCCGTTTTACTACTCCTTCGACAACTACGCGAGCTTCAAGCGCAACCTCTCGGTGACGAACCCGCGCAAGAAGATGGCCTACGTGGGGTCGAACGACGGCCTGCTGCACGCCTTCAGCCTGGAGGACGGAAGCGAGAAGTGGGCCTTCCTGCCCAAGAGCCTGCAGGCGAAGCTGAACGAGGCCGCCAACGGGGCGTCCTACGACATGTGCTCGTTTTCCTACTGCCACCGCTACCTGATGGACGGCTCCCCGCAGGTGGCCGACGTGTACGGTTATTTCGGCGGGGACACCAAGAAGTGGCGCACGATGCTGCTGGTGGGCCAGCGGGGGGGTGGGACGGCCTACACGGCGCTCGACGTCACCTCGGGCGAGTCCTTCGACGGGAGCACCGACCCGGCCAAGTTCCTCTGGGAGCTGACCGACGCGGACATGGGGGAGAGCTGGGCGGACGCGGCCATCGAGCGCGTGTCCCACGGCGCGAACGCCTCGGCCTGGGGGGTTTTCGTGAGCTCCGGCTACCACGAGAACGACAACCTGCAGTACAACAAGGAGGCCTATCTCTACGGCGTCGAGGCCGACACCGGCAACGGCCTGTGGAGCGACGGCCAGAACACCATCAACAAGATCAAGCCGACCACCGAGAAGAAGAGCCTCGGCTACAAAAACCTGGCGACGGAGAACTTCGTCGCGGGCGAGGTCGTCACCGGCCAGACCAGCGGGGCCAAAGGCAAGATCACCTCGATCATGATCAGCCCGGACCTCACCGGCACGCTCTTTCTGGTGGAGGTGTCGGGAACCTTCTCGAACAACGAGCAGATCGAGGGCAGCGCCGGCCACCGCGCCCTGGCGAACGGCACGCTGGCCCTGGTGGAAGTCGGCCAGAAGAACAACGCGCTGAGCAGCCCGGTGACGGCCAATTTCTACGCCCAGGACCGCATCGAGGACTGCCTCTACGCGGGCGACCTTTACGGGACGATGTACCGCGTGGACAGCATCGGCAAGGGCCAGACCCCCTCGGTCTCCAAGCTGTTCAAGTTCAACCCCTACCCGTCGGGGCCCGATGAACGGCCGATCCGCGGCAAGGCCAGCATCGCCTACAACCAGGGCAGCAACGGGCTGTGGGTCTACTACGGCACCGGCCGCTACGAGACCGCGGCCGACAAGGTCAACAACCAGCAGCAGTATTTCTTCGGGCTCAAAGACGCCCAGACGCCGCGGGCCACCCCCTACAGCCTGGCGGACCTGACCACCCACGAGGCGCGCTTCACCACGGCGACCATCGGCGGCACGACATTGAAGCTGCGCACCATCAACGGCACCAATGCCGGCTCCAGCCCCTGGGCCATGAAGCTCTTCGCCGGGCAAAGCACCTGGGGCGGGCCGACGCTGGTCGGCGGCAGCGAGCGCGTGTTCACCAAGCCCCTGGCCGTGGGCGGGATCGTCTTCTTCACGACCTTCCTCCCGGATGCGGACATCTGCACGGGCAGCGGCGACACCTACGTGTTCGCGCTCGACTACAAGACCGGGCTGCCGCCCGCCAAGCCGGTCTTCGACATCAACGGCGACGGAAAGTTCAACGACGCCGACAAGGTGCTCGTCAACGGCAGCCTGGTGGTACCCATCGGCGTCTACGTCGGCCGCGGGCAGGGCTCAGCGCCGGTGCTGTTCAAGGACACGCTGTTCGTCACCACCTCCACCCCGCAGTACCAGCTGGACGGGTCGGCGGGCAGCGGCGATGTCACCGGCCTGAACGCGTTCCTGGTCAACATCCCGCAGAAGAAGATCCGCGTGGAGTCGTGGAAGCATAACTAGCGGAACACGGCGCGAAAACCCGCTTCGAAGCCCCAGGCTATGTCCAGACGCCGGGGATGGGGGTGCCGCAGTATTCGCAGCGGCTGCCGGCGAGATGAACCTCCCGGATGAAATAGCCGTTGCGCGCGACCAGCAGCTTGCGGCAGTTATGGCAATAGGTGTGGTTGCCCTCGTGGCCGGGGACGTTGCCGACGTAGGCGTAGCGGATGCCTTCGGAGAGGGCGATCTCCCGGAACCGCGCCAGGGTGGAGACGGGGGTGGGCGGCAGGCGGTCGAGTTTGTAAAGGGGTTGAAACCGCAGGAAGTGCAAAGGGTGGTCCGGCCCGACCTCCTTCAGGATCCAGGCGCACATGCGCCGCACCAGCTCCTCGTCGTCCACGTAGGTGGGCACGACGAGGTTGGTGATCTCCAGGTGGACCCCCTGGTCGTGCAGGGTTTTGAGCGCGGCCAGCACCGGCGCCAGCCGGCCGCCGTTCAACTTGCGGTAGACGGCGTCGCTGTAGGCCTTGAGGTTGATGTTGGCGGCGTCGATCGCCCGGCAGAGGTCGAGCAGAGGGGGGCGGTTGATGTAGCCGTTCGAGATGAGCAGATTGCGCAGCCCGGCGCCGCGGGCCGCTTGGGCGGTGTCCAGCATGTATTCATAAAACGTGACCGGCTCGGAGTAGGTGTAGGCGATGGAATGGCAGCCGGCCTGGCGCGCGGCGTTGACGGCGTCTTCCGGGAAGAGTTCACGGTGCCGCACCTCGTGGGGCTTGGCCTGGGAGATCTCCCAGTTCTGGCAGTTCAGGCAGCGGAAGTTGCAGCCGGCGGCGGCGATCGAGAAGGAGGTGCTGCGGGGCGCAAAATGGTAGAGAGGCTTCTTTTCGATCGGGTCGACGTGCACGGCGCAGGCATTGCCGTAGGCCAGGCTGTAAAGCGTGCCGGCCAGGTTGACCTTGGAGCGGCACACGCTGCGGTCCCCGGGTGAGAGCACGCAGTGGTTGGGGCAGATCAGGCAGGCCACCTGTTTTTCGTCCAGACGCTGGTAGGCGTATCCCTCCCGGGACCATTTCCACACCTGTTTCGGGCCGTCCCCCTTGAAAACGGCGCCGCTGACGTCCTCCTGGGCCCACGCCCTCGAATCGCATGCCGTGAAAGGCCCGAGCGCGGCCGCCGCCGTGCAGGATGCCACCAGGCGGGCGCCGTCAACCAGGAATTTTCTGCGCGACAGGGTTTTCATGCAGCGTGCCAGCCGTCAGGAGGCTCAGTACTTTCAATCCCGACAGAGCGCCGATCGCCCCCGTGATCCCGAAATAAGGGATGAGAATCGTGCTCGTCGCCAGCGTCCCGAGTGCCGCCCCGATCAGGTCCGCTGAAAAAACCCCGGCGGCCGCGCGGCTGTCGTCCCCCCGCAATTGCAATGCCGCCGGGACCTGCACGCCGCAGGCGAATGAGACCGCGAAACCCAAGAAGAGGTAGAATGCCTGCCCCAGGCGGTCCCCCGCGTGCACGGCGGCGAAGGTCGCGCCCAGGAGGACGATGAGCGCCGCGTCCGACAGCATCAGGACGCGCCGGGCCCGTGAAGCGATCCGGCGGCCCCAGAGGGCGCCGGGGAGAAGCCCGGCCAGGAAGACCGTCACGACGACGCCGATCTGGAGATAAATATACCCAAAAAAAATCTGAAAGGCAAAAATGACCAGGATCTCGCTGCCCATGGCCGTCCACCCGGTCGAAAACAGCACGAACTCCACCCGGCTCGCGCGCCACAGGTAAAACCCCAAGGCGCCGGCGAGGGCCCCCATGAACCACAGCGGCGACGAGTGGAACTTCGCAAACCATTCCGAGAGGGTGGCGCGCATCACGTAGGGCGCCAGTTCGGCGTTAAGCGGTGCCGCCGGTTCCATGCGGCTGCGCAGCTCTGAAATGCGCTCCGGCGTGACATTGCCCTCGTAGGTGCCGCTGATGTAAGGGGCCTCAATGCCTTTGCGTTCCAGCAGGTCGGGGACGCCGGCCTGCAGGGGCCGGTTGCCGCAGATGAAGAACACGCGCTCGCCCGGCAGCATCAGCACATCCGAAAAATAAGCCCTGGCGGTGTGGTAGACGGAGGAGAGCTTGCGGCGCTGCGCTTCGGCGAGGTAGCTGTCGAAGCCTCCCATGGAGAAGGCGAGCACCCCCTGCGCGGACAGCCGCGAGCGTGCCACGGAAAAGAAGCGGTCGGTGAAAAAGCGGTTGGCCTGGAACGTTTGCGGGTCGTTGAGGTTGACCAGGATGGCGTCGTAGCCCGGGGCGGCGCTTGCCAAAAAGGCGCGCCCGTCGGCGTGGATCACGCGCAGCCCCGGGAGGCGCTTCAGTAGATTGAAGTCGAACAGCACCTTCGTGAGGTCCGGGTCCAGCTCGACGTAGTCGATGGACGCGATGCGATATTTTTCAAGCTCTCCCATCACCCCGGCCGACGCCGACACCAGCAGGAGGCGCTGCGGGTCTTCCGTCTGCGCCAGCGCATAGTGAACGGATTCCTCCGCCAGGGCTTGGTCCTGGCTGCTCAGCATGGGGACGCCGTCCTGGAAGAGCGTCACCAGCTCCCGCTGCCTGATCACGGTGATGCGGCCGTGGCGGGTTTCACGGTAATGGGCGAGTTCGCCCCCGGAGGGGGTGAGAGTGGAGTTCTCCGCCGCCACGGCGGCCAGCAGCGCGAGGAACATTGCCGCGGCGGCAAGACACCGCGCCGGCCCCGGGCGGCGACCCGGCGCCTGCAGGAAAAGGGCGGCCGCCAGCAGAGGCAGGTGGGCGGCGACCAGCGCCTGGACCGGGGTCAGCCAGAAAACGATGAGAAAGGAGAACATGGCGCCGCCGCCGACGTCGCCGATGTTGTCCCAGATGTAGACCAGGGCCCCGGGATAGCCCGGACGCTGGGACCTCAGCACGAAAAGGCTCAGCGGAAGCAAAAACCCGATGAGCAGGGCGTAGGGAGCCGTGACCGCAACAATGTAGCCGAACGTAGGGTAAAAGCCCACGGAGACGCCGCGGGTGAAAACAAGATCCCGCAGCAGGCGGGCGGCGAACAGGGTGAGGATCGCAAGAAGCGCCGGCGCGAGCGAGAGCCGGCCGAGAACCTGCGGCGCGGCGAGGCGGCTGCCGGCCGCCGGCCGGGCCAGCAGCGTCCCCACTCCGCCCAGCGTGAGCCAGCTGAACAAAATCAGTGCGATGACGATTTCGTTGCCTTGAAATTGGCTCAGGAACTCGCGGATCAGGACCAGCTGCGTGACGACGGAGGCGACTCCCGTTGCGACGACGACGGCGACGGTGCGCTGTTCACTCGTGCTCTTCAAAGTATTGGACCTGGTAGGTCGACACCTCGAGCGTGCCGCGCTTCCAAGCCTCCCGGGGCAGCCCGGCCTTCTGGCAGAGATGGTCTAAAAAATCCTCTTTCCGGGGGAGCTGTTCCCAGACCTGCGGCAGAAAGGTCGCGTTGGCGTGCCCCTGGCGGATGATCACCCCGTCGACCCCCGGCCGCAGCTTTCGCAGCAGATCCTCCGGGTCGCTGAACGCAAGCGGACGGGGCTCGCTGAGCACGCTGACCTCGATCTCGACCTGGCCGAGCTCCTTTTCGGTGAGCGGCGCAAACCGCGGGTCGTGGAAAGCCGCGTTGACGGCATTGCGGCGGACGCCCTCGGCCAGGGGGTCGGAAGCGGACAGGGTGCCGATGCAGCCCCTGAGCCGGCCCTGGTGTTTGAGCGTGACGAACGTGGCGCAGCGGGCCTGAAACGCGGCGTCGCTCAGCGCCGATTGCATCCGGTCGGCGTCGGCCGGCGGCAGCGGCCGGCCGAATTTTTCCATCAGCGTGCTGCGTGCGAGCGCCACGAGCAGCCGGCCCTTTTCCGGCGTCAACGGTTTCGATTCGTTCATGGCAGACATGGTCGGGTCTCCGAAAAAAGCGATGGCGGCATACCCCACTACGCGGGTGCGGTCCCCGGCAGTGTCGCCGCTGTTGAGGTAGTCGAGCAGCACCGGCCGCCAGCCGAGGCGATCGGCCATGGCCAACAGGACCGCCAGCGGGTGCGCGCCGCAGGCGGCATCGGCATCCTGAAGAAGCGCCCGGCGGTCGCGCGCCAAAATCGCCTCGATGGTCCTGCGGTCCTTGGCCTGGGCCTCGGCATAGGGCAGGAAGTGCGACAGGTCCGAGCTCACCACGACCAGGGTCTGCCGGTCGACCAGCGGAAGGAGGGCGGCGCAGAGACGGTCGCCGTCCGCACGGCCGACCACCACCGGCACCAGCTCAAAGGGACCGATAAAAACCTGCAGAAACGGCAGCACGACTTCCAGGGAGTGCTCGCGGTCGTCGGCCGTCGGCAGCGGCGCGAAGAGCTCCGGCTGCTTCAGAAGACCCACGGCTGCGGGGAGCAGCGGGATCCGGCCGAGAGGGGTCTGGAATGCCTGGGCGGTGGAAACGGCGGCGCTGCGAAACCCCGTGAAATGGTCGGGGCCCATCAGCAGCACTTTCTCAAACTGGTTTCGGTGCAGCACGCGGGCGGCATGCGCGGCCGTCCGCCCGGAATACGGGTAGCCGGCGTGCGGAAGGACAATGGCCCTGAGCGACCCCCGCTCCGGCAGGTCCGGCTGCCCGCGGCGGGCGTTTTGCGCCAGCCGCTCAATGAGGTTACGGAGCTCCCGGGGGTCCGACGGGTAGAAGCTGCCGGCGCGAACCGGCATGCGGATCGTTTCGGCGCCGGCGTCTCCCAAAGTCGACAGCGCCAACATCAGCGCAATTGCGAGAAGGCGGATGGGGTTGGGTGTCATGTTCGGCCATCGTCGGCGCGGCGCATTTATTCCTCCGGCAAAGAAATAAAACGCCGCAAGGCGGGCCCGCTGCCGCGCCTGCCCCTGAATCCGAAAAATTCGCGCGTTCGCTTGCCGTAGGGATCCAGAGTACACTTGCCCGGAGGCGGGAGTCAACAAAAAGGAAGCCGTAAACGCCTGCGTTCGACAGACGTTCAAATGGTGGTGGCCAGGGAGAGCTCGTCGTTGGCGGGGCCGGCCGGACCGGTGGATTCCTCGGCCGGCGTTTTCCAGTCCTCGCGATACATCGTCTTGAGCACGCTGTTGAACATGAGGATCAGCACGTCGTAGGCGCTCATCCGGCAGGTGGCGTTGGACTCGAACCCCGCCACCGCCTGGGACTTTCGCTCGGCCAGCGCCTTCAAGGCGGCGACGTGCTTGAGAAAGCGCATGGCCTGAATCGAATCCGCAGAGACATGGCCGGCCGGAAACTTGGCTTTCAGCTCCTCCATGATCTGGCAGATTCGGCGCCTCGATCCGCTTCTGCAGGGCGGCGCCGATCGATTCGATGTCGCGTTTCAGGACCTGGACGAACAGCGCTTTCGCCTGCGGCGGGACATCGGCCTCCACGAACCGCAGGGCGCTCTCGGCGGCCTTCATTTTTGAGCGGAACTCGGCGGTCGCGCTGCGCCAGAAAGTGCGGCTGGCTTCTTCGAGTTGAGGGTCCAGCGCCTCGGCCTGCCGCATGGCGGCAACCACCCGGTTCTTGATGTCCGCGAAATGCTTGGCGGTGCGGTCGAACAGCAGCTCGCCCGTGACGGCCTTATAGATCATCACCAGCACGGCCTGCCAGTCCTGAAAATGCAGCACGCGGGAGGTGTCCCCGAAGCAGGCGGCCAGGGCGGAGTTGGGGAACAGGTGCGAGGGCGTGGCGAAGTAGGGCGTGCCCCCGAGCAGAGGCTGCCGGACTTTGTTTTCCTCGGCCTTGCCGAAATAGACGGCAGTCTCGACGTCGATGAAGCCGAGGGAATACTCCGCCGCCGACCGCAAGAAGGCCGGGTAGTTCTGGCGGTCGCCGGCCACCAGAAGGTTGTCGGGTTTGAGATCCCGCATGGCCACCTGCCGGGCGCCCAGCCAGGCCAGCAGGTCCAGCAGGTTGGTGAGGATCCCCGCGATGGGCAGGCGGTTCTGCTCCAGCGACAGGCGCCGAGCGAAGCTGCGCACCGCCCGGGTGTAGGCCGCCACGGGTTCGCGGTATTTCTCGAACAGCCGCGTGAAAACGGCCGTGATGCCGGCGACCGCATCGGGCGGGAGGCCGGGGTCCGTTTCGCCGATGTCCCTTTTTTCCAGGTAGGCCACGAACCAGGCCTGGATGCGATAGTCCGTCACGGTCGAGGACTTGCCGGTGCTTTTCAGCAGCTGACGGATGCCGGCCTCGCACTGGTGGTAGAGGTCGCGGATTTCAAAACCCACGGATTCATTTTCCTCGCCGTAACGCTCCTTGAACTTCGCCGGGTAGCGGACCAGTTCGGCGGTGGCGTTGATCTCGGCGCGGATGGTCTCCCCGAGCTCGTGGAACCCGTCGATGATGTGGCTCAGGAAATAGTAGCGCGAGAGGTCCATGAAGAAGATGAACGTGCCCTTGATTTTGAGATAGTCCTGGCACTCCGGGTTTTTGCGCAGCCAGGCGATGTATTTTTCCTCCAGCTGTTCCGCCGGGGTTTCCATGAGCGGCGACAATTGGTGCACCTGGCTCAAGATGACCGACACCTTGGGGATGATGCACTCCTTGGGGGAAAGGCGCTCGACGATGTGGCTCTCCTTCTTGATGCTGGCCACATAGTCTTCAAAGTCGCGGACTGGCTTGGGGGGGATCTTGACCACCAGGTGCTGGTCGAAAATGACATAGTAGCACTTGCTTTTGCTGCCGCTCTCCTCGCCCAAAGGGCCGATGGTCATGCGCCGTTTCACCCAGTCGCCGCCGTGTTTCACCCGCAGCTCGTAGACCAGGTTCGAGCCGGTCGAGACACCGGTTAGTTGGGTGAACTCGGCCGGAGCCTCGGGGCCGGCCCCCACCTGCTGGCGGTAAAGATTCAGGAAAAACCGGACGACATCGGCGCGGTTGGGGAGTTCCTGGCCGTTGTCTTTCGGCGGCGGGACGGGTTTGGGCGTATTTTTCTCCGGCGGCCGGTTGCGCTGCCGGCGAATGAACATGAAGAGCATCGCGGGCGCGGCCGCCGAGGCCAGCACCAGCCACAGCATGGGGTTCAGAAACCCGGGCGGGGAGTCGGCCGTTTGGGCCTGCCGGCCGACGGCTTTCCGGAACCCGTTGAAATAACCGGCCGCTTGTGCGGCGGCGGTTTTCAGCACCAAGGGAAGCGTTTGTTTCTCGATGGCCTTGATCTCCGCCAGGCTCACAAAGCGGATCTCTTTTTCGTTTTCGTAAAAAAGGTCCGCCCCTGCCTGCCAGAAGCGATCGACCGGAATGGTTTTCCCGCTGTTCAGCAGGATCACCGTGCGGTTCAGCTGGTCTTTGGCCATCACCGCCGCGGCTGCCGCCGTGACGACCAGGCAGATGGACAGGAGAAGGATGAATTTTCGCACGCGGCCGGCCTCGTTGGTTCGAAGATGAACTGACTCTATGGATGGTATCGGTACCTTTTGGGAATTCTTGAGAATATTTTCGGTGCCGCCATTGCCGGCGGCCTGCTGCGCACCGCGGCCGGACGGATCGGCAACGAGCCGTATCGGTTGGGCGTTACGGCATTGACCGCTTTCCTGCGATCATCTATAAACGGAGCGGCCGGTGGCGGCATCTCAACAACCCGGCACCGGGCCCGTTGCCTGCATGCAACCGTCTTTTGCAGTGGAAAAAACAATGGGCCGGCTCGCCAGATGGCTGCGGCTCATGGGGTTCGACACCCTTTTGGAAACCGATTATCCAAGGGGGGCGTTTGCGGAGCATGTCGGCCCGGAAAGGGTCTTCTTGACCCGGACCCGGGGCGCGCCTGCTGTTCACTCCGCCCTCCGGACGATCCTCATCCAGGCCAACGACCCCGCGGATCAACTGATGGAAGTGATCCGCCGGACCGCTCTTCGGCGGGAGGAGCTACGGCCTTTTTCCCGCTGCCTGCCATGCAACGAGCCGATCGCGGCCGTCGCCAGGGAAGAGGTCGCCGGCGCCGTGCCGGACTACGTATTGGAAAACCAGGAGTCCTTCAGCCGCTGCCCGAAATGCGGACGGGTGTATTGGCCCGGAAGCCACACGACAAGAAGTTTGGAAAAAATAGAAGAGATGTTTGAAAAAGTTTAAAGTTTAAGGTTTAAACTAAAATATAAGAATGTTATCTATCTTCTTTAAACTTTAAACCTTAAACTTTAAACTGGTTTTTAAATGGTGCTTTTCAAAAGGAACGTCATCGCCCTCGAGGGTCGCCTGAGGCGCTGCCGCAATGTCGTCACGCTCGGGGTGCGAACGAATTTCGGCGACTACAGCCCGGAGGACCGCGAACGGATCCGGGCGGCGGAGACCGTCTATTACCCGACGACGTTTTACGCCGACCTTTTCAACGCGGCCGGCAAAAACACCTTTCCCAGCTACCACACGTACAAATGCGTTCAGGACAAGATCAAGCAGACCGCCCTGTTCGACCTGCTGGGCATTCCGCACCCGCGCACCCGCGTATTTTACGGAAAACGCCAGCAATCGGGCATTCCCGACCATTTTGCCTTCCCGTTCATCGCCAAGATCCCCCGCGGCTCCGCCATGGGCAGGGGCGTCTACCTGGTGCGCGACCGCTCGGGCCTGGAGGCCTATTGCACCCGCGCGGCCGTGGCCTACATTCAGGAGTACCTGCCGATCGACCGCGACATGCGCATCGTCGTCATCGGCCGCGGCATCGCGCACGCCTACTGGCGCATTGCGCCGGCGGGGGAGTTCCGCTCCAACCTTGCAGCCGGCGGCCGGGTGGGCCTGGAGCCGGTGCCCGGGGAGGCGCTGCAGCTGGCGCTGCACACGGCCCGCTCCTGCGGCTGGGACGACGTCGGCATCGACATCTGCCGGCACAACGGCCGGCTCTACGTGCTCGAGGCCAACATGAAGTACGGCCTGCAGGGATTTTTTGAAGCCGGCATCGACTATGTCCAACTGATGGAAACGATGATTGAACGCTATGACATCTGAACCGCTCGACTTGAAATCGATACGGGAAAGCCTGGACCGCAAGGAGGCCGGATACCTCTCCGTGCATGCCACACCCAACACCGCCGCCGTGCGGCGGGAGGAGGAGGCGCTGGTCACCGAAGGGTACCGGCAGGCCTTTTCGGTGGACGGCGACCGGATCCTGCACTCGCGCGCGTATGCGCGCTACATCGACAAGACCCAGGTCTTTTACCTGGTCCGCAACGACCATATCACCCACCGGGTGCTGCACGTGCAGCTGGTGTCGAAGATCAGCCGAACCATCGGCCGGTTTCTGGGTCTGAACGAGGACCTGATCGAGGCGATCGCCCTCGGGCACGACATCGGCCACACCCCCTTCGGCCACGACGGGGAGCGCTTCCTCTCGGAGCTCTGCGAGCAACACGGCATCGGCGCCTTCCACCACAACATCCAGAGCGTCCAGTTCCTCGACCTCGTGGAGCGCAAGGGCAGGGGCTGGAACCTCTGCCTGCAGACCCTCGACGGGATCCTCTGCCACGACGGCGAAGTGCACAACCAGATGCTCGCCCCGTGGCCCGACAAGACCTTTGAGCGCCTCGCCGCAGAGATGGCGGTCAAGAAAAGCGACCCGCGCGCAGAGCTCATGCCCATGACGCTGGAAGGCTGCGTAGTGCGGATGGCCGACACGGTCGCCTACATCGGCCGCGACATCGAAGATGCCATCCGTCTCGGTCTCATCCGGCGTTCGGAGATCCCGGCCTCGTGCGCACGGGTTTTAGGGGACAGCAACGGGACCATCGTGTTCAAACTGGTCAGCGACATTCTGCGGAACAGCTATGCCCAGGGGCATGTTCAGTTCAGCCCTGAGATCTCGCAGGCGCTCCACGAGCTCAAGCAGTTCAACCTCGAGCGCATCTACCTCAACCCCGCCATGAAGCCGCACGCGCCGCTCATCCGGGACCTTTTCAAGCGGCTGTTTGAACGGTTCCTCGACGATTTCACCCGGCAGAGCAGCGATTCCGTGCTGTTCAAGGGTTTTTTGAACGGCATGTCGGCCGACTACCTCCGCCGGCACCAGCCGGCCGAGATCGTTCGCGATTTTATCGCCGGCATGACCGACCAGTACTTCCTCGGCCAATGCCCCCCGGAATTGCGGCCGAATTTCATCGAGTGCCTCGAGTGAGATGTTTCAGCCCCGGACCTATCGCGGCCTCGTCGACACCGGGCGGCTGACGGCCTTCACGGTCACCGTCAAGGAGACCGACCTGCAGGTTCAGGCGCAGGCCGACCTGGCCGCTGCGGCCCGGGAGCTTGTATTAGAGCACCGGGGGTATGCCGGCTCCGGACATCGTCCGCGACATGGTCGCGGCCGGTGCGGCCGCCGGCGTGGGGCCCATGGCGGCCGTGGCCGGGGCCATCGCCGCGCAGGTGGGGCAGGGCCTGCTGGCGCAATCGGCGGAAGTGGTTGTCGAAAACGGGGGGGATGTTTTTCTCAAAACCGCCGGGACGGCCACCGTGGCCGTTTTTGCCGGGGATTCGCCTCTGAGCCTGATGACGGGCGTGCGCGTCGACGGCGGGGGAAGCGCCTGCGGGGTGTGCACCTCGTCCGGCACGGTGGGGCCCTCGCTGAGCTTCGGCAAGGCCGATGCGGTCTGCGTGATCTCGCCGTCCTGCGCACTGGCGGACGCCGCCGCCACGGCGATCGGAAACCGCGTTCGATCCGGGCGGGACATCCACCGGGCGATCGAGTTCGGCAAAGGCATCCGCGGAGTGACGGGGCTGGTCATCGTCGTCGGAGACCAGCTGGGGGCCTGGGGTGAACTGGAAATCGTCCCGCTCGGGCGAAAAAGGGGTTGAGTTTTCGACGCAAACCGACTAACTATTACTCCGGAAAAATGGTGTGCAGCGTGGAGGGATCGATACCTCGCTTCGCCTGCCGCCGGGCCGGTGTTTGGAGGTATTATCGGCCGGAGTGATAAAAATCCAAGTTTGAATAGCGACATCGGAGGCGGCGACGGTCTTGCCATGAAAACGATGTGGGCCCCCTGGAGAATCGAATACATACTGGGCGCCAAGGGCCAGGGCTGCGTGTTCTGCAACGCTCTCGGGCCCAGCCCCGAGTTGACGCTTTTCAAGGGCGCGGACACCCTGGTGGTCATGAACAAGTACCCTTACATCAACGGCCACCTGCTGGTGGCGCCCGTGAGACACATCGCCGCACTGGATGAACTCAGCCAACCGGAGATGGGGGTTTTGCTCTCAACGGTCCAGCAGTCCGTGGCGGTGTTGAAAAGAGTCATGCGGCCGGAAGGCTTCAACGTGGGGTTGAACCTGGGCCGGGTCGCCGGCGCGGGGGTCGAGGAGCACCTGCATTTCCACATCGTTCCGCGCTGGTCGGGCGACACCAATGCGCTGGCGGTCTTCGCCGACGTCCGCGTGATCCCCCAGCACCTCCGGGAGACCTATGCGCTGCTCAAGCCCCATTTCGAGCAGATTCGCCCGGAGGGGTCGAAAGGACATAACCGGGCGGCGCTGCCCGCGGGCGGCGCCGCCCGATCCAAAGCGAAGGTGCGGGCGTCCGCCGCTTCACGGCGCGGCTGACGTCGAGGGCCGGGGGCCGTCCCCGGCATCGCCTGCGCCCGGCAGGCAGCCGTCGAGTAGGGAGAACAGGACATGACGAAGGTGAAGGCGGTCATCTGGCTGTTGATTTTCGGTTTTCTCGCTCTGGTTGTCTATCAGAACGAAGACTACTTCCTCAACACGCAGCAGCAGCTGCGCCTGAACCTGCATTTCTTCACGGAGTACCGGTCGCCCAGCCTGCCGCTCGCGGTTTTCCACCTGGCCTTTTTTGCCTTCGGCGTTGTGGTGGCCTATGGGTTGAATGCCGCCGGGCGCTTCCGCTCGCACACGACCGTCAAAAAGCTTCGAACGGCGGCGGCCGCTCAGGAAAAAGAGCTCCTTGCCATCAAAACGGAGCTCGCGCGCCTGAAAGGCGAGCCGCTTCCATCAGACCCGGGCGGCCCGGTGGAGTCCTCCATCACATCGCCGATCAAGCCGGCGTGACCTCGCAACCCCCTCAACCGGATCTTCCCGGCGTCATGGCCCCCCCCAAATCGACCCCCATGATCAAGCAGTACCTGGCGATCAAGAACGACTACCCGGACGCCATCCTTTTTTACCGCATGGGGGATTTCTACGAGATGTTTTTCGAAGACGCCGAGACGGCCTCCCGGGTCCTCGAGATAACCCTCACCTCGCGCAACAAGAGCGAAGAGTCCCCGGTGCCCATGTGCGGCGTGCCGCATCGCGCCGCAGGCAACTACATTGCACGTTTGATCGAGCGCGGCTACAAGGTGGCCATCTGCGACCAGATGGAAGACCCCGCGACGGCCAAGGGCCTGGTCAAGCGCGAGGTGGTCCGCGTGATCACCCCCGGCATGATCGTCGACGAAGAGTTTCTGGACGCCCGCAGCCACAATTTCATCCTGGCCGTGGCCCGGTCGGGCGACCTCTGGGGGCTTGCCTATCTCGACATTTCAACCGGCGCCTTCCGAGCGACCGAGTCCGGCCGGAAGGATGCCGTCATCGACGAGGCCCGGCGGGTGGCGCCGAAGGAGATCCTGCTGCCGGAGAGCGGTCGCAGCGACACCGGCCAGGCATGGGTCGGCCGCACGTTCCAGGAGGTGGCCCTGACCTACCTCGACGACAAGGCCTTCGACTACCGCCGCGGCTACGAACGCCTGACCGGGCAGTTCCAGACGCTGACGCTGGAAGGGTTCGGCTGCGAGGGTCTCAAGCCGGGGGTGAGCGCCGCCGGCGCGCTGATGCACTACGTGGCCGAAACCCAGAGACAGAAAACCGCGCACATCACCCGCCTGGAGCCCTATTTGCTGGACGACTGCCTGGTAGTCGACGAGATCAGCCGCCAGAACCTGGAGCTGACCCGCAACCTCCGGACCGGGTCGCGGCGGGGGACGCTGTTGAGCCTCCTGGATCACACGCGCACCGCCATGGGGGCGCGCCTGCTTCAGGATTGGCTGCGCCACCCGCTGCGCGAACCCGCCGCCATCGAGCGGCGCCAGGACGCGGTCGCCGAGGTCCGGGAGAAGGCCGCCGCCCGGCGCGAGCTGCGCGAGCAGCTGAAATCCGTGCACGACCTGGAGCGCGTCGGCAGCAAGACCGTCATGGGCCAGGCCAACGCCCGCGACCTGACGGCATTGAAGCGCTCCCTGATGGCGCTGCCGGGCATCTGGACGGAGCTGGGCCGGTTCTCGGCGCCGCTGCTGGCCCCGCAGGAAACGCTCGACGAGCTCACCTCCCTCGGCGGGCTGATCGAGGCCGCCATTCGGGAGGACGCGCCGCCGACCGTCAACGAGGGCGGGCTGATCAGGCCGGGGTTCAACCCGGAGCTCGACGAACTGGTGCGCATCAGCTCGGATGCCAAGGGGTATCTCGCGCAGCTGGAGGCCCGGGAAAAGGAGCGCACCGGTATCACGGCGCTCAAGGTGAGCTATAACCGGGTGTTCGGTTACTACATCGAGGTGCCCAAGTCGCGCGCGGGGTCCGTGCCGCCGCACTACGTCCGCAAGCAGACCCTGGTGAACGCCGAGCGCTACATCACCGACGAGCTCAAGAGTTTCGAGACCAAAGTGCTGGAGGCCGAGGAAGAGCGGTCCGCCCTGGAGTTCCGGCTCTTCCAGGAAGTCCGGGGGGAGATCGCACGGCACCACGCGAAGATCCAATCCGCGGCCCGGTTTCTGGCGCAGCTGGACTGCCTCGCGAGCCTGGCGGAGACGGCCGACCAGAACGCCTACTGCCGGCCCCGGATCCTATCGGACGGGCGGCTTCTGATCGAGGACGGCCGTCACCCGGTCGTCGAAAAGATGATCACCGGCGAGCGCTTCGTCCCCAACACGATCGAAATGGACGACACCGCGAACCAGGTGCTCGTCATCACCGGCCCCAACATGGCCGGCAAGTCGACGGTGCTGCGCCAGACGGCCCTGCTGGTGGTCATGGCGCAGATGGGCAGCTTCGTTCCGGCGCGCCGGGCCGAGGTCGGCATCGTCGACCGGATCTTCACCCGGGTGGGGGCGCTGGACAACCTCTCCCAGGGGCAGAGCACGTTTATGGTCGAAATGCAGGAGACGGCCAACATCCTCAACAACGCCACCGAACGCAGCCTGGTGATCCTGGATGAGATCGGCCGCGGCACCAGCACCTACGACGGGCTGAGCATCGCCTGGGCCGTCGCCGAATACCTCCACGACCTGAACGGCAAAGGGGTCAAGACCCTTTTTGCCACCCACTACCACGAGCTCACCGAGCTGGCCGACCGGAAGCCCCGCGTCAAGAATTTCAACATCGCCGTCCGTGAATGGAACGAGGAGATCATCTTCCTGCGCAAACTGGTGCCCGGCGGCACCAACCGCAGCTACGGCATCCAGGTGGCCCGCCTGGCGGGGATCCCGGCCGGTGTGATCGACAAGGCCAGGAAGATCCTCTACGGCATCGAGAACGGCGAGCATGGGTTTGCCGGGCCGGCGACCGCCCCGCCGGGCCCGGCGCCCTCGCCGGTGCAGCTCGATCTCTTCCGCGGTGCGGAAAGCGAGATCATGCGGCGTCTGCGTGCGCTTGAGTTCACCCAGATGACGCCGCTGGACGCCATGAACCTTCTGAGCCTTTTGCAGGAGATGGCGCGTGCGCAGGGCCGTTAGACATTTGAACATTTGAACTTTGCTTCGGGTTCTGTGCTTCAGATTTAGAATTTGGTTCCGGGTTCCCCACGTCAGGGTGGGTGGCGGGGATTAAATCAAAAACCTTTGGCCGGCTCTGGAAAAGTTTAATTTTTTGGGCTAAAGTATTCTGAAAAAAACAAAAATCCGACGACACCGGTTACGATGCGCGCAAAAATCCTGGTTGGGTTCATCTGCCTTTTCTGCCTGACGTTGTTCCTGGGGGCCGGTTCCGCGAAGGCCGCCGGGCTCGGCGATGCCTTTTTCGAGGCCGAGGCCTGCGCCAAGGAGCTCCGCAAAAGCCCCCAAAAAGCCAAGTCCCGCTCGAACTGGGCCCAGTGCATCGACAAGTTCCAGGCGGTCTACCGCCAGGACCCCCGGGGGCCCTGGGCGCCTGCCAGTCTCTACAACTCCGGGACGCTCTACCTGGACCTGGGCCGGAGCTCAGGCAGCGAAGCCGACCGAAAAGCGGCGGCCGAGCAGTTCGAGCTGCTACAGCGCAAGTTCCCGGACAGCGGTTACCGCGATCGGGCGGCGGCCGAGCTGCAAAAGCTGAATGCGCCCGCGGCCCAGAAGGACGAGCGGCCCGCGAAGGAGATTTCGCGCGGCTCGCCGGTCAAAGCCGACCCGCCAAAACGCGACGCGGAGGGCGACAAGAGGGCGGGCGAGCGCAAGCCGGCGGCGTCGGCCGCGGTGGCCCCCTATGCCAGGGATCAGTTCACCAAAGCCGAGGCATGCTTCCAAAAACTGCGCGGCAGCCAGCCGACCGAGAGCACCCGGCGGGAATGGATGCTCTGCATCGGCCGTTTTCACAACGCCTATCTCGAAGACCCGGCCGGGCCCCTGGCGGCCCAGGCCCTCTACCAGGAAGGCCTTCTTTACTACGACCTGAACAAACGGCTGAAATTCGATTCGGACCTGCGGGCGGCGCGTGAAAATTTCGAGAAGGTCGTTGCCGAGTTCCCCGACAGCCCCTACGCCGCGAAGTCCACCAAGGAGCTGCAGTCCTTTGCGCGCAACCGGCCGCCCGCTCCGGCCACGGCCAAGCGGCCACCCGCCCCGCCGCCGCTGCCGAGCGAATCCGGGATGACGGCGCCGGCGGTGCCGGACACCGTGGCCGAGGCGGTCAAGGCCGCGCCCGGCGAGGAAGGGCTCGCGGTGGTGCAGGACGTGCGCCACTGGTCCAACCCGAACTACACGCGCGTGGTGGTCTACCTCGACCGCGAAACCGATTACGTCCACCGCCTGCTGAAAAAAGACCCGGTCATCGACAAGCCCCCGCGGCTGTATGTGGACCTGAGCAATGCCACCATGGGGGAGGGCAAGCAGAAGAACATCCCCATCAACGACGACCTGTTGAGCGATGCGCGCGCCGCCCGCTACACGCTCGACTCGGTGCGGGTGGTGATGGACATCAAATCCTTCGACACCTACAAGGTTTTTTCTCTGAGGGACCCTTTCCGGATCGTGGTCGACGTGTGGGGCAAGAACGGGGCCCCGGCGGCCGCCCAGGGGCAGGACCCGGAGACGGCCGAGACACCCCGCGGCTCCGCCCTTGACCGCGGCAGGAAAATCCCGCGCGGGGCGCTGGCCAAACAGCTCGCACTGGGGGTCCGCCGCATCGTCGTCGACCCCGGGCACGGCGGCAAGGATTTCGGGGCCCCCGGCTTCACCCCGGGCATCCACGAGAAGGACGTGGTGCTGGAGATCTCCAAGCGCGTGGCCCGGAAGATCCGCGAGGAGCTCAACCTCGAGGCTGTCATGACCCGCAGCGACGACCGCTACCTGACGCTCGAGGAGCGTACGGCCTTCGCCAACACGCGCGGCGCCGACCTGTTCGTCTCCATCCACACCAATGCCTCGCGCGACCCGCGCGCCTTCGGCACCGAAACCTATTTCCTGAACCTGGCCACGGACGACGAGTCCATCCGGGTTGCGGCCATGGAAAACGCGACCTCCACCAAGAACATCAGCGACCTGTCCTCGATCCTGAGCGACCTGCTCAAGAACGCCAAGATCAACGAGTCCAGCCGCCTGGCGGAGATGGTGCAGTACGCGCTGGTAAAAAACCTGAGCCGGCGGGGCTATGACCGCGTCAAGGACAAGGGGGTGAAGCAGGCGCCGTTCTATGTCCTGCTCGGGGCGCGCATGCCCTCGATACTGGTGGAGACCGCTTTCATCAGCAACCGCGATGAATGCCGCCTGCTCACGACGCCGGCCTACCAGGAGCACCTGGCCGAATCGATCGTCCAGGGGCTGCGCGGCTACATCCGGGAGATCAACCCGACGGCTTTCGAGGGCCCCGCCGCCGCCCCGTCGGGGTAGGGGCGCGGGCTCGGCGCGCATTTACGTATCGAAAGGGAGGAGCCATGTCGTTTGAAAACATCGTTTTTCAGGTGGACCAGGGAATCGCCACGATCACCTTCAATCGACCCAAGGCGCTCAACGCCTTGAACCAGGCCCTGCTGGCGGAGTTTTCTCAGGCGCTGGACGCGGTCGCCGCCGACGAGTCCATCCGGGTGTTGGTTTTGACCGGTGCCGGCGAAAAAGCTTTCGTGGCCGGCGCGGACATCGGCGAGCTGGCCACCTACACCCCCCTGCAGGCCAAAATTTTCTCCAAGGCGGGGCACGCCGTCATCGCCAAGCTGCAGGAGCTGCCGATGGCGGTGGTGGCCGCGGTGAACGGCTTCGCGCTGGGAGGAGGCAGCGAAATCGCGCTGGCCTGCGATTTCATCTATGCCGCGGATACGGCCAAGTTCGGCCTGCCGGAGATCAACCTCGGCCTGATACCGGGCTTCGGCGGGACACAGCGGCTGCCGCGTGCGATCGGGGCCAACCGGGCCAAGGAGCTGATCTACACCGGAAAAATGATCAGCGCCGCCGAGGCCCTCCAGATCGGGTTGGTGAACAAGGTGTTTCCGGCCGCCGCCCTGATGGAGGAGGTCCTGAAGACCGCAAAGGAGATCGCCGGCAAGGGCCGAGTCTCCCTGCGTGCCGCCAAGCAGGCGATCAACCTGGGGCTGAACGTGGACCTCGTCTCGGGCTGCAGCATCGAAGTCGATGCCTTTGCCCTCGCCCTGGCCAGCCCGGACGCCAAGGAGGGGACCGCGGCGTTCCTCGAGAAACGCAAGGCGGTGTTCAAGGGGAGTCTGCGTGACTAGGTGTTTGGGTGTCTTGGTATTCAGGTGTCTGGGGGATCACTGCGCCTCGCAGGTGTTCGGTGTCAAGCGCAGGCTGGTGCCTTAGCCCCGGGACGGCAAAACACCCAAACACCCAAATACCCAAACCATGGACGACAATCTCAAACACAAGCTCCAGCTCGTCTGGGGGGTGCTGCTCGTGACGGCGGGCGTGGGGCTGTTTTTCCGAATCCCCGAGGTCATGCCGCAGGTCCGCCAGATCGAATACTTCACAGGCGTCCTGCCGTTCATCCACTTCTGCTTCTACTTCATGGCCGTGTTCCTGATCGCAGGCGGGGCCAAGAAGATCTACGCCAATTACAAGAAAGCGCTCGGCAGCTGAGGGCTTTGTCCCCACCCAATTCGCCAATGATAAATGCGTGCGGCCGCCCCGGCGGCCGCACGCGTTTATTCGGCCATGAACTTCCGCAGCTGCGCCTCGTAGTGGCTGCGGTCGCCCTTGGCAAGCGCCAGCGCCCGCTTGCCGGTCTCGACCGCCTCCGCGTAGCGCCTGTTCACAAAATAGCTCTCCGCCAGCGTGTCCAGGATCTGAGAGGATTCCTCCAGCCGGACGGCCTGCCGGGCGAGCGCCAGCGCGCGCCCGGGGTCCCGGAAACGCCCGTCCTCGCAGGTGGCCAGCAGCCACGCCAGGTTGTTCAGCACCTGCGGGTTGTCCGCCTTGAGGGCGAGGGATGTTTCGTAGGCGCGCCGGGCCTCGGCGTAGTTCCTGCGGCGGAACTGCAGGTCCCCCATGAGTCCATAGAGGCTGTGGTTTTGCGGGTTTTTTTCGATCTCCCGCTGGATGACCGTCTCGAAAAGATGATCGCTCAGCTTGGCGCCCACCGTGCCCATGTTGACCTGGTAGCCCGCCGCGGCCAGCAGCAGCAGGACCGCGGCGTACACGCCGATCCCGCGCCGCACCTTTGCATCGTGACGGCCGAGCCAGGCCCGGTCCTCCTCGCAGCGGTCCAGAAAGTCGATGCGCTCGCGGATGCTGTAGTGATGCCAGTTGGGCCGGTCGGCCGACTGCCGGCTCGCCAGCGCGATTTTTTGCAGGGTGGAAATCAGGGGTCGGGCGCTGGCGAACAGCGTGTATACGTAGCCGTCGGCCTGGCGCTCGAAGTTGCGCATGAAAAAACCGAAGACGAAGCGGAAATAGAGCAGAAACATGGCCATGATCACGACGCTGAACGCCACCGACACCACCGTCGCCTGGCTGGCGCCGCTGCGCTGGATCAGGGACCAGACCGGTTCGGCGAAGATCATGGCGTACATGATGAGATCGTAGGCGACGTAGGACAGCAGCAGGTAGCCTGCGAAGAACAGCAGAAAGAAAAGCAGGTGCTTTTTCTTGACGTGGCCGATCTCGTGGGCGATGACCGCATCAATTTCATCGGGCCCAAGCACTTCCAGCAGCGAGGGGGTGACCAGAATGTAGCGGAACCTGCGCACAAGCCCCATCACGCCGGCCGTGATCATCCGGCCGCCGAAAAGGGGCCAGTTGAGGATGTCGGCATACGGCATGCCGGCCCGGCGGCAGAGCGCTTCGATGCGCAGGCGGTAAGGGCTTTGGGCCAGGGGCGTGCAGCGCCAGAAGCGCTTGATCAGGGCCGGCCCCACGACGGCCACGCCGATCAGAAACAGGCTGAAGTAGGCGACCTGGCCTTCGGTGGTCGCCAAAAACCGTTTGAGCTGCGACAGCGGCAAGGTGTTCAGCAGGTCGAGCACTCCCGACAGCAGAAGCCACGGCAGCAGCACCGGCACGGAGAAGGAGACGTTGGACCCGATGTAGTCCCGGCGGCTGACGTCGGGCTGATAGAGCCGTCGGTGGACTCCGTAGCTCGTCCCCCAGACCACGCAGAGGTAGCCCACAAACAGCGCAATGAACAGCAGAGCCTGCAGCGTGGGCACCCGGGCGACGAACGGCAGCTCGTCCGCGAAGGAGGGCAGGCCGAGGCCGTAAATGTTCACCGCGAACACCGCCACCGCGAGGATGGAGCTGCGCAGCAGGGCCGCTTGATACATCTGGTCCAGCACCTCGAAGGGCAAGCGTCCGATTCGGCGCTCGATGCGCCGAAAAACCAGCTGCGTGAAGGCGGCAAAAGCCAGGGCCAGCACCGCGAAAAGCAGAAGGCTTTCGCCGAGGCCGAGGCCGACCTCTTCGGAGGGCTGATAGGTGGAATAGATCAGCAGGACCAGGATGAAGTAAATAAAGTTTCCGAACATAATATTACTCCGGCTGCTGACTATGTCTCATTCGGACACCCCGCTTCGCCGGACATCGGTTTAATCTGCACCTGTTCGATCGCCGGAGTATTATTGCCAGGGTTCAAAGGATCAACGGCCCTCGTAAACTGTTTTTTCGATGGCTGCGTAAAGAGCCCAACGTAAAGGCAGCCGTGAAATCATGCGCTATGCCGCTTTCTGATTTTATCCGGCTGATCAGAAATGCCTGGATGCAAGGCACGCGAAGTTCCGGGGAATGAGGCGTGCGTTGCAGTACGCCGTAATGACCCGGTATGAGCGCAACGCCGCAGATGGGCGTTTATCATCAGCCGGCTTTGAAAAAGCGTTCTTTCTCGCTGTAGATGCACCCGCAGTACTTCTGCCGGTACATTCCCAGGCTCCGCGACTCCGCTACCCCCTGCTGCCATCCGGGCCGAAAATCCTGATAGTGGAAGGGGACGCCGGCGGTGCGGCCGATGGACTCCCCCATCTCCCGGATGACTTCGTGCTGCTGGTAGCGGCTGTAGAGCAGGGTGGTGGAGAAGCGGTCGAAATTGCCCTGCCGTGCGACGGCGGCGGCGGCGGCGAGCCGTTCGCGATAGCAGATCCGGCAGCGCTGGTCCTCGTGAAATGCGACCTTGCGGATGAAACCCTCCAGGTCGTAGCCGTCCGGGTCGATGACGTCGAGCCCGATCTGCCGCGAATAGGTGTGCAGCGTCTCCCGGCGCTTCAGGCACTCGGAGTAGGGGTGGATGTTGTGGCGGAAGAAAAAACCGGTCACCTCCGCTCCGCCCGCGCGCAGCTCGCGCACCGGGATGATGCTGCAAGGGCCGCAGCAGGTGTGCAGCAGGATTTTCATGGCCGTTCCCCAAAAATGGCGGTGCCGATGCGCAGCAGGGTCGCGCCCTCGGCCACGGCCGCCTCGAAATCGCCGGTCATGCCCATGGACAGCTCGTCCATGCGGACGTTCGGCAAGGCCTCCTCGCGGATGCGGTCGCGCAGCCGGCGCAGCTCCGCGAAAAACGGCCGGGCCCGCTCCGGTTCGTTGAAATAGGGCGGCATGGTCATGAGGCCCTGCACCTGGACGCATTCGAGCGCCGCCACCTCCTTGACCAGGGGCACCGCCCGTTCGGGCGGCAGGCCGGACTTGGTTGCTTCCCCCGCGACGTTCACCTGGATCAGCACCGCCTGGACCTTGTTGAGCCGGCGCGCGCAGCGGTCGAGTTCGAGCGCGAGGCGAAAGGAGTCGAGCGTGTGGACCAGGTCGAACATGCGCACGGCGTACTTGGCCTTGTTGGTCTGCAGGTGGCCGATGAAATGCCACCTCACCGCCACGTCCCGCAGAAGTTCGTGCTTTTCGCGCGCCTCCTGGATGTAGTTCTCCCCGATGTCGGTCGCACCCGCCGCCGCCGCCTCCCGGATGGCCTCGGCCGGGCAGGTCTTGCTGACGGCGACCAGACGAATGTCAGAGTCACTCCGCCGGCAGGCCTCCGCCGCACGCTGGATCCGCCGGCGCACCTCCTCCAGCCGTTTGGCGATGGCGGCCGTCATACGGCCTCCGGATCGGCGCGCTGCGCGGAGACCGGGGCCGGGTGCGGTTCGTCGAATCCGATCACCTTCTCCCGGATGAGAATCTCGACCACCTCGCAGACCGGCAGGCCGACCACGTTGGTGTAGGAACCGTTGATGCGTTTCACCAGAAATGTCCCGATCCCCTGGATGGCATAGGCGCCGGCCTTGTCGAAGGGTTCGCCGGTCTGGATGTACCAATCGATTTCAGCGCTCGTCAGCGCCTTGAAAAGCACGTCCGTCCGCACCCTGTCCGTGAACAGCTTGGCGTCGGAGAGACGGCAGACGCAGAAGCCCGTGAGCACGTGGTGGGTGCGGCCGCTCAGCCGCAGCAGCATGTCGCGGGCCTCCGCCGTGGAAGCCGGTTTGCCGAGGAGCCGGTTTTCCACCACGACCACGGTGTCGGCCCCGATCACCCAGCTGTCCGGGTATCGGCGGGCGATGTCCCGGGCCTTTTCCGTCGCTAATCTGCGAACGTACTGATCCGGGGGAGACATCGGAATAGAGCTTTCGTCGAGTTCGCTGGGGATGACGCTGAAACGGAGGCCTGCGCGTTCGAGCAGGTAACGGCGCCGCGGCGACTGCGACGCCAGAATGATTTTGGGTTTGAGTTCAGGCACTTTCATTATTTTTTCATTACCAAATGAAGAAGCCTTTGACAAGGCAGGCCTGCCATCATCGAACGCCTGTCGGTTGCGATCGTCAAGATTCCGCTGATCCGCACCTGCCGGCGTGCAGCCGGTGTTGGCGGTCTGAGCCCGTGCGATCCGGCTCGCGTTTTGGGTGAAGCCTGTGCGCCCGCCGCGCCCATCTTCTTGTCCGGCGCAGGTAGGGGTCGCTCTGCAATTAATACTTTCAGAATTTCAGTTAGTTAGAAAATATTGCCGGGTGCGGTGCGCGGCCGATGCTGGCTACGGCCGCAGCAGCGGCCTGCGAGTGCCTCAGGCCCTGCCGGTTGGATTCAATCTTGCATCTGAATTCCCAGACTACAGTCGGCAAAGGATGCAACCCCTCTCTTGAGCGATAGCTTTTTCAACATCCTGGCGGTGGACGACGACCCGGGGCTCCGGAGTCTCTACAAGGACATCCTCGAGTCCGTTCCGGCAAGCCCTGCGCTGCAGGCCGGGGCAGAGCGGCCAGGGGAGGTCCCCTGCTTCCGGGTAACCTGCCGCGCGCAGGCGCAGGAAACCGTCGCGGCAGTTAAGGAATCCGTCGCGCAGGAGGATTCGTTCGCCGCTATTTTTCTCGACGTGAACCTGCCGCCGGGCCCCTCCGGGGTGTGGGCTGCCGAGCAGATCCTGCAGGCCGACCCCGCCGCCAACATCGTGCTCGTGACCGGCTACATCGGCAGCGAACTCGGCAGCCTGCCGCGGCAGCTTGCCTTTTCCGACCGGTTGATGTTCCTGCAGAAACCGTTTCACCCACAGGAGATCGTCCAGTTCGCCACCGCCTTGAGCGCCAAGTGGCGCGCCGAGCAGCAGGTGCGGGCGCTGAACGCCAACCTGGAGGGCCTGGTCCACCAGCGCACCGCGGAGCTGCAGCGCAGCAACGAGATGCTGCGCCGGGAGGTCGACCGGCGCCGCCGCGTCCAGCAGGAGCTGCAGGGTAGCCTGGACCGGTTGAGGAAAATCATCGGCGGCACGGTGATGGCGATCGCCATGACCGTCGAAAAAAGGGACCCCTACACCTCCGGCCACCAGCAGCGCGTGGCCGAGCTGTCGCGCGCCATCGGAAAGGAGATGGGCCTGGCCCACGACCAGGTCGAGGGGCTCACCATCGCCTCGGCGATCCACGACATCGGCAAGATTTCGCTTCCGGCGGAAATTTTGAGCAAGCCCTCGCAATTGAACAGCATGGAGATGAGCCTGATCCAAACCCACTCTCAGGCCGGCTACGATATCCTCAAAAGCGTCGACTTCCCCTGGCCGGTGGCGGACATCGTCCTGCAGCACCACGAGCGGATGAACGGAACCGGCTACCCGCAGCACCTTGCCGGAGATGCCATCCTGAGGGAGGCGCGCATCGTCGGCGTGGCCGATGTCGTGGAAACCATGTCCTCGCACCGCCCCTACCGGCCGTCGCGGGGCATCGACAGCGCACTTGATGAAATTTCAGCCCACAGCGGGATCCTCTACGACTGCGACGCCGTCGACGCCTGTCTCGCCCTCATGCGTCAAGGACGCTTCGAATTCACCGCCCCTGTTTTCGCTTGAATCCACTCAGCATTTTAGATTAGACTGATGCTTCGCCTGGGTGGCGGAATTTGGTAGACGCAAGGGACTTAAAATCCCTTGGGACTATGTCCCGTGCCGGTTCGATTCCGGCCCTAGGCACCATGATTTCAGGAGGTTAGCCATTCTGG
>JALOPD010000213.1 GCA_025454075.1 Desulfobacterales bacterium | reverse complement strand
TCGATCTCGCTCGCCACGATCGGGCGCAGCTTCTTGGCCTGCATGTACTGCAGCGCCTCGCCCACCGACACGTGCACGGCATCCACCTCGCCGGTCAGGGCGGCGGTTACCGAAGGCGCCGATCCGGCATAGGGCAGCACGTTGGTCTTGATCCCGGCCGCATTGCCGATCGACATCCAGCGCATGCTCCACACGCCTGGAAACACGCTCGCGGCCACTTTCACCTGGCCGGGCCGCGCCTTGGCGTCTTCCACGAGTTCTTTAAAGGTCTTGTACTTGGAGTCCACCGGCACGAGCAGCACCCCCGGCGAGCCGCCGGCCCAGAACCACTGCCAGTCCTTGGCCGTGGTGTGGTGGGCGGCGTTGGCCGGGACGAACAGACCGGTTTCGGAGATGCCGAGAATCGACAGCCCGTCGCGCGGGCTCTGCCACACCTTGTCCATGGCGATGCCGCCGCCGGCGCCAGTGAGATTGACGACGTTCACCTGCACGCCGAGGTACTCCTTCATACCCTCGGCCAGCCCCCGGTTGATCTGGTCGGTGCCGCCGCCCGCCGAAAACGCGCAATAGATGGTCACCGGTTTGGTAATGACGGTGGAAGCACCCCAAGCCAACGAACTGGCCGCGAGAAGAACCAGGACTGCCGCAAAGAGCCTTTTCATGTTTCCCTCCTTCAAACGGTTTTAGTCTGATCACTCGGAAAAAAGTTGCCGGCAACTGCTGCCGAAACGATTTGCTCTTCCAACCCTCCCCCCTTTCAAGAGCAGTTTCCCCAACCCGTCGATTTTCGCCTCTTTGTCTTGTTGCCAGCCATCCCGACCCCCTTCGGCGGGGATGGCCTTTACATCCAGCCCGAGGTGTTGAAATGGTCGGAAACGTTCCGGCCGGTGGGCCGCCCGAGGTTCATGGTGCCGAGCACCAGCTCCGAAATCATCAACCCGGACCTTCCCAGACGCCTGTAGTTCATTGCCGTATCCTCCTGCGGCGATGCGAGGGTCAGGATTCGACCGTCATTTTGAGAACCGCGATGGAGTTGCTCAGGTGGCGGCGCATCAGGCGCTCGGCGGCGGCGGCATCCCTTTTGCTGATGGCCTCGATGATGGCCATGTGCTCCTGAATGGTTTCCTCCGGCGGCCGGACAAGGCCTTCGGACAACTCGGACTGGTAGCTGAAGCTGATGATGTTGTAGGTTTCCAGGATGCTTTTGAGGAATTCCTTCGAGCCGGTCTCGCTGACGAATTTATGGAAGCGCCGGTCTTCCCGGGCGTAGACTTTCAGATCGCCTATGGTCCGGGCGCCCGCGAACTGCCGGAAGAACCCCTTGAGATGGGTCACCTCCCGCGCGGTGATCTGCTCGGCGGCGCGCCGCGCAGCCAGCCCCTCGAGGACCTCCCGCAGCTCGAAGATGGCGATCATCTCGCTCTTCGTGAACAGCCGCACGAAGAAACCCCGGCGGGGAACGGACTGGACGAGCTTTTCCTGTTCGAGAAACTTGAGCGCGTTGACTAGCGGGGTGCGGCTGATGCCCAGGTCCACGGCGAGCTTTTCCTGGGGGATCTTCCGCCCGGGCAGCAGCTGGCGGTCCATGATCATGGCCTTGAGGATCTGGTAGACTTTCTGGTCGAGGTTCTCGTGTTCCGCTCCGAGGTTGACCACCCGGCGCCTGGCCGGGGGTTTCGGGTCAGCGCTTCTTTCCGGTTGCCGAGAAATGGAGCGTATCATGGCGGGGCCGTCCGAATTTGTATTTTGTATTTTGTATGCAGAATT
Organism: Desulfobacterales bacterium; assembly: GCA_025454075.1. The sequence continues at coordinate 5,012 of JALOPD010000213.1, read as the reverse complement.
CAATATTGGATGTCCGCGGGCGTGTCAAGAAGAAAAGTTGAGATGAACGTCCAGGAGATGGCTGCGGCCGCCATGCGTTGGGTGCTGAGATCCAGCCCTGGAAAACAGCGCTTCACGCATCTTCTGATTTTCGCACCGCAGGCGTCAGAAGGAGCTGACCATCCACAGCTGGATCGGCAAGACCACGACCAGCAGGGCCGTGGTGACCAGCCAGCACGAGTTGGCCAGATCCAGATCGAGGTCGTAGATCGATGGGGGGATGAGCGCGTTGAAAGCGACCGGCATGGACGACAGGATCAGGACCACCTTCAGCGGCAGGCCGTTGTCCACCGTTCCGAATCCGATCAGATAGGCCACGGTGGTCGCCAGCATGGGCACCAGCGCGAACTTGATGGCCGCAATGGCTGCGGATTCCCTGAGATAGCCGCGGACACGCCGGAAGCGCATCGCCAGCCCGATCGAGGTGAGCAGCATGACGGTGCCGAGCGGCACGAGAACGCGGTTCAGCGCCCCGTAAAAAGCCGGCCGCTCGAGACCGCTGACATTCAGCAGCCCGCCGGCCAGGATGCTGGCAAGCGCCGTGAGGATGAAGGGGTCGCGCAACAGGCGGCTGACGACCCGGCCGGCCCCGTCCGCGGCGTCGCCCTTGCCGCTGTAATACTTGGCGATGGGGAATCCCGCCGCATAGTAGAAAAGCTCTTCGAACATCTTGTATATCGGGACCAGGGCAAACCCCTCTTCTCCCAGCACCACGAAACAGACCAGCGCCCCGATGGATCCGATGTTGGTGAAGGAGCCGCAGCCGAAGAGCGCGCCGGTTTTCTTGTGGCCGAGCTTCAGAACGCCCGCCGCCGCCAGGGCGAGCGCGCCGCCGGCCAGGAGGGCGAAGACGCCGACCAGCGGCAGGGCGGCCATTTTGACGCTGCCGACGTTGACCGCCCAAACCGCCCCGACGATCGCGACCGGGTTGACGAACAGAAGCGCTCCCCGCTGAAGCGACTTGCGCAGCGCATCGATGGGCATGGGCAGGCGGATGCGACCGCGGCCGGCGGCCAGCTGAACGAGGTACCCCAGCAGCAGTCCGAATGCGATCAGGCTGAGGGAATAGATTATCTTCGACATGCGCTGCGACCTGATTTCCCGTATGGGTCCGGGGGGTCTTATATACCAGCGGGCGCCGATGCGGCAACAGCCCCCGACACGGCCCCCGACACGGACGGGAGGATGCTATTGACAGGCATCGGCGCCTTGCCATACAAGCCGATGTGGCGGCACCGATATCCCGCGATACCTCCAAACGGGGAAAACCATCTGGATGATCACCGGAAAACAGCAGGAGCAGGCGCGCCGGCGTGCGGCGGAGATGATCCGCGCAGCTGGCATCCACATCACCGATACAGAGGCGAACCGCATCGAGGTGGTTGACTTCGGTTTGAGCCGGCTCGAACAGGAAGGCGTGCAGGTGCTGACGCTGGTTCAGACCGAGCGGATCAGCGCAAAAGTGCTGGCGCTGTTCCCCGACCAAACCGAACCCGAACACTGGCACCCGCCGGTGGGCGCCGATCCGGGCAAGGAGGAAACCATCCGCGTCATCTCCGGCACCCTGTATTTCTATGTGCCGGGAGAGAACACCTTCAAGGAGGGCTTTCTCGTCAGGGGCAAGGAGCACTGTTACACCGTGCGGCACGAACGGGTCCTGCGGCCGGGCGACCAGATCACGCTGGCCCCGGGGGTCAGGCACTGGTTCCAGGCCCGCGGCGAGGGGGTCGTGATGTACAGCTTCTCCACCGTCGCCCGCGATGGGATGGACCGGTTTACGGACAAGGACATCGTGCGGATCACCAAAGTCGCAGAGGGACAATAGGCGCGGCAGCGTCCGTCAGCCGCGATCGAAACATGCCGCCGGGGTTCGAGGAGACCTCATCGCATGCCCATCCGGGAAACCCGCAGGATCATCATCGCCGCAGCGCCGGTCGGCCGAAGCGTTCAACCGCCCGCCGTCAATCCGCTCACGCCGAAACAGGTGGCCGACGAGGTCATCCGCTGCGCCCGCGCCGGCGCGTCGATGGTGCACCTGCACGTACGCGACGCCGGGGGCGTGCAGACCGAGGACCTCGGGGCGTATGCCGAGACGCTGGAGCGCATCCGCCGGTCTTCGGACATCGTCATTCAGGGCTCCACCGGCGGGTTGACGACGTTGAGCCTCGAGCAGCGCTGCGTGGCGCTGAACGACCCGCGCACCGAGGTGGCCTCGCTCAACATGGGCTCGGTCAACTTCGGCGAGGATGTCTACATCAACCGCCTGCCGGACATCCGCTACTGGGCTGGGCGCATGCGCCAGACCAGGACCGTTCCCGAGCTGGAAATCTTCGACTCCGGCATGCTGCCGGCGGCGCGGGCGCTCGTCGCGGAAGGCGCCATCCGGCCGCCCTACTCCATCTGCTTCTGCCTGGGTTTTCGCTGGACCCTGGCCCCCGACCCCCGGAGCCTGTTCTTCATGGCCTCCTTGCTTGAGGAGGCGGTTCCCTGGGGAGTCATTCACGACGGCATGAGAGACCTGTCGCTGCTGGCGACCGCCATCGGTCTGGGCGCATCCCTGGTGCGGGTGGGGTTCGAGGACAGCACGTTCTGGGCGCCGGAACGCCCCGTCAAACGGAATGCGGAACTGGTGCAAAAGCTCGCCGACCTCGTCCGCCTGCTGGGGCACGAGGTGGCGACGCCCTCCGAGGCCCGCAAAATTCTGGGAATCGGTTGAACCTCACAAGGAGACCGGATTCATGGACTTTTCAAATATGACCGTAACCGATTGGATCATCCGCGCCGCCATCTTCGGCGTGATGGCCTGCGCCGTGATCGGCGCCCTGCAGAACCTGGCTGATGCCATCAAGGGCCGAAAACCCGGGAAAATTGGATAGCCCGACAGCGTCACCATCCCAACCCCGCGGCAGCCTTGGTGGCCGGAAGGCCAGGCTCTGGCGCGTGTGGCGCTGGTCGCTGTTGTTCCTCGGCATCGGGCTGATAGCCGGCGTCGGGGCCGTGGCCTTCGACTGGCTGACCCAACTCGGCCTGAGGCTGTTCCTGGACGGGATCGCCGGCTACCGCCCGCCCCCGGCCCCGGGCGAGCAGCACCTGTTCACACCGTCCGCTGCGCCGTTCAATCGTTGGATCCTGCTGCTGCTGCCGGCTCTGGGCGGCATTCTGAGCGGCTGGCTGGTCTTTACGTTCGCACCGGAAGCCGAAGGACATGGGACGGATGCCGCCATCTATGCCTACCACCACAAGGGAGGGTTCATCCGGTCGCGTGTGCCGTTGATCAAGATGGTGGCCTCGGCCATCACCCTGACCACTGGTGGCTCCGGCGGCCGCGAAGGTCCCATCGCCCAGATCGGCGCAGGCTTCGGTTCGTTTCTGGCGACCCGCCTGCACCTTTCGACGCGGGAGCGGCGGATCATGATGGCGGCCGGAATCGGCGCCGGGGTCGGGAGCATCTTCCGGGCGCCGCTGGCGGGTGCCCTGTTCGCCGCCGAGGTTCTGTACCGCGATCCCGAACTGGAGCACGAAGTCATCATCCCCGCCGGGATCTCATCCGTGGTGGCGTATTGCGTCTTCTGCATGGTGCGCGGATGGGGCTCTCTCTTCCGGTCGCCGGACTTCACCTTCCGCAACCCCCTGGAGCTTGGCCCCTACCTCGTGCTGGCGCTGATGCTGGTGGCGGGGGGCGCCCTCTATGTGAATTCTTTTTACGGAGTTGCCGGAGCCTTCAAGCGGCTGAAGATACCCAGAGCCCTCAAACCGGCCCTGGGTGGGCTTTGCACGGGGGTGCTCGGCTTTTTCTGGCCGCAGACGCTGTCGTTCGGGTACGGATTTCTGCAGCAGGCGCTCAGCAATGAACTGAGCATCAGCTTCATGCTGATTTTGGCCCTGGGAAAGATCTTCACCACCTCGTTCTCTATCGGATCGGGGGGCAGCGGGGGTGTTTTCGGGCCATCCATGGTCATCGGCGGCGCTATCGGCGGTGTGGTCGGACAGGTGTTCCACCAGCTTCTGCCGACCATCGTGCCCTCCCCGTCCGCGTTCGTCATCGTCGGTATGGCCGGATTCTTCACCTCGGTTTCCAACACGCCGATATCCACCATCATCATTGTCAGCGAGATGACGGGCTCCTACCACCTGCTGCTTCCCAGTCTGCTGGTCTGCTCGGTGGCCTACGGCGCCTCCCGGAATTGGACGATCTTTCGCAGCCAGGTCAAGAACCGCATCGATTCCCCCGCCCACGGCGGTGAGTTTTTCGTCGACGTGCTGCAGGCGATAAAGGTCGGTGACATATCGGACCGGATTCGCAGGGTGAGCATGATACCGGAGAACATGCCTTTTGCCGACTTCAAGAAGCATTTTTCCGAAACGGAGCAGCACTACTTTCCGGTGATGGACGAGCGGGGCAAGCTGTCGAGGATCTTCTCCATCAACGACATCCGCAGCGTGGGTGCTGAGAAAGTTCACGGTAAAGAACATCGACAGCCTGCCCGTGGTCCGGGAAGACGACCCCCGCGAACTGATCGGCATGCTGAACCGCAGGGAAGTAATCGCTTTTTACAACCGGCGGGTAGAGGAAATGAAAGCGATGGGGTGAAACGATCGCACTTTTTTGCCTGTGGGAGCGGCATCTTGCCGCGACGCCAGCGTGGCTGGACGCCGCTCCCGCAGGACGAGCGCGTCATTTTTCGCAGAGTGTCGCGTCGCTGCCATATCCGTCGTCACGCATCCGCGGTCGTGGCTGAGCTGACGGCTCCGCCTCTCTTCTTGCGGTACTGATTGACCACGCATATCGCCAGCAGGCCGAACCCCATGAGGTCGGTGACGGTGCCCGGGTCCACGAGCAGCAGACCGCCGGCGATAAACAGAATCCGCTCGAACCAGTTCATCGGCGCCACGAAAAAGCCGATCATGGCGGCGCCGATCGCCGTCATCCCCGCGCACGAGGTGATCAGGGTCTGAATCATCGAGTACCAGGT
>JALOPD010000212.1 GCA_025454075.1 Desulfobacterales bacterium | reverse complement strand
CTCCGAGGCCCGCATCGACTCCTCCCGCCTGCGCAGCGGCTTTTTCAGCATGGAGGACTGGGACCGCCTGACGGATGCCGCCGGGGTCCTTTCCGCCGCCCCCATTTTCATCGACGACTCCCCGAGCCTCTCGGCCATGGAGGTGCGGGCCAAGGCCCGCCGCATGAAGATGGACAAGAACATCGGCCTGATCGTCATCGACTACCTGCAGCTGATGCAGGGCCGGGCCGGCGCCGAGCGGCGGGATCTCGAGATTTCGGAGATCAGCCGCTCCCTGAAGGCCCTGGCCAAGGAGATCAGCCTGCCCGTGATCGCCCTCTCCCAGCTCAACCGCATGCTCGAGCAGCGAACCGACAAGCGGCCGCGGCTCTCCGACCTCCGGGAGTCGGGCGCCCTGGAGCAGGACGCCGACGTCGTCGCCTTCATCTACCGCGACGAGGTCTACAACAAGGAGGAGACCAACCCGCACAAGGGCACCGCCGAGGTCATCCTGGCCAAGCAGCGCAACGGCCCCACCGGCGACGTCCTGCTGACCTTTTTGTCCGCCTACACCCGGTTCGAAAACATGGCGCCGGAGGGCCTGCGCCAGACGGCATAGTCGGGACCCCCAAAAAACCCGCACGATGCCTTGATGCGGCGCCTGGAGCATTTCGGATAGACCCGCATGGCATCGAGAATAGGCGGCGCCTCTCCAGGGGGCCGCGCGCCGTGACGGCCCGTTGACGGCCCATCCTTGTTTTTCAGCAGCCGGGGTGCCATATGGCTCCGGATGAATTACATTCACAAATGAGAAGACTGAAAAAACTCACTGATCAAAAATGGGCCTCAATTGCCGGAGTCATCCGGAGCCATAATGAAGCGAATTTTCGGCAACACCGCCGGCCTCAAGCCCAACCAGATCCGCCGGCTCGAAAATCTCTACCGCCGGCGCACTCCGCCGGAATGCCTGGTGACCCCCGAGCTGGCGCGCGACCTGAGCCAGCTGTCGCACGAAATCCGCCGCCAGATCGGCCTGCTGGTGGATCGCCAGGGCCGGGTCGCGCATGTGGTGGTCGGCGACAACCGGCGGATCGTGATCCCCTCCACCGATGACTACCGGGCGGCCCCCGGCCGCCTCAACGGCCTGCGCTGCATCCACACCCATCTCAACAACGAGCCCCTCAGCCGGGACGATCTGACGGACCTCGCGCTGCTGCGGCTGGACCTCATGGCCGCCATCGGGCAGTCGGCGGACGGCTACCCCCACACCGTCCACGTGGCGCACCTGCTGCCCGGGACCTCCGAACGGCTTCCCCATCGCCAGCTGCCGCCGCTCGCGCCGGGGGCGCTCGACATCGACTGCGCGGCCATGATCCGCGCCCTGGAGGATGAGCTCGAACGGGTGGTCAGCGGCCGTGCGGCCGGCGCCGCACCGGAGCGGGCCCTTTTGATCAGCGTCTCCACCGTCTCCCGCCGCCGCACCGAGGAGTCCATGGCCGAACTCAGGGAGCTGGCCCGCTCCGGCGGCATCGAGGTCATCGGTTCCCTGATCCAGTACCGCGACACGGTGGACCACCGCTTCCTCGTCGGCTCCGGCAAGCTTCAAGACCTGGCCATCCGCGCCCTGCAGGGGGGGGCGTCGATCCTCATCTTCGACCAGGAGCTGAACCCCTCCCAGATCCGGTCCATCACCGACCAGATCGCCCTCAAGGTCATCGACCGCACCCAGTTGATCCTCGACATCTTCGCCCAGCGCGCCCGCTCGCGGGAAGGCAAACTCCAGGTGGAGCTGGCACAGCTCAAGTACCTGCTGCCGCGGCTGTTGGGCAAGGGGACCGCCATGTCCCGCCTCGCGGGCGGCATCGGCGGCCGGGGTCCCGGAGAGACCAAGCTCGAAGTCGATCGGCGCCGGGTGCGCAAGCGCATCAGCCAGCTCGAGGAGGCCCTGGAGGAGGTCCGACGCCACCGCCGCCAGCTGCGATCCCGGCGGGACAAGAAAGGCCTGCCGGTGATCTCGATCATCGGCTACACCAACGCCGGCAAAAGCACCCTCCTCAACAGCCTGACCCAGAGCCGGGTGCTTGCCGAAAGCCGGCTCTTCGCCACCCTGGACCCCTCCAGTCGGCGGCTCCGCTTCCCCAGGGAGATCGAGGTCATCATCACCGACACCGTCGGCTTCATCCGCGACCTGCCGCAGGACCTGATGGTGGCCTTTCGGGCAACGCTCGAAGAGCTGGAGGTCGCCGACCTGCTGCTGCACGTCATCGACATCAGCCACCCCCGCGTCGAGGACCAGATCCAGGCGGTGGAGGCCATCCTGGCCGACCTCCGGCTCGACCTCAAGGCCGCCCTCAAGGTCTTCAACAAAAAAGACCTCGCCGCCGCCGATCGGGTCGAGGCCCTGTGCCGACGGCACGACGCCGTGGCCATCGCCGCGGTGGACAAGACCACCCTCGCCCCGCTCATCGAACGGATGCAGACCCTGATCGCGGGCCTGGCGCCCACGGGGGTCGAACCCCGCCGGCCGAATTCGGCCGCACCTTGATGAGCCCATCCTCCGTCCCCAAAGCTCACCACAAGCTCTTGCGGTTGACATGCACCTTTAAATCGATATAGTGTGATGCCATATGGATCTTGATTCGCTGGAGCGAACGGCCGTCCGCGCCGCCTATCGCGGCGCCGAGGTGCTGCGCGCCCGCTACGGGAAACTGAGTTCGATCGAAAAAAAAGGACCGTCGGACCTGGTCACGGACGCGGATTTCGCCTCCGAAACCGAGATTGTCGCCACGATCCGAGCCGCCTTCCCCGATCACGCCATCGTGGCCGAGGAGAGCGGAGTACGGGACGGCGCTGCCGAGTGGCGATGGCTGGTGGACCCGCTGGACGGCACCGTCAACTATGCCCACCAGGTGCCGTTTTTTGCCGTCTCCATCGCCTGCGTCCAGGGCGACGAGGGGCGGCTGGGCGTGGTTCTCAACCCGGTCAGCGGGGAGCTGTTCACCGCCCGATCCGGCGGGGGCGCCCGGCTGAACGGGCAGCCGATCCGCGTCGGCCCGGAAACCCGGGTCTCGGAAAGTCTGCTGGCGACCGGCTTCCCCTACGACCTGGGGCCGGGGTTCAAGCGCCTGACGCAACGGTTCCTGCGATGCCTCAGGGCGGCACGGGGCGTCCGCCGGCTGGGGTCGGCAGCGCTGGACCTGTGTTTCGTCGCCTGCGGACGCTTCGCCGGCTACTGGGAGGACGGCCTGCAGCCGTGGGACTCGGCCGCCGGCGTCCTCATCGCCCGGGAGGCGGGCGGCCGGGTGACCGATTTTTCGAACCGGCCGGCCGGCGCCGGTGCCCGCGAGGTGCTGGCCACCAACGGCGGTATCCACTCAGAGATGCTGACTTTCATGGAGGCGGGTGACCGTTGATGGGAAAACCCCCTGTTCGTGTTCGCCGGGCGCGCGTGACCGCCGTCTTGCGTCTGGGCTGCTTCGGGGGCTTCCGACCCGAAGACCGGATCTGCCGCCGGCATTGCGCGGTCCGAATCCGGTGTGCCATTGCAAGGGATCAGAAGATCTACCTGGAGGTCTGCGAGGAGATGGAGTCGGCGGAGGGCGACGACCTGCTTTTGAAATTCCGGTAGACGCCCGGTCAGAACTTTCCCGACTCCAGCTTCTGCCGGAAGAAATCGACCTGCTGCCGCAGCGAGCTGTCCGCCTTGATGCCTTTCTCGATGGAGTGAATGGAGTGCAGCGCCGTGGCGTGGTAGCGGTTGAAACTCTTGCCGATGGCCTGCAGGGGGGAGTCGGTGAAGCGGCGGGAGAGATAGATCGCCATGTGCCGCGGGCGCACCAGGGTTTGCTTGCGCGAGCGCGAAACGAGATCCTCGGCGGAGACATTGTAATACTTGCAGACCAGCTTCTTGATGACCTCCATCGTGATCTTCTGGCGTTGGCTGGCAATGTGCTTCACGACGCTTTCCGCAAGCGCGAGGTCGATCGGGATTCCCAGCAGCGAGGATTTGGCGGCGATTCCGTTCAAGCCGCTTTCCAGCTGCCGCACGTCGTCGACCAGTTCGGCGGCCAGGTAGTCGATCACCGGCCCCGGGATGTGATAACCCAGCAGCGCGGATTTGCGCTGCAGGATTCGCATGCGCGTGCGGAAGTTGGGCGGCTCGATGGCCGAGATCAGGCTGCAGGAGAAACGCGATCGCAGCTTGTCATGCAGCTTGGGGATCTCCGAGGGGCGGTAGCAGCTGGAGAAAATGATGCGCTTCCCGGATTCGTAAAGCGTGTCGAGGGTCGTCGCCAGTTCGATCTGGGTGCGCTCCTTGCCGCCCAGGTAGTGGACATCCTCCAGAAGCAGAACGTCGCAGTGGCTGCGGTACTTGGTCTGGAATTTGTCGATGCTGTCATGACGGAACGCCTGGACCATCTCATTGCTGAAGTCCTCGGCGGTCATGTAATAGACGCGTTCGCCCGGGCTCTGGTTCAGGACGTGATGGCCGATCGCCTGGGACAGATGGCTCTTGCCGAGGCCGGTGTCTGAGTACAGAAACAGTGCGGGCTGCTGACCTTCGCGGCGCGAGGCGAGGGAAAGCGAAGCCGAGTAGGCAAAATCGTTGTTGGCCCCCACGACGAAATGGTCGAAGGTGAAATCCCGGCGCAGAAACCGGCCGTTGTGGGGCCGGATGGTTTCGCTCGGAAGGGGCAGCTGGAGAGCGCTTTCGAGGCTGGGCTTCTGCCCGTTGCACCGGCCGGCCACATGATAGCGGACACGACATTCGGGCTGGCCCACCATCCGCTGCAGCTCGGCCGCGATCACCCCCCCGAAGTGCTCCTGAACCCTCTTGCGCGAGAAGGCGTTCGGGCAGGTGACCACCCATTCACCGTCCTCGCTGCGTTCGAGGTCGAGCGGCTCGATCCACATTCGAAAACTGTGCGCGGCGACGCGCTTCTTCAATACCGCTCGAAGTTCTTTCCAAACTTTTTCCATCGGGTGCGTGGTCTCGACCTGCCGTGGTCGCCGTTTTCGTGATAGGTCCGACAAATAGCAGAAACAGTGAGTCGCTGCGGGGGATCGGCGTGCCTCTCGAGGTCCGGAGCCGTCCAACCATGAGCGAGCCTTTTAAGGCAACGGCCGTGCGGAGTCAAACCTGAATTTACGTGATTGGCGCATTCCCGGGGTGTGGTTATGAACAAATTATATCCACTTATTATCACTGGTCTAACCGATAGCAGACGCTCCGGGAGGCCGATTCTGGTCTCTCGCACCGATTGTTAGATTTCCAAACAATATCGGGGCATCGTCCACTTCGGCTGTCGGCCCCTAATATTTGAAATCTCATTAAATCATCATTTTTCTATGATTATCATCTATTTTCAAAAACTTTTGGGCCGGGGGTGCAGCGCCGCGACACGGCGGCCGCCCCGCTCGAACGGGGCTTTCCCCAAGTGCCTCCGCTATTTTTCAAGGGCCCATTCGGCGCCGCCGGCCGGTTAGGGCCTGTCATTTTAACTTATCGAATTATAAAGTATTATACCCATATTGCAAACGCCATCGCGATAAAAGCCTTGAGTTCATTGAGATCGCTTGCCTTGCAGGGCGGAAAAGCCTTGCGGGCCGCATAGATAGATGGCGGACCGCCTCACAAACCAAGCATTAAGGCGGCTTTCCGGCTGCTATAGGTGAATTTAGAGGATATTTCCAAGTGTTGCAAGACCGCCGGCCGGCGCTCTTGCGCGCACGCGAGGTTTTATGCCGTCGCACGCCATCATCATCCGCGGCGCCCGCCAGCACAACCTGAAGAACATCGACGTCACGATCCCGCGGGACCGCATGACCGTGGTCACCGGCTTGTCCGGATCGGGCAAATCCACCCTCGCCTTCGACACCCTCTATGCCGAGGGCCAGCGTCGGTACGTGGAATCCCTGTCGACCTACGCCCGCCAGTTCCTGGAGCGCATGGAAAAACCCGATGCCGACCTCATCGAGGGACTTTCCCCGGCCATCGCCATCGAGCAGAAAACGGCCGGCCACAACCCGCGTTCCACGGTGGGAACGGTGACGGAGATCTACGACTACCTCCGGCTGCTGTATGCCCGCGCGGGGACTCCCCATTGCCACCGCTGCGGCCGCCCGATCTCCGCTCGCACCATCGACCAGATGGTCGACCAGGTGGAATTCCTGCCGGCCGGGTCGCGCCTCACCATCCTGGCCCCGCTCGTGAGCGCGGAGAAAGGCACCCACGAAAAGCTCCTCAAGCGGCTGAAAAAGACGGGCTTTGCCCGGGTGCGGGTGGACGGCGTCGTGAAGGCGTCGATCCGCAACCGTCTGGCGGATTCGATCGAGCTCGCGCTGGCCCAGGGCGGCGGCGCCGTCGTGATCGATGTCGCCGGCGGCGAATCGCTCTCCTTCCGGGACACGGCCGTCTGCGCGGCCTGCGGCATCGGCTACCCCGATTTCACGCCGGCCAGCTTTTCCTTCAATTCGCCGCAAGGCGCCTGCCCGGTGTGCGGCGGGCTCGGGTCGAGCTCCGAGTTCGACCCGGACCTCATCGTCCCCGACTCCCGCCTCTCCTTGAAGGAGGGCGCCGTAGCGGCCTGGGCCGGCCGCAGCAGCGTGCATTTCATGGAGTTCCTGGAGGCCCTGACGGCGCACTACGGCACCTCCATCTACACCCCGTTCAGGGATCTGCCCGCCGCTTTCCGGGAGGTTCTCCTCCACGGCTCGGGGGATGAGGCCATCACCTACC
>JALOPD010000040.1 GCA_025454075.1 Desulfobacterales bacterium | reverse complement strand
CTGCAGCATCTTTTCATACAGGTCGATGTACTGCCGCGCCGACTGCTCGTAGGTGAAGGTTGCGGCGCTTTCGGCCATGATGCGTTTGATCTGGCGGGCGCGCGCCGCCGCCGGCAGCGTGTAAAATTTCATGGCCTCTTCGATGGCCCAGAACAGGCCGTTGCTGTCGAAGGTCTTGAAAAGGAAGCCGTTGCCGGTGTTGGCGGCCGCGTCCAGGTGGCGGATGGTGTCGTGGATGCCGCCCGTGTCGTGCGCCACGGGCAGGGACCCGTAAATGGGGGCGATCATCTGGGGCAGCCCGCAGGGCTCGAAGCGCGACGGCATGAGGATGAAGTCCGAGGCGGCGTACGCCAGATGTTCCATCTGTTCGCTGAAATCGCAGATGGCCACGCGTTTGTGGAACTGGTGCTGGTTGACGATGTCCTGGAACACGCGCTGGTAGTCGCCGTTGGCCACGAAGGCCACCTGAAGGTTCCGGTCCCACCAGGTGGAGATCAGCCGGTAGAAGATGTCCGCCAGAAGGCCGCAGCCCTTCTGCACCGGGTCCAACCGCGACGGCCAGAAGAACAGCGGGGCATTCACATCTTCGATCAGCCCCAGGTTGCGCTGCAGGAAGCGCTTGTTCTCGCGTTTGGCCGCGGCGTGGTCCTTGATCCCATAGGTTTTTTTGAGGTCCTTGTCGGTCTGGGGGTTGAAAGCGGGGTCGGGCGCGTTGAGGATGCCGAAGGCGCACCCGGCGTAATATTTGTTGGCCATCTCGTGGCGGATCTGTCCTTCGACGAACGGGTGCAGCCCGTCTACGATTTCCAGCAGGAACGTGGGGCTCACCGTGTTCACGAAGTGCGCGGCGAAGATGCCGCTCGTCAGAAAATCCACCGGGTTGGAATCCCGGGAGGCCTCGTAGGAAGGGGCATAGTTCATGTAGTACAGGTGCTGCCAGAAGCTGGCGGCGTCGATGCCGCGGTCCTCGATGAAGGCCAGGGTGGACTTGACGGTGTGGATGTTGTGAATGGTGAACAGGCACGGGATGCGCAGCCGTCGGGCCACCCCCGGGATGAGCCCGGTCATCCAGTCGTTGCAGTGGATGAGGTCGGGCTGCACCCGCGGGATGATGTTGTTGACGACCTCCCGTTGAAAGGCCAGGGCGAGTTTGATGTTTTCATCCCCGTACTTCGAGTAAACCCGGTTGATGTAGAAAAACGCGCGGTCCTCCGCCAGGTGGACGCGGTCGTCCGGCATCTTGCGCTGGATGCTGGTGATCTCCTCTTTCAAGAAAGGGACCAGCCGGTCGCTGAAGATGGAGCGGTAATCGGGAAGCGCCACGTGCACGTCGGCCCCCTGGTCCAGCAAGGCGCTTACCAGGGCGGCGGATACGTCGGCCAGCCCTCCGGCCTTGGCCGTAAAGAAAGCGGCGAGGTTGCCCATGCGGTCCGGCAGGTAGGTGACCTCCGGGGTCACGACCAGTACTCTGGGGTTGCGGCGCGGGGTCGTCATGGCGCCCCTCCTTTCATGTGATTAGTCCGATGCCCAGGTGATCAGTCCCGGTGTCAGTTTGATCCAGGCGTCCCCGTGCGGTGTCGCCCGAACGGAATAGCCGAAGCGGCCGGCGGTCTCGCAGGATATCTGGCAGCCGTAAAGATACCGGCCGTCGCCGCGGTCCTCCAGCACCTGCATGGGGATGACGCGGCTGTCGGTGAGCTCCGAGAAGCTTTTGTAAAACCCGACGTAAAGCTCGATGTCGATTTCATCCGGGCGCAGCTCGCCCATGCTGACCTCGGAGGTCACCTGGAATGAATCCCCCACGCGCTGCACCCCCCGGATGTCCCGGGCCGGCGGGTCGATCTTAATCCCTTTCCAGAGCGAGCGCACCCGTTCCTGCTGGGCGCCGAGCCGCTTGGCCTCCGCTCCGCCGTCGGCCACCAGTCGATCGTACCAGCGGGCCGCCGGGGCATAAAGCTTTCCGGCGTAGTCGGTGACCATGCGCAGGCTGCAGAACCCTTCCATGGCCATCTTCATCGACGCTTTCATCTTCTCGATCCAAAGGGTGGGCAGATCGCCTTTCTTGCGGTCGTAAAAGCAAGGCACCAGCTCGTTCTCGAGGATGTTGTAGAGCGCCTGGCTCTCCACGGCATCCTGATAGGCGTGATCCTCGTACTCCTCGCCGTTGCCGATGCTCCAGCCCACCCCCTCGCGGTAGCCCTCGCACCACCACCCGTCCAGAATGCTGAAGTTGAGGGCGCCGTTGATGGCCGCCTTCATGCCGGAGGTGCCGCAGGCTTCGAAAGGCCGACGGGGGGTGTTCAGCCAGACGTCGGCTCCCTGCAGCAGGTGCCGGGCCAGGTGCAGATCATAGTTTTCCAGGAAGACAAATCGATCGCGCACCGAGGGCCGGTTGGCAAATTGGAACAGCTGACGGATGAGATCCTTGCCCTCGTTGTCGCGCGGATGGGCCTTGCCGGCAAAAATGAACTGCACCGGCTGTTTCTCGCTGTTGATGATGGCCTCCAGCCGCTGCGGGTCCTGGATCAGCAGAAACGCCCGCTTGTAAGTGGCAAATCGTCGGGCGAATACGATGGTCAGCACGTCCGGGTCGAGCGCTTTGTCCACGGCCTCCAGCACTTGGCGGGGGGCGTTTCGGCGCTGGTACTGCATGACGAGCTGTTCGCGGCAGGTGCGCACCAGGCGGGAGCGGTTCAGCTCGTGGGCGCGCCAGAGCTCTTCGTTGTATATCTCCTCGATGCGCCGGATGTTGTCCGGCCGCTGGGACCCCAGGTACCAGTCGGGCCCAAGGTAGCGGTCGAGCAAACCGCCGAATTCGTGGGACACGAACGTGGGGATGTGCACCCCGTTCGTGATGTGGGCGATCGGGACTTCCTCCACCGGGCGGCCCGGCCAGATGTGGGCCCACATCCGGCGGGCGACGCTGCCGTGCAGTTCGCTGACCCCGTTGCAGGCGGCCGCCAGGCGCACCCCCAGGATGAACATGGAAATCGGTCCGTTGTCGTGGGCGCCCTGGGCCTGGCCCCAGGAGAGCAGCTCCGTTTCCGTCACGCCCAGCTTCTCGGCCAGGGGTTTGAGAAAGGGCCTGACCATGTCCGCCGGGAACTCGTCGTGGCCGGCGGCGACCGGGGTGTGGGTCGTGAACACCGTCGTGCGCGGAACGATTTGCAGGGCCGCCTGAAGGTCGATTCCCTTTCCTTCGGTGAGCTGGACCAGGCGCTCCAGCCCCGCAAAGGCACAATGCCCCTCGTTCATGTGGACGATCTTGGGCGTTATGCCCATGGCCTGAAGCGCGCGCATCCCGCCGATCCCGAGCAGCACCTCCTGGGCCAGGCGGATCTTGGATTCGGCGGCATAGAGACGCGCCGTGACCTCGCGGTGCTCGGGGGGGTTCTCCAGGATGTTGGTGTCAAGCAGGAAAAGCGGCACCCGGCCGATAAGGACTTTCCAGACAATCGCATGGATGGGGCCGTCGGCGCCGCGGATGCTCACCCGGATTTCGTTTCCGGCCGCATCCCGCATGCGCTGCAAGGGCAGGCTGAAAAAGTCGGTCTCCGGGTAAGCCTCCTGCTGCAAACCTTCATGGTTGAGGTATTGGCGGAAATAGCCCTGCCGGTACATGAGCCCGACGCCCACGAGCGGCAAGCCGGTGTTCGAAGAGGCCTTCAGATGGTCGCCGGCCAGGATCCCCAGGCCGCCGGCGAAAAACGGCAGGCTCTCGTGCATACCGAACTCCATCGAGAAATAGGCGATCTGTTCGCCGGGGCCGAAAGGCAATTCGACCTGGATCTCGGGATGGTTCACCCGTTTCTCGAACAACCCGCGCACCCGCTCCAGGTGGCCGACATAGCTGGTGTCCTTGGCAAGCTTCTCCAGGCGGGCCTGGGGGACCCGGGTGAGAAACGGGATCGGGTTGCGGCCGCACTCGGCCCACAGGCGCGGATCGATGCGACGGAACAGCTCGATGGCGTCGCGGGTCCAGCACCACCACATGTTGCGCGCGAGGGTTTCCAGAAAAGTGAGGTTCTGCGGGATGTTCGGCTGCACCTGGTACGATTTGAAGTTTCTCATGGATGTCAGTTCGGTTCCTTAATGAAATTATTTAGGTAAACGCGGCCAGCACCAGTCAGCCGGCGCCGTTGGAACGAGGAAGGGTTCGTCAATCGGGCATGCGGTATCCGCACCCACGGACCATTCAGGATACAGGTTCATTCCAGAAAAATCAACAGGTTCCAAGCTTTGATGCTATCGTGTCAATTTCAGCCACACCCGCACCCATTCGCTCGCCCCCCAGGCTTGGGCATCGCAGCCGCGGGTCGTGTGGGGGTAGTCCCCGTCGATGACCTCCGGCAGGTGGCCGAGGCAGCCGCTTTCCAGCAAGCGGATGCTGCTCGTGAGCCAGGACAGCGCCGTCTGCCGCCCCTGTTCGCCGTGGGTCATTGCCCAGGCCTCGCAGTAGGAAGGAAACGGCCAGGTCCAGGCGGTGCCGTTGTGGTAGGCCGGTTTGCGGCGCGTGTCCTCGTCGCCGCAGTACTGCCCCCAGTAGGGCCGGTGGGGGTCGTTGACCAGGTTTCCGTTGTAATGTACCGGCAACGCACGGCCGACCGGCCGGTCCGCTAGACTGCGTATGGCGCCGGGCACCAGAAGCTCCTCGCAGGCCCTGAGGATCTGCCGGGCGCGCTCGGGTTCGGCGACGGCGCCCAGCGTGACGGCAAAAAGCTGGTTCGGCCGAAGGTGATCGTCGGCCTCCGCGCGGCGGGCCGCCTGGCCCGGTGCGGCATGCAGGCAGTCGGCGAGGCAGCCGAGGGCCGGCTGCCAGAAAAGCGTCACCAGGGACTCCCGGACCGTTTCGGCCAGCGCCCTCCAACGGCGCCCGTCTTTTTTATCGATGCGCGCCAGGAAGGTCAGGGTCGCATGCCAGAACACCTGGATCTCGACGGGGTAGCCCTGCCGCGGGCTTCCGGCCGGGAAGTTCGTGTCCATCCAGGTGAAGTGAGACGGGCTGAAAACCAGCCCCGAGTCCGGGTCCATCTTGACCCCGTTGGGCGTGCCGGCGATGATGGCCCGGGCGATGGAGGCGATGACCTGCTTCACCGTGCGGCCGCCGCAGTCGCTTTTTAGAAAGCGGCCGCCGCCCTCCGCCGCCGCCAGTTCCGAGCAAGCCACCGCAAACCACAGCGGGGCGTCCGAGGTGTCCCGGTTGCCGGCGTCGGTGCCGCGGATCATGTTGGGCAGGGTGCCCCGGTCCTCGTACTGCCCAAAGAGCATGAGCACGGCCCGCGCGTCTTCGAAGCGGCCGGCGGCGATGAGCCCGCGGGCAAAGATCAGCGAATCTCGGCCCCAGTCTAAAAACCAGGGATAGCCGGCGATGACCGTCTTGAGGCCGCCCCGGTCGACGACGTAGTGGCCGAGGGATTTTTCGAGCACCTCGATCGGACGCAGGCCCGCCGCCGTTTTGGACTCCAGCGGGGAGCGTTCGGGCAGCAATGCATCTGCCGGCGGGGCGGCGAGCGACGACGGCGGGCCGGTTTCGGCCAGCAGCTGGACGGTCCGGCCGCCGATAAGCGGGGCTTCGAAATAGCCTGGGCTGAAAAGATCCGAGTGCGGGTCCTGCCCGCGGTCGGCATCCAGGTCATGGCGGATCATGTACTGCCACTGCGATTCCGGCACGAAGCGGCCGTTCGAGATCTCCATCTGCAGGCGGTGGGATGCGTCCGGCTGGAAGCTGAAGCCGCCGGATCCGGCCTTGACCGAATTCCGGAAGTGCTGCTCCGGGCCGGTGAAGGCCTTGGTGGTGTCGTGAAAACTGCGGCTTTCGATGTCGGGCCGCAGGATCAGCCGGACCGGGGTGGCATCCGTCAGTCGGCCGGGGTCCGCACCGGCCGGGTGGCGATAAAAAGCCAGGCGGACGGCGTTGCGCCGGGGTAGCATCTCCAGTCCGACGGTGAGCAGCACGTGCTCGCCCTGGCCGCTCGGGATTTTATAACGCCAGAAGGCCCCGCCGCTGTTGCCCGCGGCAAACGCCTGGAGGCAGTCCAGGTTGATGTCCTGGGAAAACCCCTGGTAGAGCAGCCAGGCCCGGCAGCGCGTAAACATGACCCAGCGGTCTTCGGGGTAATCCGGTGCGAGGTTGGCGGCAAGCAGGGCGTCGTATTTGCTGGCAAGACCGCCCCAGGCGACCGATGTGCGCAGCATCGCGCCGCGGCCGTTGGTGCCGAGCACGAGCAGCGGCTCCCTGAGCAGTTCGGAGCGGGTGAAGACCCGTTTCACCCGGGCCTCCTCGGCGCGGGGCAGAAGCAGGATGCGGGCCTCCGCATGGCGGGTGCCCGTCGCCTCGTGTGCGGCCACCAGGAGCGACAGGCGCTTGAGCCCCTGGGGGGCTTGGGGTGGGGGGAACAGGCAGAAGAAGGCCCCGTCGGCTCCCCTCACCCCGTTTTCCGCGATCAGGGTGCGGTCTTTGTCGACCAGCCGCGCGCGGAAGCCGCAGCCGCATTTGACCAGCAGGAAATGACCCGGCGGGATCATGACCTCGCGCCGGAGGTCCCGCGGCCACTGCCAGCTGACGACACGGCATTCCGTTCCCCCGGGGTTGAACTGCGCACAGAAGGCGGCCGGGTCGTTTTTCAGTTCGGCGGCGGCCCGGTCGGGGTCGAAGCTGCCGATGTCCCGGGTATTATGGCAGTGGGTGAACACCTGCAGGGCCTTGGATCTGAGCTGCTGATGCTCGATGTGCGGGGGGATGGCGAAAGAATCGGCCGGCAGCGCCTGCAGCAGTCCGAGGTCGGCCGGGTCCGGGCTCAGGCACCGCACCTGCCCGGGCGCCAGCGGGCAGGTGAACAACGCGCCGGACTCCCGGGCTTCCACCGGCGTTTCCGTGAGCAGGTCGGTGTACATCCGCTGCCGCAGTCCGGCATCTTCCGGGTTCCACGAGGCCTGCCCCGGTCGGTCGTGGTCGAGGTTGACCGCCACGAGCAGCGATTTGCCGGTCGGCCGGTGGCGACGCAGGATCACCAGGTGGTTCCCGCCGCCCTGTTCGATCAGCCGGACCTCCGTGCGGTCGTGAAAAGCCGGGTGAAGCTTGAGCAGCGTTGCCAGACGGCGGATTTCCGCCACCTGGTTGACCGGAGCGCCCCAGTTCAGGGGGATGGCTTCGTGGACGTTGATCTTGTCGGCCGCGAGCCACTCCACCCCGTTGGCGAACCCGAACGCCCCTGCAACGGAGGACAGGGCGCAAAGGGCCGTGCGCATGCGGGCGTAGGCGTGGGAGGTCGCCGCCAGCCGCGGGTTGTCGTGGGTTTCGGCGAAGTTCACCGTGAGGCCGTCGGTGGCGGAGATATCGATCGCTTCCGGCAGGTAGTGTTCGATCTGGCTGCGGTCGTAGTTCTGGAACAGCTCCGAGTAGGCCCAATTCAGGTTGGCCGTGTTGAGCAGCTGCCGGGTGACCGAGATCTTGCCGCCGAGCCCCTCCAGCAGGAACGTCGTGTCGGGGAACTGCTCCCGCACGCGCGCCGTGATGTATCTCCAGGCGGGGTGAGGGACCATGTAGCCGGCGTCGCAGCGAAAGCCGTCCACCCCGCGGCGGCACCACGTGAGGAAGACCTCCGCCATGAACTGCCACAATTCCTGGTGACGGTAGTCGAGCTTGGTCAGGTCCTCCCACTGGACGCCCCAGGCCCCCGGCACCTCGATCCGGCCCTCGGCCGTGCGCGCCAGCCATTCCGGGTGGTTGGTGTGCAGGTTGGCGGCCCACCCGGTGTGGTTGATGGCGATGTCGAGAAACAGACGGGCGTTGCGGCGGTGCACGGCGTCCACCAGCTCGATGAACTGCTCGGTCGGAGTCGCCTTGGGGTCGAAAACAGCCAGGGCCGGGTCGACGCTGCGGAAGCTCAAGGCCGCGTATGGGCTTCCGAAACGGCCCATCCGGCCGTAGGTGGTCGGCGTGGGGTGAATCGGCAGCAGCATGAGGATGCGACAGCCCAGTTCGCCGAGGATGAAATCGAGCTCCGCGATGAGGTCGCGGAAGGTCCCTGACGGCGGGATCACCGTGTAGCGGGCGGCGTCGAGCACCCGGACGCACTCTTCGCCGGGGGAAGGCAGCGGTTTCTTCCCGGATTTGTTAACACCGAACTGGCGGACGAAGGCGTTGTAGATAATGTTGGCGCAGCAGGATTCCGACGACTGCACGTTCACGCAGGCGTTGGCGCCGGGCGGCCAGACCGGCGAGCTCTCGTTTTCCTGAAGGAAGAAGCACTTGGCTTCGAAGTGGCCTACCTCGGACAACGCGAGCTGTATCTCGAAACGGTTCTCGGAGACCCGGCGCATGGCGGTGTCGAACCAGTCTCGGCCCAGGGGTGTTTCCTGAAGATGAACGCTGCGGATGATCTCGGTGCGGGTCACGGCCGCGTGGCCTATGTTGGTGCGGATCCAGGCCGTCCCCTTCATCCCGGCCGGGACCGCCAGCGCGAATGTCAGAACGTCGCCGCAGAAGCGGAGCGTGTTTGTGCCGGGCACGGGATCCTGGATCAGAGCGTCGGAATGCTGCATCAATAGCCCCTTAAAAGACGTCGTTAGAAGGTTTCGCCACAGCATACCTTAGAATTGTTAGAGAAAAAAGGTGCAATTAGCGTGAAATTGTCTTGAAAAGTCAGAAAAGCACGCTAAGCTGAACAGATAGAGCACCCGCTTTTGCGGGTCGTCGGAGTGCGGTTCGTGCTGCCGGCAGCCGCCGGCGAAAGGAGAAAAGAGTTGTTTCGAAAATGCTGTTTGCCGTTGCTCGCGTTTGCCTGCATCTCGGTGTGCGGGGTGTTCGACGCCCACCCGCAATCACCGTCGCGCAGCACCCCCGGCCCCGCGTCCACCCGGCTCTCGCTGGTCCAGGCCCTCATCTGCGAGGACATGAAGGACGGGATCCCCTACAATACCGCCGTGGCCTTTTCGATTTCGACGGGCAAGATCTACTGCTACACCCTCTTTGATCAGATCGCCGAGGACACCGCCGTGTACCACCACTGGTTTTTTCGCGACAAGCCCAGCGCGCGCATCCGGCTTTCGCTGAAACATCCGCGCTGGAGCACTTACAGCAGCATCCAGCTGCGGGAGGCGGACCGGGGCCCCTGGAGGGTGGAAATCAGCGACGCCGGCGGCCGGGTTCTTAAAACGCTCCGTTTCAGCGTAACGGATTAGCTACCGATGGAAAGCCTGATTCGGTTCTTCGAAGGGTTCCGCTGGCAGGATGTGGTCGACATCGGCTTGAACAGCTACATCCTTTTCCGGTTTTACGTGCTGTTCCGAGGCACCTACGTCTTCCGGGTTCTCATCGGCCTCACCATGCTGTGGTTTTTCCAGCAGATCGCCGGCTACATGGGGCTGATCGTCACGAGTTGGGTGGTCCAGGGCATCGTGGCGGTGGCGGCGCTGATCATCGTCGTGGTCTTCCGCAACGAGATCCGCAGCGTGCTGCAGGCCAAAAACCTAAAGACAATCCTGTGGGGCTTCACCACCAAGACCCGGGCCGCGCCCGTGGACGTGATCGCCGACAGCGCGTTCGAGCTCGCCCGGCGCAACCACGGCGCCATCATCGTCATACCGGGCGATGAGGACATCCACGAACTGATTCAGGGCGGCATCGACTGGAACGGCGATATCTCCAAGGAAATGATCCTGAGCATTTTCTTCCCGGACAACCCCGTCCACGACGGCGCGGCCGTCATCGAAGGCGACCGGGTCTCCCGGGTGGGGGCCATCCTGCCCCTGTCGCGGCGGGACGACCTGCCGTCCTACCTCGGAACGCGCCACCGCGCCGCCCTGGGCCTGGCGGAAGGCAGCGATGCCCTGGTGGTCGTCGTTTCCGAAGAGCGCGGCGAAGTGAGCCTGGCCAAAGGATCGCAGCTGCGGGAAATCGGCAGCCGAAGCAAATTGATCCAAAAGCTTGAGGAGCATTTCGGGTTTAGCGAGGCCGACGGCCCCCAGGCGAAGAAGGAACGGCTCGAGGTCACCACCGCCGCGCTGGTGTCGCTGCTGTTCATCGCCGGATTCTGGTTCAGCATCTCCCGCGGGCTGGAAACCATGGTGACCTTCGACATCCCCATCGAATACCAGAACCGCGACCCGAACATGGAGATCGTCCATGCCTCGGTCAATTCGGTCCGGCTGAACTTGAGCGGCTCGGGCACCCTGATCAAGTCCATCCGGCCGGAACAGGTGCGGGTCCGGCTGGATTTGAGCAATTCCACCGCCGGGCAGAACACCTATGCGATCACCTCCAACAACATCAGCCTTCCGCCCGGGATCGTGCTCAAGGATGTCACGCCGCAGAACGTCGTCGTGGACCTGGATGTCACGGTGAGAAAGGAGCTGCCCATCCAGATCGACTGGGCCGGCCGGCTGCCGGAGAACATTGTCCTGGCGGAAGCCGCCGTCGAGCCCCAGAGGATCGAAATCATCGGCAGCAAGCGCGTGCTGGAGAACATCCAGACCATCTACACGGAAAAGGTGCCGCTCGACAGGCTGCGGGACGTGGGGGTCCTCGAGGCCGCTCTCGCCATCCAGCCCGCTTCCCTCAAGGTCGCCCCGGGCTCCTCGGACAGGGTCCTGATCAAATACCTGACGCGTCGCCGGGAATAGCGCTGCTATTCGCCTGCCTCCAGCACCGCGCTGTTCAGCGAATACTCAGATGGACATTCCGGATTTTCAATGCAAACAAACTGGAACTGAATCGGCCCTTCGTTGTTGACAACAACCATTGAAGGTGGTTTTACTGGACCGACTGCGGATAGGGGCGCAAGAGGCGCTCTCCTATCTTGGGGCAGCCGGGCCGTCGTAGGGCTGTCATACCCTCGGACAGTCGCTGCCGTCCCAAAGCGGGTTTTTATCCCAAAAACCAATGGAGGCCACAGCCAATGCACAAATCATTCAAGCCGATAGATAGAATACTGATGGGTCCCGGACCCGCGAATGTTCATCCCCAGGTTTTGGTTGCTTTATCGAAGCCGACACTGGGGCATCTCGATCCTCAGTTCATCGAATTGATGGACGAGATAAAATCACTTCTCAAGTACACCTTTAAAACCCAAAGTGAACACACCTTTGTCCTGTCCGGTCCGGGATCGTTGGGCATGGAAGCCTGTCTAGTCAATCTGGTAGAGCCGGGTTCAAAAGTCATGGTTTGCGTGGCCGGTTATTTTGCCAACCGGATGACGCAAATTGTTTCTAAACTCGGTGGACACGTTGTGGTCGTGAAAGATGACTGGGGAAGAGCGGCCGATCCTCAGAAGCTGGAGAGCGCCCTGAAAAACAACCCCGACACAAAAGTGGTCGCGTTCGTCCATGCGGAAACATCTACCGGTGCCTTGTCGAATATAAAGTCGCTTTCAGAAATCGCACATAAATCGGGTGCGCTCGTTATTGCCGATGTTGTCACATCTCTCGGCGCCGTGGATGTTTATGTCGATGACTGGCAGCTGGATGCGGTTTATTCTTGTTCTCAAAAAGGATTGGCCTGTGTCGCCGGGATGTCTCCCGTCAGTTTCAGCGAACGTGCGGTTCGCTTTATCAAAAATAGAAAGACGCCTATCCAAAGCTGGTTTAACGATCTGAATCTTCTTGAGGGTTATTGGAATGGCCCGGGCAAACGCGCATACCATCACACCGCGCCCAGCAATCAATATTATGGCCTGCATGAAGCGCTCATGATTTTGAAGGAAGAGGGAATCGAAAACGCCTGGAAGCGCCACAAAGAAAACAGCGCGAAGCTGATCTCCAAATTAAAATCACATTTGGGGCTGGAGCCGATTGTTCCTGACAGTGAAAGGATTCCGCATCTGCTGGCAATCAAAGTTCCGGAAGGAATCGATGAAGCCAAGGTGAGAAGCGAGTTGTTGGCCAAACACAATCTGGAAATCGGCGCCGGTTTAGGAGAGCTTGCCGGCAAAGTGTGGCGGATCGGATTGATGGGTTACAACTCAACTGAAAAGCGGGTCGATTTCTGCGTGAATTCGCTGAAGGATGTCTTAAAAAAATGAAGATGCCGGCTGCCAGGGGTGCGGCGGTCCCTATAGCGCCAGATCCCTCTCGATCACCGCTCCGGCCTTGATCACGGCCGGGGCGGGGCCGGGGTTGGTGATGGTCACCGTGCCGCGGACCACCACCCCTTTTTCGAAGCGCACATCACCGTGGATGGTGAGTGCGTCGCATTCCACCAGGGAGGGCGCGCCCTCTTGGAACCGCTCTTCCAGCCGATCGAACTTCCCGTAATATTTCGAATCGAGCTTGATCTTGATCGCTTCGGTTCTCCCGGCGGCCGCGCGTGCGGGGTTGAGCGTCAAGCCTTCCCGCTCGGAGTAGACAAAGCAGTCCGAACGCACGGCCAGGAGATCGTTGCAGGTCTTGACCGGCAGGAAGCGCGCGCGCGGGACGTTGACTGCGGCGGCACCGTCGAAAAGCGAAACCCCCGATCCCATGGCGGTCTCGATCTGGTAGACGGGCGGGCTTTTTTCGTCGCGCGGGTCCAGCGTCTTGGGATTGACGATCATCGGCAGATCGACGAAACGGTGCCTGAGGATGAGGTCCTTTAAAAACTCCAGGTTGACCCAGATGTTGTTGGTGTTGAAGAAACGGTAGCGCCGGATATCCTGGAAGGCCGCGATTTCCTCCTTGGCGCATTGGGCCGCCTCGCGCAGAATGAGGCGGCCGTTGCGGTGGCGGGCCAGGTGGCCGCCCTTGATGTCGGAAGGGGTCTTTTCGGCGACCTCCATCATGAAGGGAAATCGCTTTTCGGAGAAATAGCCGAGCAGGCTTTCGTCGATGCCGGCCCCCAGGTTGTCCGAGTTGCAGATAAAGGCGTAACGGACACCCTCTTCCACGAGTTTCTGAAGCATGCCTGAGGCGAAAAGCGCGGCGTAAACATCGCCGTGGCCGGGCGGGTTCCACTCCAGCTCGCGGTTGGGTGGCCAGCCGGCCGGCGTCAGTTCCCCCTGCAGGATTTTGGGGAACTTGTGCTGCAGGAAAAAAAGCGGCGGCCGGGAAGGTTTCAGCTTCGTGATTTCCGAAAGCGTCGCCGTGTGGGTGTTGAAGCTGTTCATCATGGCCAGCCGGCACTGGCTCAGCTCGGCCTGGCGCAGGATGATCTGCAGAAACGAAAGCCCCTGCTTGACCTTGAGCAGGGATTTCGGGCCGAGGAGCCCCATGGAGGTTCCCAGCCCGCCGTTCAACACGATGCGCACCGAGCGGCTCAGCGCGCGCCGGCCGGCCGCCGCATACCCTGCCAGCTCGGCGTCCTTTGGAATTTCATGCGGCTGGATCGGGAAGATGTCCGCGTCGTGAATCAGGCCCGTCTCGCCTCCCACCAGCCGGCGGTAGTAATGGGCAAAGGTGTCGATGGCCAGCGAGCTGAGCCCCGCCTTGGCCATCTTGGCGGCGAACTCTGCCAGATGGGGGATCATTCCCGGCTGCCGCATGCAACGCTTCCTTTCTATCAGACAACCGGGACGACCCACCCTTTGGGGTCTGCCGCGCGTCCATACTGAATGTCGGTGATCGCCGTGTAGAAACGTTTGGCAAGAGGGCCGACCTGGCCGTTGCCGACCGTGACGGCCCGGTCGCCGTATTTAATCTGGCCCACCGGCGAGACCACCGCGGCCGTGCCGGAGCCGAAGACTTCCTGGAGTTTCCCTGTTTCGGCGGCCTTCAGCACTTCGTCGATGCTGATGCGGCGCTCGGCCACCTTGAGGCCCCACATGCGCCCCAGCTGCAGGACCGAATCCCGGGTGATGCCGGGCAGGATGCTGCCCTGGAGCGCCGGGGTGGTCACCTCGCCGTCGATGACGAAAAAGATGTTCATGGAACCCACTTCCTCGATGAACTTGCGCTCGACACCGTCCAGCCACAGCACCTGGGTGAAGCCGGCATCGTGGGCTTTCTGGCCCGCCAGCAGGCTCGCGGCGTAGTTGCCCAGAGTCTTGGCCTCGCCCATGCCGCCGGGTACGGCGCGCACGTGCTCCTTTTCCACCAGGATCTTCACCGGGTTGAACCCTTCGGGGTAGTAGGCGCCGACGGGGCAGAGGATGATGAAGAACCGGTAGGTGTGGGAGGCCCGCACCCCCAGGAAGGGATCGGTGGCAACGATGGTCGGCCGGATGTACAGTGACGTCTCCGGCGCCCGGGGCACCCACTCTTTTTCGACCGCGATCAACTCTCTCAACGCCTCGAGGGCGAAGCTCTCGTCGATGCGGGGGATGCACAGAATATCGTTGGAGCGGTTCAGGCGCCGCAGGTTGTCCTGCGGCCGGAAGAGCTGGATGCGGCCGGAGGCCGTGCGGTACGCCTTGAGCCCCTCGAACACGCCCTGGCCGTAGTGCAGGACCATGGTTGCCGGATCCATGCCGATCGGCGCGTAGGGCTCGATGCGGGGATTGTGCCAGCCCTTGTCGGGGGCATAATCCATGTTGAACATGTGATCGGTGAATTTCGTGCCGAAGCCCAGCTGGGTCTCATCCGGCTTGGGTTTGAGCGTTTTGGCCCGGGTGATGGACAGCTTCATTACTATCTCCTCCTCGATCGATTTGCGCTCGTTTTGATCGGACGCCGCACGCTGACCCGCCTCCGGCGCCGTCCGGCTGCGCTTCAAAGTCTAAAATTCAGGATACATTAGATTTTCTGGTGAAATCAAGATCAAATTGAATCGCAGCGTTGACTTGGCTGACCGATGTAAGATAAGGACACCGGGGAGCAACAAATTACAAGAGTTTCAGGCTGAGAACCGAAATAAACGATTGGCAACCCCCAATCCCAAACACGAAACTACCTGCTGAGGATTCCAAATGGAACAGCTCGCCAAGGGGCCGATCCAGCCGTTGCGGCTGGGCCCGGACAGTCGCTTCACCTTTCGCTGCCACAAGGACGTGAAGTGCTTCACGCAATGCTGCCGAGGCATCAACATCATTCTTACCCCCTACGACATCATTCGCCTGAAAAACCGCCTGGGGCTCTCCTCCGGGCAGTTTTTGGCTCTTTACACCGAGCTGCAGATGCTCGAGAAGACCGATGTTCCCGTGGTGACCCTCAAGCTGCTGGACGAAGAGGGTGCCGTGACCGAAAAAAAGGCCTGCCCGTTCGTCAAGCCGGAGGGGTGCATGGTGTACGAGGACCGGCCGACCTCCTGCCGCTATTACCCATTGGGGGTCGCCTCCCTCGCCTACAAGGACGACCCGGACGGCGAGGAGTTTTTCTTCATGGTGCGGGAGGCCCACTGCTTTGGTTTCGATGAAGACAAGTCCTGGACCGTGCTGGAGTGGCGCGAGGACCAGGGGGTCGACGTCCATGACCGGATCAACGCCCAGTGGGCGGACCTCATCGTCCGCAAGCGGTCTTTCCCGCCGAACATGCACTGGACCGAGAAGACCAAGCAACTGTTTTTTTTGGCAAGCTACAACATCGACGAGTTCCGCGCGTTCGTGTTTGAAAGCACGTTCCTCAAACGCTTCCCGGCGGATACGCCGACCCTGGACAAGTTAAAAAGCGATGATGTAGCCCTGCTGGAGTTCGGGCTGACGTGGCTCAAGGGGCTGCTGTTCAAGGAGGGCGACTCCAAGGCGGAGGCGAAAAAAGAGGACTAAGCCACAAGAACCGAGGACTGAGCGGAACAACCACCGTTCGACAGGCGCTCAGTCCTTATGGCTTTTTCCTAATACTCTGGGTAGCTGAGCCCTTCTCGGTACTTCGGGTTTTCCAGTCGCTCTTCGATCCTCACCCCAAAAAAGTCCGCGACGGGTTTGAGAATCTCCGGCGCCGTGCGCTGCATGGTGCGGGCAGCCTCCAGCACCTTGGCGAGGCCGTTGCGGCTCATCTTGCCGAGCGGCGGCTTGCAGGGGCCCGAGGGCATCCCCAGGATCGCCATGAGCGTCTTGTAGGCAAGCGGGTTGCGCGCCCGGCAGGTCACCTCGCCGTAAGGTGTTTTTTCGGTGGTTTTGACGGTCACGAGATTGAAGAGCGGCTCCAGCTTCGCAGCCAGCGCCTGGGCCTCCGCCGTTCGGCCGGCGATCAGCAGGCTCACCATCTCCGTCACGGCTTTCGGCGCCACATTGGAGGCCACCGAAATCACCCCCGCCGCCTTGATCTCCGGGTCGGTCATCATCTCGACGGTCATGGGGTCATCGCCGGATAGGATGGTGAAATCCGGGCCGCAGCATTCCCGGGTGCGCCGCATGTTTTCAATGCTGCCCGTGGCTTCCTTAACCGTGTTGATGTTCGGGTACTGCCGGCAGGCCAGCCCGAGGTCTTCGGGCAGCAGCTGGGTCCCGGTGCGGCCGGGGATGACGTAGGGTATGATGTCGATCTGCGGGAAGGCCTTGGCGACAGGGGCGAGATACTCGCGCCGGATCTCGAGCGAACTCGGCCCGTTGTAGTAAGGGTCGACCAGCAGCACCCCCCGGGCGCCGAACTTCACGGCATTCCGCGTTCCCTCCAGGGTCTCCCGGGTGTTGTTGCTGCCGGTGCCGGCGATGCAGAGGCACTTGTTCCTGGCCCTGAGGGCGATTTTTTCAGTGACGTCGTTGTGCTCTTTCCAGTCGAGCACCGGGCTTTCGCCCGTGGTCCCGACGGCGAGAATCCCTGTGATGCCGTTCTGGATCTGGAAGTCGATCAGCTGGTCCAGGCCCTTCCAGTCGACGGCATCGTCCTTGAACGGAGTGATCAGTGCGGTGTAGCACCCGGCTTTCATGCTTTCTCCCTGGATGGCTGCGTGAAATGCCCAATCTCAGCGTGTCGCTTCGCACCGCCTTCACCGCGGTTCACTGAAGTGCGCCTCGTGAAGCGGAACTCGC
The DNA here is from genome assembly GCA_025454075.1 of Desulfobacterales bacterium. Next base: position 2,978 of record JALOPD010000040.1, on the reverse strand, counting down.
GCGCCTTGGTCTCGGCCGTTTTGCTAAGCCATCGATCCGAATTTGCGAGAATGGCGATATCTGCAGCTTGGTAAAGAAAAGCCCAAGTGATGTCAAGCAAAAATATGGCTCAAATTCCTGCAGGCGGCGGGCAATTTGACTTGACAGCCTTTGGGGGTTACCGTATCCGCAAAGAATCCCCGGATGGGCCGGGGATTCTCTAATAAAATACTTGAGAAATCATTAAGGGTCCCGTTCTCCTCCCTGTATCCTGCCCCACTCTTGCTCTTGGGTGAGAGGCGCCCCTGAAAGATCGGGCCACAATTCAAAGCCAAGGAAATTCAATCAATGGATAAACCAAAAAATGTCGAGGAATTCATCTCCATGCACCAATCGGCCGTCAACCAGAACCCCGAGTGCGGCAACTCGCACTACAACCTGGCGGTCGGGTATGTGGGCCAGCGGCGGCTGGAGGAGGCGGAACGGGAGCTGAACGCAGCCCTGGAATGCAGTCCGAACCTGGCCGAGGCCTATGTGCTGTTGGGCGGGATCTGTTTGAGCCGGGGGGACTTGGACGGTTGCTTGGACTACAACCGCAAAGCGGTCCGGGTGAGGCCCGGTTTCTCCGAAGGCTACGGCAACATCGGCTTTGTGGAGCTGCAGCGCGGCAACGTCGACGAGGCCATCAAGAATTTCGAACGCGCCACCACCTTCAATTTCCGCTATGTCCAGGCGTTCGCCAACCTGGGCAACGCCTACCTGATGAAGGGCCTGGTCGAGGAGGCCATCGCAGCCAATCAGAAGGCCGTCACGCTCGCCCCGGATTTCGCCCCGGCCCACAACAACCTGGCCATTGCCTACCTGGAGAAGGGGGACTACGCGCTGGCCATCGAGCACTGTGACAAGGCCGTTGCCCTGGGTTTCGACGTGGCGCTGCCGATCCGCCAGGAAATCGAAGAGCACCGGGCAAAAATGAAATGAAGGGGCCAAAGGGCCACGGGGTCGCCGGGCCGGCCGGCGGGGCGCGGTTTGCCTATTTTCTTGAAACCCTCGACCAGCCGGTCACGCCGGAACAACCATTATGGCGGCTGCCCCTGCCGCTGAGCCGGACATTCGGCTTGGGTTCATCTCAGGCCGCCTCAGGCTCAGCCCTTTCGATCGGGGATTATTTTGAAGCGGTGCGGTCGTTTCTTGAAGGTACCGGGGGCGAGGCGATAGCGGGCTGCCTGAAAAAGCAGGGAGCGGAAGCGTCCGCTGCGGCGTTCTTCCGGATTTTTCTGGCCAAGCACGGTGAGTATTACCACCCAAGCCGGGTGGAAGCGGACATCGGCGGAAAGCCTTTCTGCTGGGTGGTCAATGTTGCGGTGTCAGCCGCCGGAAAGGCGCTGCTGCCCAGGGAATACGCCGCCCTTGAAAGGCTGAACCGGGAATTCTCCGCGGGGCATGTGCCGGAGGTCTACGCCGCCGGTATGGTGGATGCCGGAAACGGCCGATCGGTGGACCTTTTTCTGGGGCAATGGTTCCCGGGTTTTCACGAGTTTCATTTGACATCGAGCCCCGCCCCCGCGGAACCGCCGGTCCTCCTTTGGGATGCCGAAGCCGGCCGCCGCTTGGACCCGGACCAGACCCGCGCAGTCTACCACGAAGTCGCCCGGATCCTGACCCATTATTTCAGCTTAACCACGCGTGAAGGCATTGGGGCCTGGCACCACGCCGCAGGTGATTTTGTGGCAAAGGTGGGCGGGCGCCGGACCGAGGTTCGCCTGGTCACGGTGCGGGAATATCGCCCTCTTTTCCGGGCCCGGCAGGATGCCGACGATGCGTGCCCGGACCTCAAGACCCTTCTCGACACCCTCTTGATCTTTCTGCTGAACCTCGGCATGCGCACCCGCCTGGACCGCCTGGACGGGACCGGGGAGATGGCCTGGTCCGGCCCGGTGGCCGTCGAGGCGACGGTGGCCGGGATGCTGGCCGCTCTTGCGGAAAAACCGGCCCCCTGTGAATTGCCGCTGCCGTTGGACGGACTATTCAGGCGCTATCTCGCTGCCTGCTCATCGGACGACCTTCTGGAGATGTGCCTGGCGGTTGCGGCAAAAGCCTTTCCGCCCGGAAGCCCGGAGCTTGCCCTGGTGGAGGCGCGCATTCAGAGCCATGCCGAAATGCTGTCGGAGGTTTTTGGTCGGCTGTAACCCTCACAACATGCAGACCTTCCGTCAGCGGATGCCGCAAGATAGGGTATGAGTGCAGCCTCTTTGATTTCCAAGCTTCTGCGAGGCTTGAATTGCCGCTTTTTTATTGACAAGCGGCGCGTTTGGTTGCTATAGGTTCGACTCAATTTTTTTGCAGATATTCCCCCCGGATAAGCATACATCAAAACCGAAAATTCAGCGGATCGAGAGAGGAGGTGAGCCGGTCTTTCCTGAGTTTCCTGCGGTCGTTGCGTTTCCAAGAGCTTAATCATCAACTCACACGGAGGTAGATAATGGCAAAACACAAAACCCCTATGCTGGACCAGCTGGAAAGTGGTCCGTGGCCGAGCTTTGTGTCGGACCTGAAAGAGTTGGCCGAACATCGCGCGAAAACCGCATCCAAGGTCGACTACCAGATTCCGGTCGACGTGGTTGACGACGTTCTCGGCCTGATGGAGCTCACCTACAAGCACGGCCGCACGCACTGGAAGCACGGCGGCATCGTCGGCGTCTTCGGGTACGGCGGCGGCGTCATCGGCCGGTACTGCGACATGCCGGAGGAGTTCCCGGGCGTGGCCCATTTCCACACCATGCGCGTCAGCCAGCCCGGCGGCAAGTTCTACACCGCCAAGTACCTGCGCGAACTCTGCGATCTGTGGGACCTTCGCGGCAGCGGCATCACCAACATGCACGGTTCCACCGGCGACATCGTTTTCCTGGGGACCACGACCCCGCAGCTGGAGGAGATCTTCTTCGAGCTGACCCACAAGATGAACCAGGACCTCGGCGGCTCCGGCTCCAACCTGCGCA
>JALOPD010000211.1 GCA_025454075.1 Desulfobacterales bacterium | reverse complement strand
CTTGGTGGGCTGGGAGCCGGAGAGATCGTCGGTCTTGTTGTCGTCGATCATCTTCTGGTAGGCGTTGAAGGTGGCCATGAACTGCTCGCCGACCTTGCGATTGACCGCGCGCTCCTTGCAGACCATTTCGGCGCCGGTGATCTCGCTCGTCTCACCAAAGCTGGTGGTGGCGCCCATGGAGACCAGCTTCTCGATGGCGTTGCCGACGGTCGGGTTGGAGGCAAGGCCGCTGGTGGTGTCGCTCTCGCCGCACTTCACGCTGACCCAGATCTCCTTGAGGTCCACCGGCTCGCGGCGCAGCTCGCTTGCCCACTGCACGTATTCTTTGGCCTTCCAGCTGGCCATCTCCACCGTCTTGAACTCGCCGAAGCGCTCGATGCTGAAGCCCGCCACGGGTTTTCCGGTCTTGGCGATGCCCTCGACGATGCGGCTGGTCCAGTCCGGTTCGATGCCGATGACGACCACGGCGGCAACGTTGGGGTTGGCCCCGGTGCCGATCATGGTGCGGAAGAAAAGCTCCAGGTCCTTGCCGAACTGCAATCGCCCGTAGGCGTGCGGGATCGCCTTGGTGCCTTTGACGTTGTGGGCCACCTTCTCGCAGGCGGAGTTGCTCAGATCGTCCAGCGGCAGGATGACCACATGGTTGCGGATGCCGACACGGCCGTTCTCCCGGCGATAGGCGAAGACTTTCGGGTTTTTGGGCTTGGCCATGGTTACCACCTCCTCGTTTTCAGATTGTGAATATGAACGTGTTCGCCTATCTTGATCTCGGCCACCACGCGGCCGATGTCATGGCCGTATTTGATGACGGAGTCGTCCTTTTTGAACTTGGACAGGGCGATCTTGTGCCCCAGGGGGATGTCCTGCAGGGCCTTGACCTGGACCTTCTTCTGGCTGTCCATGTACAGCCCGCCGGCCTTCTCCCCCGCCTTGATGTCGACGGTGGCCACGCCGACATTGTCGGCTTCTTCGTGAACCAGGAATTGAATCATGTGCTGCTCCTCCTTGTCGTTGTGGACGGCATCGTTGAAAGCCCGGTTTCTGCGTGGTCCGTTTCCCCGTGGAGGGAAGGTCTTGCGCTTAGAATACGGGCTTTGAACGAAGCCGCCTGGGTTAATGGGTGACTGCCAACAAAGTCTCGATGACTTGGTGAAAACCCCGATTATCGTCTGCTTCCGGCTGATGTGTAGAAATAGGTCGTGTTCGCATTGGGGATCACCGCCACTCGCGGCGTGCCCTCAAAGGACGACACCCACTCGTCGATGATGGCCGCCGGGTTCGCCGCCCGCAGGTGGCACTTGCGCAGGATGCCGGCGTCCAGGTCCGAGAACACCGCCACGTTGTAGTTCACAAGCGTGCGGCCGAAGAGATAGGCCTTGTGCGCCCCCATGCGGAAGCCGCTCGACTTGAAATCCCGGATCACCTCCTCCGGCGAGGTGAACTGCGAAACGTAATCGAAGTAAATGTCGTCCCCAACGCCCTGAGGAGAGGCGGCCAGCAGCAGGATGTGGCCGCCCGGCTTGAGCGCCTGCGAGGCCAGGTTCAACCCCTTCTGCGCCTGGTAGAGGCAGATGTCCTTGGGGTAGCCCCCGCAGGAGGCCACCACGATGTCGAACTTGGTTTCGATCGCGACCCCGTAAACCTTGGCGCAGACCGCTGCGCAGGATTCCAGGACCTGCGAGGGGTTTCCGGCGGTCAGGTGCACGGCCTTTTTGTCTGCGTCCAGGACGAAGTTGACGGCCAGGTCGATCCCGACCATCTCGCCGGCCTCGGTCAGGTCTTCGCGCACCGGGTTGCCCTTGAGCTGCCCGACGTGGGCGTTGGGCTGGGCCATGAGGCTGTGGTTCATCTCGATGGTCTCCGGGGCGGCGCAGCCGATGACCACCCCCTTGGCGCCGCCCGTGAACCCCACGAACTGGTGCGGGTCCACCTGCCCGATCACCATCTTGAAATCGGCACCTGCATACTCGGCGTTGATGCGCACCGGCGTGCCGCGCGAGGTCGAGCCGTAGTCGCGCATGGCAGCCGCGCGGGTGTCGTGGGCTACCACCCGGCAGCCCCTGGAGATTGCTGCGGGAAGGATGCGTTCGACGGCATCGGCATCCGCCGGCGGGTGCAGGCCGCCGCCGATGAACAGGGTGACGTGGTCGGCCAGGGGACCCGGGAGCCCGGCTTCGATTCGACTCAGCAGGCGGGGCAAGACTTCAGAAAGCGGGGCAGGGCGGGTCTCGTCCGGGACCGCGATGGCCACCGACCGCGGGCGGCGCGCCTCGAGGATCGCTTCCAGGGCCGGGCGGCCGATCGGAGCGCTCAAGGCCGAGTCCAAAGCAGATTCAACGGATGCAAGCACGGGCGCCCTCAGAGGCTCAAGGATCGAGACGGCAGCTTTTTCGGGGATGCTGACCCTGATCTTGCTTTTGCCGTATTTGAGTTCGACCATCTTTTTGATCCTGCCAGGAGTTGCTAAATTGTCTGCAAAAGGGCGGCCATGCTCGTGCAAAATATATTTAATTAAAATCATTAGATAAAAAAACAATTGCCCAATTGTCTGCCGAAAAATTTTGACCAATATTCGGCGCAATGACGATTTTTTCTTGTGTTTTGGGCAGAAAACCATCAAATTGGGCAACGAGGTGTGAGATGCGCTGGACTACCGAGACGCGCTACAGGATGCTGCTTGAAATCAACAACGCCGTGGTCACCCGTACCAACCGGGAAGACCTTTTCCAGGCGCTGGCCAAGGAGCTACGCAAGCACTTTGCGTTCGACCGCATGGCGATCAACCTCTACGACGCCAAGAGCCAGTCCATCAGCTATTTCGCCGCTGCCGACGGCGTCCAGCCCGGCGGCGGCCTGACGCGGCACAGCCGGCCGCTCGCCGACGGCGCCATTGCCCGCATGGTGGTTCAGTCGCGCCAGCCGACCATCATCGACGACCTGCGCCGCTACACCGACCTGTCCTCCATCGGGGCCATGGTCGAGGCCGGCCTCAACGCCACCATGGCGTTTCCCATGCTGGTGCGCAGCCGGATCCTGGGGTCGATCCATTTTTCATTCCGCAGCGCGCCCGAGCACATTTCGGAGCTCACGGAAGTGTTGACCGACGTATCCCGGCAGGTGGCGATCGCCGTCGACAACATGCTGGCCTACACCGAGCTGGAGAAGCTGAACAAGAGCCTCGAGCGCGAAAAGGATTTTCTGCTGCAGAGCAGCGACGAGTATCACCAGGACGAGTTCTTTTTTGCATCGGCCGCCATGGCGGGCATCATGAAAACCATCCAGCAGGCGGCCGACACCGACGCCACGGTGCTGATCACCGGCGAAACCGGGACGGGCAAGGACTACCTGGCGCACTGCATCCACAACCTGAGCGTGCGCCGCAGCCACCTGTTCGTGAAGACCAACTGCCCGGCCCTGGCCTCCTCGCTCTTCGAAAGCGAACTCTTCGGCCATGCCAAGGGCGCTTTCACGGGCGCAAGCGACAAGCGCCTCGGGCGCTTCGAGCTGGCCCACGGCGGCACCATTTTCCTGGATGAAATCGCCGAGCTGCCGATCAGTCTGCAGGCCAAATTGCTGCACATCCTGCAGGACGGGCAGTTCGAGCGCGTGGGCGACAGCCGTCCCGTTCAGATCGACTGCCGGGTGATTGCCGCCACCAACAAGGATCTCCAGGAGGGCATCCGGTCCGGAACGTTCCGGGAGGATTTGTTTTATCGGCTGAACATCGTTTCCATCCACGTTCCGCCGTTGAGGGAAAGAAAAGAGGATATTCCCTTGCTGATGAAACAGCTGACCCTGATTCAGGCCCGGGAAATGAACCGCCCGGAACCGGTCTACAGCAGTGGCGCCCTCGAGCGCCTCTGTGGATACCCATGGCCGGGGAACGTGCGGGAGCTGAAGAACCTCGTCAAGCGGCTGGTGATTCTGCGGGCGGGCGACCGGATATCGGCCGATGATGTCGAAAAAATACTCGAATCCGCGCGGCCGCAGGGGCAGCGGGTTTCAGACGAGTTGGCCAGTCTGAGGGACAGCGAACGGCAGCACATCATTAAAGCGCTCGCCAAAACACGGGGAGTGCTCGGCGGCAAGCGGGGCGCCGCCCAGCTCCTGGGCCTGCCGCGCTCCACGATCCAATACCGCATCAAGAAGCTGAACATCAAGCGGGACGATTACCTGAGGCGCTTTTCTTCCGGTAACACCTGAACAACAACCTGGTCATTCCTGTTCGACCGGCCGCAGTCGCTTGCCTCTATTTTTTCCCACCGACACTGAAAATTCGGCCGAAGGTCGAATTTTCAGGAGTCGCTCTCTTCGAGTTCAATGTTTTTGGCTTTGGCCTTCCGGATCAGCAACATCCCGCTCACCACCGAAAGCACTGTCAGCAACATGAAGGCGGCGGCGATGGGGCGGGTGAAAAAAATCAGAAGCGAACCTCTCGACATAGTTATGGACTGCATGAAAGATGTCTCCATCATGCTGGCCAAAACGGTGGCCAGCACCATGGGGGCCACCGGGAATTCCAGTTTGCGCATGAGGTAGCCGACCACCCCGAACAGGAGCGCAATCCACAAGTCGAAAAAGGAATAGCGCAGGCTGAAAGCCCCGATCAGGGTAAAGACCGTGATAAAGGGCCCCAGGATCGGAAACGGGATGAGGGCCATGCGCGCCCACAATCCCACCAGGGGCAGGTTAAGGACCAGCAGGATCACGTTGCCGATGTACATGCTGGCGATGATCGTCCACAGCAGGTGGGGCTGCTCCTGCATGAGCCGGGGGCCGGGCTGCAGGCCGTACATGATAAACCCTCCCAGCAGCACCGCTAGGGCCGGCCCCGAGGGGATCCCGAAGGCGAGCAACGGCACAAATCCGCCGCTGGCCGTGGCGTTGTTCGATCCCTCGACGGAGGCCACCGCATCCATGGCGCCCTTGCCGAATTTTTCAGGGTGCTTGGAAAAGCGTTTTTCCATGTCGTAGGCCATGAACGAGGTCACGGCCGGGCTGCAGCCGGGGATCAAGCCGAAGAAGAACCCCAGAAAGCCGGAGCGGATCGTTGCCGCCCAGGTATCCTTGATGTCCTGCCAGGTGGGCAGCCACTCGACTTTTTTCCCTTCGAGAATCATCCGTGTTTTCTTCTCGGCATTTACCAGGATCTCAGAGATGGCGAACAGCCCCATGATGATCGGCACAAAATCGATTCCTGCCATGAGCTGGCGGGAGCCGAAGGTCAGACGCGCCACCCCGGACAGGGGGTCCAGACCGATCATGGCCGTCAGCAGCCCCAGCAGTGCGGATAGAAGCCCCTTGCCGAGGGAGCGCCCGGAGAGGCTGACGACCAGGCTGATTCCCAAAAAGGTCAGGGCGAAGTATTCGGGCGGGCCGAAGGCCAGTGCGGCCCGCGCGAGCACCGGCGCGAAAAAGGTCAGGCCGACCACGCCCATGGTTCCGGCGACGAAGCTGGCGATGGCGGAGATCCCCAGCGCCGGCCCGCCGCGGCCCTGCAGGGTAAGCTGGTAGCCTTCCATCGCTGTAGGCACCGACGATGCTTCACCCGGGATGTTGACGAGGATCGAGGTGGTCGATCCCCCGTACATGGCTCCGTAATAGATAGCCGCCATCATGATGATGGCCGGCGCCGGGTCCAGCATGGCGGCCAGCGGCAGCAGCATGGCGATGGCGGCGGTGGGCCCCAGGCCGGGCAGCACCCCCACCAGCGTGCCGGCAATACAACCGATCAGGGCAAAGAGTAAATTGTAGGGGCTGATGGCTGCCGAGAACCCGCCCAGAAGAGAAGACCACGCTTCCATGCCGCATAGACCTCCACATTTCCGATTACGCGCTGCTGGGATTTCGGCTCAGGATCATCCCAAAAAGGAGAGGGGGCCGATGGGCAGGGTCAACTGCAGCAGGCGGATAAACACAAGATAGATGAAGGCGGCGATGCCCAGCGCGCAGGACCCTGCCACCAGACGGCTGTAGCGGCCGAAGTAGCGAATAAACCACGGTACGAAGATCAGCGAGCTGATGATAAACCCCAGCGCCTGCGAAACTGCGACGTAGGCCACCAAGCCGGTCATTGCGATCGATAGAAGCTTCCACCCGTTGCGGTCCGGCCACGCTGTCGCTTTGCCGCCGCCGCTTTTGGCCGTCGCCGCCTGGATGGCGAGCGCCGCCCCTCCGATGAACATGAGCAGGCCGAGAATCATCGGAAAAGTGCGGGGGTGAAGCTGCCCCCCCGCACCCTCGCCGATGCGGGTCGATGCCGCGGCGGCTGTCAGCCCCAGTGCCGCCAGGAACACCCCTGTCGCGATGTCCGTCGATCGTCTTGTGCCGAGCATCATAACGGTCTCTCTCTTGTTACTTCTTGATGTCCTTGACGATGTCCTTGTAGATGGCGGTCATTTTTTCGATGTGGGCCTTGCTTTCCGCATGGCCCATGGCCAGGGGGACGAAGCCCTCTTTTTTCATCTGCTCCTGGATGGCGGGGTCCTTG
>JALOPD010000210.1 GCA_025454075.1 Desulfobacterales bacterium | reverse complement strand
GCCCGACCGGTACTCACCAACGCGGCGCTCACGCAGATGCTCTACGAAATCCTGACGCCTGAGCAAAGAAACGTCCTTGAGCAAAACCGGGATCTCGATACCGCGTATGAGCTGGAAGGCGTGGCCCGGTTCCGCTGCAATTTCCTCTTTCAGCACCGCGGCATCGGCGCCGTCTTCCGCATCATCCCGACCAAGATCCTCACGATCGCCGACCTGAAACTGCCTTCCGTGCTTTACAAGATTGCCGAGCTGAAACGGGGTCTCGCGGTCGTAACCGGTCCTACGGGCAGCGGCAAGAGCACGACGCTGGCCGCGATCATCGACCATATCAACAAGACCCGGGAGGCGCACATCCTCACGATCGAAGATCCCATTGAATTCGTTCATCCCAGCATCAAGTGTCTCATCACGCAGCGGGAGGCCGGCGCGCACGCCCGCAGTTTCGCGGATGCGCTCAGGGTCGCCACCCGCGAAGACCCCGACATCATTCTGGTCGGCGAGATGCGGGACCTCGAGACGATTTCGCTCGCCCTAACCTGCGCCTCTCTGGGGATCCTGGTTTTCGGAACCCTGCATACGAACAGCGCCGCCAAGACGATCGACCGCATCATCGACGCCTTTCCCTCCAACCAGCAGGGCCAGGTGCGATCGATGCTGGGCGATTCCATTCAGGCCATCATCGCTCAGCAGCTCCTGCCGACGAAAGACGGCAAGGGCCGGTGCGCCGCCAACGAAATCCTTCTCGGGTCTGCGGCCCTGGCCAACATGATTCGGGAGGGCAAGGTTTCTCAGATCGCCTCCCTCATCCAGGGAGGGCTTAAGGAGGGAATGCAGACGATGGATGCCGCACTCATGAATCATATCAAAGAAGACCGGATTACACCGGAAGCGGCCCACGAAAAAGCGAACGACAAAAACTTTTTTGCCGCGTTGATCGAGAAGAAAGCCCAAGGAGGCCTATAGCATGATCATCCAGAAGACTCGACGCAGCGCGGTCGTGCATTGGAGCGACGACCGCGTCATGGAGGTCAGTTTTTTCCTTCAAGCGTATGCGGAAGGGCATTCAGGCCGGGAGCTGATACTCGATGTTTTCAATTCGACGCATGATTTTCTTCCACTGGAGGAGACTCGGCAGAATACGATCATCCTGGCCAATAAGCGCCGCATCCGCTGGGTGGAGCTGAGGGAAAAAGACTTGTTGGAGGATGTGATGTTCGCCCGGGAGCAGCTGGTGGAAGTGGAAATGTCGGGAGGAGCGGTGTTCGGTGGAACGTTTCCGGTGGAAATGCCGCCCGAGCGCTCGCGGCTCAGCGACCACCTTAATTTCACTCCGCAATTCCTGTATCTTATCAGGGAAACAGGCGACCTGATCCTGAACAAGTCCTATCTGCTCTTTGTAAGGGATATGAGCCGTCGTTAAGCCCTGATGTCGCAGCCAATGATTGTCGGCCGTATTGCCGTTTCCGCCCCCTGTCTCCTGCTGCCCGGGACATCACCAGATCCCTCTCGGGGGTTTGTTTCCGCACCAGCCGGCCCGGAGCTTGCCGGCCCGGCCATTCCAACAGTGCTGTAGCAATAGGGACGGAGCCGAGAAGGAGAAAGCCCGCCTGCGAGTGGGCCTTCTCCTCTTGGTGGTCAATGCCGTGGGCGCGTCGTGGCTAAGTACACCGTTTCATTAATACGGCAGCGTATGGAATTTCGTATCAAATCCCTCCCGACCTCCCTTTACGAAAGGGAGGAGAAAGTTCCCGCCTTTATCAAAGGGCGAGAGGGGGATTTTTGCGCGACCATATTTATGAAATTCGGTACTAAGCACTGATCGCGGTGAACGGCAGGCTGCGGATCCGGCGGCCGGTCAGGGCCGCCACGGCGTTCGCGACCGCGGGACCGATGGGCGGCACGGGCGGCTCGCCGATGCCCGTGGGCGTGTCCGTGCTGGGAACGATGAAGACATCCACGGTCGGGGCATCGCCCATGTACGCCGGCGTATAGTCCGTATAGTTGGACTGCTGGACGATGCCGTTCTTCAAGGTTATGGCCGCACCCGGCAGCAGGGCCGACAGCCCGAACACGAGGCCGCCCTGCACCTGCGCCTCGATGGTGCGCGGATTCACCGGCAGATTGCAATGCACCCCCGCCGTCACGCGGTGCACCCTCGGCAGGCCGTCCGCCATCGAAACCTCGGCGACGTAGGCAACCGCTGTCGAGAAGGACATGTGCACGGCGACCCCCCAGGCTCGGCCGGCCGGCAGCCGCCGCTTGCCATAGCCGGATTTCGCCACCGCCAGAAGGAGCGCCTGACGGCTGCGTTCGCCTTCCTTGGAGAGCAGCGAGAGACGGTACTCGACCGGATCGCGCTTCACGCTGGCTGCGATCTCGTCGATGACCGTCTCCATCACGTAGGCGGTGTGCGTATGGCCGACCGAGCGCCACCACAGGACCGGCACGTTGACCTTCGGGTGGTGCACCGACAGGGCCAGGTTCGGAATATGGTACTGCGATTCGCGGACGCCTTCGACCATCGTGCCGTCGACCCCGTCCTTGACCAACATGGCTTCGAAGGGACTGCCCGCCAGAATCGACTGGCCGACGATCACGTGCTCCCAGGCGGCAATCGTACCCTTGGCGTCGTAGCCCACCTGGACCCGGTGAACGTGCATGGGCCGGTAGTAGCCTTCGCGGATATCGTCTTCGCGCGTGAAGATCACCTTGACCGGCACGCCGGGGATGGCCTTGGCCACGTGCGCCGCCTCGACGCTGTTGGCCGCGGTCGCCAGCGCCCGCCGGCCGAAACCGCCGCCCGCAAACAGCGTGCGGAACTCCACCTTCGCCTCCGGCAGCTCAAGCACCTTGGCGACCGCCGCGCGGTCGATGGTCTGGAACTGAGATCCGCACCACACCGTGCAGGCGCCGTCCTTGAACAGCAGGGTCATGTTCCACGGCTCCATCGGGGCGTGCGCCAGGTACGGGAACTCGTAGATGGCATCTATCCGGTTGGGCGCCTGCGCCAACGCCGAGGTGTCCGCCTTTTGGGCCGGGGTGCCCGGTTGCATCGCCAGCCGGCGGTATTCCTGGAGCAGCTGGGCAGTGTCCACGCGCTCCACCCCGGTGGTATCCCACTCGATCTGCAGCGCGTCGCGCGCCTGCAGCGCCGCCCAGTAGCCGTCGGCGACGACGGCAACCGCTTCGCCGCCGCGGTCGCCCGGAATCCTGAAGATCTTCTGCACGCCGCTGACTCCGCGCGCGGCGGCGTCATCCAGGCGCGCGATCCGTGCGCCCCAGACCGGCGCGCGCGCGATGAGAGCCGTCTTGAGCCCGGGAAGATCCAGGTCGAAGCCAAAGGCCTGCTTGCCGGTCGACTTGTCCGCGGTGTCCAGGCGCGTCGTGGCCTTGCCGATGATGCGGAAGTCTTTCGGGTTCTTTAGCATGACCTTCTCCGGCATGGGCAGGCTCATCGCCTCGCTGGCGACGTCGCCGTAGCGCAGCCGCTCGCCGGCCGGGCCGGTGATCACTCCGGCCGAGGTCCGGCAGCGGCCTGGCTCGACGCCCCAGCGTTTCGCTGCGGCCGCCACCAGCATGGCACGCGCCCGCGCGCCGATTTCGCGGTACTGCTTGAAGCTGTGGGCCACGCTCGTGGAGCCGCCGACGAACTGAATGCCGAACAGTGGATCGCGGTATATCTCCTCTTCCTTGGCCAGCTCGGCCCGCACGTCCTTCCAGGCGCAGTCCAGCTCCTCGGCGATCATCATCGGCAGCGAGGTCAGTGTTCCCTGTCCGAACTCGAGCTTCGTCACTTGAACGATGACACGATTGTCCGGAAGGATCCTGAGAAACGCGTTCGGTGGATAGATCTTGTCGGCCGCCGGCTGTGCGGCGAACAGCCGCCCCCGGCCCGGCACAAAGAAGCCGATCACCAGGCCGACGCCGGCCGCGGAGGCCTTCAGAAAGTCCCGTCGCGATGTGCCGCCCGCGCCTTCCGCCTGAGTCGCCGTATGCGTAAGCTCGTGCATGCTCATGGGGTCCTCCTTTATTACAGCGCTCTGGACGCATCCAGCACAGCCGCCTTGATGCGCTGGTAGGTGCCGCACCGGCACAGGTTGCCGCCCATGGACTCGACGACCTGGGCCTCGGTGGGACGCTTGGTTGTCTTCAGGAAGGCGACGGCGGTCATGATCTGCCCCATCTGGCAATAGCCGCACTGCGGCACGTCGTGCCTGATCCAGGCCGCCTGCACGGCCCTTCCGACCCGATCGTCGGCGATGCCCTCGATGGTGATCACGGGCTGATCGCCGACGTCCGACACCGGATAGGTGCAGGACCGCACCGCCTGACCCGCAAGAAGCACGGTGCAGGCCCCGCAAGCCGAGACGCCGCACCCGTATTTGGTCCCGGTGAGTTTGAGTTCCTCGCGCAGCACCCACAGCAGGGGCGTGTCGGGGGAAGCGCTGGACTCGACCTTCTTGCCGTTGACGCGGATGGTAGGCATGCTGTCCTCCTCAATGGCGATCGTATTCGTATCGGCGCAATCATTTCCCGGCAGCGGCCGCGGATCAAGGCGGGCACGGACCGCCGGCCGCCGCCCAGATCTCGAAGGCGGCCACGAACTGCTCATGGCTCAACGGCGGCGTGGTTCGGGCGGTGCCGTTCGGATGCCTCCCGGGAGCCCAGGCCCACTTGACCAGAGCGTCGTTGCGGACATGCTCCGTGAGCGCGGCCAGGTCGCGGTTGCCGTTGAGCTTTTTGTCCTTCAGGACGACGCACAGCCGCCCACCGCCCATCGCCGCCCCCGGCTGGGACTCCCACGCCATGCTCAACGGAGCGAGATGCCAGTCCTTGGCGCCGGGCACTCCGCTGGATGCGTTGTTGCCAGACCCGTGGCAGGTCGAACACTGAGCGCCCGGCGCTCCCCTTCCGGCCTGGCCGCGCACGACGCCGAACTTGTGCCGCTGGGCGTTGTCGTTCTGCCGCGGGTAGTCGGTGGCTGGGTGGCAGTTGAGGCAGCGCGGATGCGTCAACACCGATACCACCTCACGCCAGGCCGACTGGGGGTCTCCAGCGGCAGGGACACGGTCTTGCGCAGAGGCCACCGACGCGAGCAGCACCGCGCCCAGCACGAGCGCCGATGGCCGCAATTCGGCGGCCGCCATCGCCAATACACGACAGATGAGGGTCTGTTGATGGAACATCGCGATTCTCCTTTGACCGCTTGGGTCGACGAGACGATCTAAGAGGGAGAGCCGCAGGAAGTCAGGAATGCCGAGAGCAATGACGCTTGGTATCGTCTCGTCAGATGATGTGATCCGGTGTCACCGCAGGGTCGATAAAGGATTTTTCCGGGACAGGTCTTCATATATCACAGGATATCACCAGTCCAAAGTGATATTTCCACCAATCTTTCACCTACGTACCCTATCGGCAGTTATCACCACGCGACGGTTCCGGCGTCGTCGAAGAAGCCGCCGTTCACGCGCTCTGCCTGTGTCGCCAGTTTGGCGATGATGGCCGCTCCCTGCTGGACGGAGCGCGGGGCGGCGGCACCGCCCATGTCTGTCCGCACCCAGCCGGGACAGATGGAGTTGACCGTGACCGCCTGCCCCCGCAGCTCGCCGGCCAGCATCGCCGTCCACATGTTCAACGCCGCTTTCGAAATGTGATAGGCCGGGGCGGCCGGTTCGTCTTGCGACATGGCCGTGATGGAACCCCATGTCGAGGAAACGTTGATGATTCTGCCATCCGCGCTTTTTTTGAGCAGCGGCAGAAGGGCAATAGTGGTGCGGATAACGCCGTCGAGATTGGTCGCGAGCGTCTGATGCAGCGCGGCGATCGAAAGGTCCGAAGGCTTTTTACCCAGGTCCACATTCACCCCGGCGTTGTTGACGAGAACATCAAGCCGGGAGTGCATGGCCGCGATCTCTTTGGCGGCGGCGACAACGCTGGCGTCGTCGGTCACGTCGATCGCGAAAAACTCGGCTTTGATGGATTCTTTTCGCAGCGCGGCAGCCGCGGCTTCGCCGCGGGCCTTGTCCCGCGCTCCAATGAGTACGGTGGCACCCTGCCTGCCGATCTGCCGCGCGGCCTCGAAGCCGATGCCTTTGTTTGCCCCCGTGATGAGGACAATTTTGTTTTCGCTGGTTGTTTTCATTTTCGTTTCCCTATTTTTCTTTGGTATTGGCTCATTATCAGATCCGTAACGTCTATCAAGCCGAACAGCTGGCGTTTTCTCCGTTAATGCGTCTAAATCAGTTTCAGACGAACGATCGGGCGCTGAGGTTTGCGACGCGCAACCTCCTGGAATCCCGCCTTGTCGTACATCGACTTTGCGCCAAACCACATGAAACTGTCGTTCGAGCGGCCCGGCTTATCGATGGGATACGCTTCTACTATCTTGGCACCGTTCTTTTTCGCGTACACCACTGCCGCTTTAAGGAGCGCTTCGGCAACACCCTGACCACGGTATTCCGACGGAACCACAAAGCAAATCACAGACCATACGGGCTGCTCGTCTACGGC
>JALOPD010000209.1 GCA_025454075.1 Desulfobacterales bacterium | reverse complement strand
CGGACGCCCCCTCACCCTGCCCTCTCCCCCAGGACTGGGGGAGAGGGTAAGGGAGAGGGGGTCGCTCTCGGTCCATACTATTTCGAGACGATTAATAAACGTGCCAAGATCTGCCTGGAATCGGCAAATTTAACTGCCGGAGTCATAGCTCAAATCCGCGGCGCCTGCAATGGGGTGTGCTGGGTGTTTGGGCGTCCGGATCTTTGATTTTGCTGTTTGGCCTTCTCAGTCTTCATCGCTTGCGCTTCCCGGCCTCCCAGGAGAGCACCAGCCCGCTCTCCCGCGATCGTTTCCGCACCAGCCGGCCCGGCGCCTGGCGCCCGAGCCATCCCAGCAGCGCCTTGGCGGCCGCCAGGTGGGCTTTGGCGCATAGTCCCAGCAATCGGCCGGAAACCACCTCGTCGGTCACCTCGGTGACGATCTCGGAAATCGTCACCGGAAAGCGCTGCACGCCGAAGTTCATGCCGGCCAGACGTTTCTCGCTCGGAAGCACCGTTAGGCCTCTACCGCCCGTCGGAGGGAACACCTCCGGGTCCCACGACCGAGCGTAGCGGGCATATCGGTCCTTCAGCTCGCGGTCCAATTTTTGAATTTCTTGATTGGCCCTGATTGCCCGGGCCATGAATTTTGAAATTTCCCGCGCCGGCCTATGGCCGGGGTGGGAATTTTCATCGATGAACGGCACGATCGCATAGATGAACGCCCGCGGGATCCAGAACTGCCGGAAGCGGCCGGGGGCGCAGCCCGAGAAGGGCTGGTCCCACTCGTGGCTGGGCACCCCGTGGGCGTCCAGGACGACGAGCGGCAGCCAGCGCCGCCACAGGAGCGGCTTGACCCGGGCCTCGGGAAAGCGCGGCGGCTCCCGGAAATAGTCGCCGTACCACTCCGCCCCAAGGGCGTTGTAGCGCGCGGCGTGGAGCTTGTGGTCGGCGCAGCCGGGCAGCAGCGCCTCCAGGGTGGCGACCCCGTCCGGGTTCTCGAGCGGGACGATGGCGACGTTCACCCGCTGGAGGGCCTCGCGCCCCCAGGGCGTGGCGGCGAGCTCCCAGGCCAGCCGCAGGGCCGCGTTGGTGCTGGACACCTCGTTGGCGTGGTGCCGGGCGTTGATGAGCAGCGTCGGTTTGAGCAGCCGGGCGCGGGCGAGCGAGGCAAGCCCTCCGCCGCCCGATAGAACCGCCTCCAGTGCCCAGATGCCGCGGCCCTGCCAAGTGGTTCCGGCCTGCCAGGCGCTGAGGTGGGGCAGATCCGCGAGCCGCCGGACCCGGCGCCCCACCTCCCGCATGGGGAGCAGCCGGTCGAGCGGCGGCGCGAGCGGCGCGGCTTTCTTGGCGGTACTGCGCCTGACGATGGCGGGCGGCCGGGGCCGCGCCGCTCGGAAAATGAAACAGCCTGTGCGGGCGTCGATGCCGAGGTCCAGGCCGCGGGAGCGCGCCCTCCGGCACAGCTCCTCCGCCATGCCGTTTGCGGCGAGCGGCTGGCCGGCCTCGATCTCGAACCCCAAACGCCCCGCCTCCATTCCGATGGACGCGACCCTGGCGGCCGCAGCCGGGGCAACGGCGCAGGACGCCGGAGCTTGCGTGAACGGCCGCGCCCGGAAGCGGGCGTCAGGCCGCCCGCGCGGCGCAGCCGCCGAAACCCGCGGCAGGATCCGCCCGAACTGGCTTTCGACCGGCAGCCCGTGCTTCTCGGCGAAAAGCCGGAAATGATCCAGCAGCACGAAATAAAGGTCCTCGTGCAGGGCTTCCAGCGGCGCGATGCGCTCCTCGCCGATCCCCAGGCGCTCGTCGGTCTCAGGGATGCGCACATCGATGGCCGCCTCTTCCCAGAACGCCGTCGGCAGGCCCCCGCCGTCGGCAATTCTGTCGGTCATGCCGTTTTCGAGCGCCGGCAGGATGCTCTCCTGAAAGAAGCGCCAGAAACGCTCGCGGTCGGTCGGGAGGCTCTCGTCCACAAGCACGCGGCCGGACTGAGTCAACCGGATTCCCCCGGTGCTCGGGTGCACCCATCCCGCCTCCGGGTAGCCGGGAAGGTACGGCAAACGGCTCGCCCGCGGCGTGAAGCCCGCTCGATAGACCCGGGTGCCGTCGCGGTCCCAGGCCGTTACGGCATAGGCCTCGCGCTGCCGTGTGCGCATGGAAAGCCGCACCCGCTCCAGGGGCAGCCCCAGCGCGGTCGCCAGCAGGTCCGGCCCGGGATAGAGCTCCTGCAGCCAGCGGGATCGCATCTCGAGGGCCGGCGGGTCGGGTGCGAACCCGCGGAAGGCGATCCGCACGCGCTCCAGCCGGGGAATGGCTTCGAGCGCCGGCTGCACGACCTCCCGCAGCCAGGAGAGCCCGGGCTTGTAGGCGTTCAGGACGACGATCGCGGGCGCATACCCCTTGGCGCGCAGGATGCTCTCGATGTCGCGCCGCACCTGCGTTCTCGCCTTCCCGGGCCGGCTGACCAGGGCCAAACCGTGGAGGACGCCGCGGCCGGGCGGAACGCGGCGCACGACCGCGATCAGGCGCTCGGTCTCCGGGCGCCAGGCCAGCCGACGCCGGACCGCCGCCGGCACATCCCGGGCCGCCGGCGGCGCTCCGGCAGCGATCATGTCCAGGAGCCCATCGATGCGGCCGCGCAGGCGCCGGACTCCCTCGCCGGCCGGCCCCCCTGCGGCAAAGCCGATGCTCGCCCAATCCCGAAGCAGGGCCGCCAGGCTGCGCGCGTCGCCCTCGGCACGGACGATGACCCCGCTGGCGTTCTCCCCCTTCTCGACGGATAGTCGGGCGCCGCGGTTGGGGCGCTCCGCGACCCGCAACACCACCCCGCCCGCCCGGCCCGGCCCGGAGACGGCCAGCGGCAGCTCCACGCGCGTGGCCTCCAGCGCCGCGCGCACGACCGCTTCCGACAGGGCGAGCCCGGCCTGGAAGGAAAGCCTGAGGCGGGGAAGCTCGATGGCGAGCGCAAGCTCCTTGGCACGCGGGTTTTCGGCGGAAACGCGATACAGCGCACCCGCCAGGTCCAGCAGATCGAAGCGCTCGACGCCCTTCTTCTCGGCCGCCGGGCGCGCCGGCGACAGCTGAAAACGGCCGACCCCTCTCCCCCGCCGGTCGAAGGCCTCCAGCACCAGGGCTTCGTTTTCGGCGACACGCAGGGACGACCACGGCCTGCTCTCGCCTCGCGGCCGGCCGCCGTGCACGGCCAGGGAGTAAAGCACTTCGGCCATGCGTGCCGCTGAGCGGCCTGCCAGATGGACCGCTCGGGCCGACCGCCGCAGCTCCACCTCGCAGGGGTGACGCTTCGACGGCCGGTGGACGACGAGCGCCGCCGCGCCCGCGGAGGCACGGGGCAAGGCCTTGACGACCGGCAGGTCCAGCGCGGTCACCTCGCCCGCCAGCCGCGCCGCGAGGTTCAGTATTTGAGCCCAAAGGTTTGCATCGGAAAGCCGGGGTTCGACACGGATGCCGACCTTCAACCGATCCGGGTACCCGTCGCCGTTTTCATCCGCGGCGATGCCTGCGGGCCCGAAGAGACTTTCGAGCGCCAGGGGGTGTATCGTTTTATCAGAAGCCATAAAAGCCGGTCCTCTCCGTCGAGGGCCATGGATGTTCCTGGAATGGAATTATGGCAGGGCCATAGCAGAGCTTTGATTTTATGACAAGGAAGCGCGGGGCATGTCCCCGGGCCGGCATTGTTTCAACCACCGGTCCAAACGATATTACTTCGATGTTGCAACTCTTGAGGGAATTGAAGTATCATTCGACGTTCCTCCGGAAAAACCCACTCTGTGATTTTACATTCAGGGGAGTGGGTCCGGAAGCGGTTAAGGTGCAACCCCAAAATAGGAGATGAGTATGGTTACAACGAAGAAGCCTGCTGCCAAGAAGCCCGCCGCGAAGAAAGCCGTTCCCAGGAAAGCCGCCAAGCCGGCGGGAAAGCGCACCCCCAATGCCGGCTTCATGAAGGCGATGACCCCGAGCACCGTGCTGGCCGCCGTGGTGGGTGCCGCACCGCTGCCGCGCACGGAGGTGGTGAAAAAAATCTGGGATTACATCAAGAAGAACCGACTGCAGGACGCCGGCAACAAGCGCATGATCAATGCCGACGATAAGCTGAGGGCGGTCTTCGGCAAGGCGCAGGTGTCGATGTTCGAGATGACCAAGATCATCAGCCAGCACCTCACGTAAAACCCTTCCCGCGCACGCTCGCCGCATTCGGCGTGCGTGCGCGGTGGGGCCCGTCGGCGAAAGGATCTTGAGGGGGGCCCCATGTGCATGCAGATGACGGGTGTGAGTCCGTATCAGAAATGGCGTTGGGCGGGCGACGAGATCGTCCACGATGCGGTGATTCCGGCCGCCCACCGCATCCCCAACACGCTTGGACGCGGCCACCCGCCATGTGCGGCAAGAGGCGCAGGCCTGGGCATCGCGCCGATAGGAAGACACAACGTATCCCCGTTGATCGTTTGACGGCCGGCCCAACTTCGGGTGCGGGCTCAATGCATTCCGCTGGTTTCGACTAATCCATCGCCATCCTCATCCGACCGTCGTGAGCCTTTCGATCGCAATCCGATCCCGCCCAGGTATGGTTCATTTTTAATCGAGTCCAAATTTTGGCCCCTCTTATAAATTCCGCCGAGCAACAATGGTGCGGGCTTCGAGGCAACACGTCGACACCCTCAGCTTGGTTGCCGGATCGGCTTTGGCGTCATCCAAATGATTTTACATGAAATAATTACTACTAAATTAGCTAACGAAATCTTACATAAATATTCCATGTTAACATAAATGTTTGTTATCACATACAAAATAAAAGTTTTAGAAGAAAATAACGATTGACTTTATTTGTGTCTCAAAAGAAAATACGGGAAATGGGGCGGTGACCAATAATCGAAACTGACAGGAGGGCAAAAATGAGAAGGGCAAAAATGATCCCCTGGTGGCTGCTGATCGTTGTTGCGGTGGCTTTGATGGTATCCGGCTGCGGCGATTCGGGCGGCAACGACATGTCCAACCTCAGCGGTGCATGGCAAAACCCATCGACGAAGCAAAAAGTTACCATCAATTTCAGCAGTGATAAAACCACAATCGTTGTCGGCGACAAAACGCTATCGGTCACGATGAAACCGCTCACATCGGACAACTACATCCTCCGTATTTCAGACACGAGCTTGGGGGAGAAGGAATGGAAACTTTCCCGAGTGTGGGACGACACCGGGAAATCGTTCATGCTGAAATTCGAGCACGACGGCGAGACGGAAAATTTAGAGCGTGTAAAGATTTAAGGAAGGTCGACCGACTATGGAAATTATCCTTGGAATCTTGGCGATTTCGGCGGGAATGGCTCTTACGGTGTGGATCGGCATAACGGTTTGTAAGGACAGAGACAAGAAATCCGCTTAACCAAATAAAACTTCAGCAGAGGGCCGAGTTGAAAAACAGCTCGGCCTTTTGCGTAAATTGACAGCCTGTACGTGATTTCTGAAGTTTTTCAAATCTACGCCGATTGACTGCGGACGGAACCGGTGGCAGAGCGGCAGCAGGGCGTTGACTGAGGAGTCTTTAATAGTTAGGATGGCTCATTGCACGAGGCCGCAATATTATGGATTAAAACAGCGGGCGAAAGACGGCGGCGTCAAACGGCATCCATCGCCGACAAAGGAAGGGGAGGAAGAATCTCATGAAAAGAATCTACCGCATCGCCAGACCTGTCAGTCTTGTTCTCGCCGTGTATGTTTTCATGATTTCCGGGCCGCATCAGGCCGCCATGGCCGCCCTGGTCGGCACCGAAACCGTCCTGGATGGGACCCGCGTCCAGAACGCGCGCGAACTGGTCCGCAACCTGATGGCCCGGGAGGACATCCAGGCGGCCCTCGCCCAACAGGGCATCGACCCCCAGGAAGCACGGGCGCGCGCCGCAGCCCTGTCGGATGCCGAGGCGGTGCGGCTGGCCGACAGGGTCGAAAGCCTTCCCGCCGGCGGCGACGTAGGCGCACTGGGGATCGTCGTCGGCACCTTGCTGATCGTCTTCATCATCCTGCTGATCACCGACATCCTGGGCTACACCAGCGTGTTCCCCTTCACCAAGAAGCACCGCTAAAAAATCAGTGCGTGCCCCTTGGGAGGGGCATGCACTGATTTTTTTATTTGGGTTTTATCGGGACAACCTTATCGGGGAATGGGGATTCGCCTTTACTCCCTCGAGCGCTTGACTCCCTTATTTCTTGTCCAGCTTGTCCAAGCCTATGGCGCATTTCTCCAAATCGGGACGCTTGTTGATGTCGGAAACCACGATGTCCCGGATGACGCCCTTCTTGTCGATGAAGATCAGCGCCCGCTCGGCAACCCCATCCTTTCGAAGCAGCCCGTATTTGGAGGCGACCGCACCGTGGGGCCAGAAATCCGACAGCCAGGCCGACAGCGTGGGGATGCTGTCCACGGTGATGCCGAGCAGGATCGCGTCGTGCTGCTCGAACAGGCCGCGCGCCATGTTGTAGCCGGGCCACTGATCCGAGCACACCGGCGTGAAGGCCGCCGGCACGAAGGAAATCACGACGTTCTTTTTGCCCCGGTACTGGCTCAGGCGCACCTTTTCGCCGGAGATCGCAGGCAGCGTGAAATCAGGGGCCGTCTGCCCCACCTTGACCTTCAGCGTGCTGTCGATCGGCTTGAGCACCCCGGGGTCGTAGAGCATGTCCTTCAGTGTCTGCGCCCCCGCCCAGGCGGGGGCGATCAGCAATGCCATCATCACGGCGAATCCGACCATGATCGTTTTCATTTTTTCTCCTCACTGCAGCCCCGCGTCGGCCAGCAGCTTGTTGAGCAGCTCCTCCGCGTCGTTGGCGCCGCCGAGCTTGGAATAATACACCTTGGGGGCGGCTCCTTTCTGACTTTTCAAACCGATAAAGTAAGGCGTCCGAACCTCCCCCACCAGCTTGTGGATCTTGAAGTCCGGGTCCGGAAAAAGCGGAAACGGCACGTTGTAGTTTTTCTTGAAATAATCGACCTCGAAAGCCGAGTTGCCGACACCGATGCCGATCATCTTGACCTTGCCCTTGAAGTTCGGGTTGCTCTCGATTTTCCGGTAGGCCTCGTTGATAGAAGGAGCCTCCCTCTGGCAGTGCGGTCAGTACATGTTGAAGATCTCGATGATCACCACCTCGGCCTTGATGTCGGCCACCGTGAACTCCTTCTTGCCGCTTACCCCCAGATAAGCGCCGTGAGCGGCATCCTTGGGCGCCGGCAGCGTGAACTCCGGCAAGGGCGCCCCTTCGGCGGGCGCCTGGCTCTCGGCCGCGGCGGCAAGGCCGAAGGTCGCCCCCAGCCAGATAGCAAGGTAAAAGACCACCCGAAGCGTTTTCATCCCACTCCTCCTTTCCGCAATCGCTCGTTGCCGTCGAAGCGACCGGTTTTGCGATCCCGTTTTAAATGGATATCAGATAAAAAAATCTTTTTAAATAATAAAGAGTTTGGTATGGCTTGGGAGCGGCTCCGCCGGCTGTTTTGAAATTTACAGCGCTTCGGCAGAAAGGGTCAAGCCTCATGAAACGGTTTCTATCGTTGGGTGTGCCGGCGGGTCTTTCGATTGTGATGTTTCTCCCGGTGACCGCCGCGTTGGTTCACGCGGCGACGGCCCAGGCGGCTGCCGCTTCCGCACCGCACGATCTCGGCGAACTGCTCCCCATCTGGAGCAGCATCCCCTTTGCCGGCATGCTGCTGTCGATTGCGCTGATGCCCCTGGCGCTGCCCAACTTCTGGCATCACCACTACGGCAAGGTCTCGATCTTCTGGGCGGCCGCCATGGCCGTCCCGTTCCTGATCGCTTTCGGCGGCACCGCCGCCCACGAAATCGTCCACATCATCCTGGCGGACTATGTCCCCTTCATCATCCTGCTCTGGTCCCTCTACACGGTTTCCGGCGGCATCCTGCTGCGCGGCTCGCTGCGGGGCACGCCCGTCGTCAACACCCTGATGCTGCTGATCGGCACCGCGATCGCCTCCTGGATGGGCACCACGGGCGCAGCCATGCTGCTCATCCGGCCCTTTTTGCGGGCCAACGCTTATCGCAAGAACCGCGCCTTCATGGTGGTGTTCTTCATCTTCCTGGTGGCCAACGTCGGCGGCAGCCTGACGCCGCTCGGCGACCCGCCGCTGTTTCTCGGGTTCCTGCACGGGGTCTCGTTTTTCTGGACGTTGAAGATCCTGCCGCACATGCTGCTGGTCGTGGGGCTGCTGCTGACGGCCTATTTCATCCTGGATTCCTACAACTACCGCAAGGAGGGCGCCAAGGACCGCCCGTCCAAGGGGCCCAAGGAGCCCCTCAAGCTGGAAGGCACCCACAATTTTCTTCTCCTGGCGGGGATCGTCGGCGCCGTGCTCATGAGCGGCGTTGTGAACTGGGGGGAGGTCGACACCCTCGGCGTCCACCGCGGCCTCCAGGACTGGGTCCGCGACGGGCTGCTGATCGTCATCGGCGCCCTGTCGCTGCTGACCACGCGCGTGGACGTGCGCGAGGACAACAATTTCACCTGGGCGCCGATCGTCGAGGTGGCGCTGCTTTTCATCGGCATCTTCATCACCATGCTGCCCTGCCTGCTGATCCTGAAGGCGGGCCCGAACGGCGCCATGGCGTTTCTCATCAAAGCCGTCAACCAGCCCGCCCACTATTTCTGGGCCGCCGGCGCCCTGTCGGCCTTCCTGGACAACGCCCCCACCTACCTGACCTTTTTCAGCACGGCGCTCGGCAGCTTCTACCCGGGCGTGCCCGAGGCCGTGAGCGTGACGCACCTGATGGGGGAACTGCCGGAATACCTGGCGGCCATCTCGGCCGGCGCGGTCTTTTTCGGCGCCTGCAGCTACATCGGCAACGCCCCCAACTTCATGGTGCGCTCCATTGCCGAGGAGGCCGGGACGAAAATGCCGAGTTTTTTCGGGTATGTCGTAAAGTACGCACTGGTCTTCCTGATCCCCTGTTTCGCCCTCGTCACCCTGGTCTTCTTTATGAAGTGAGAAAGACATGATCCGTCAGTTCTTGGGATCCAGCATAGCGATTGTCGGCGGCGGCCGGGCCTGCAGGGCCTTTCTGGAATTCCTGACGGACGCCGTTTTCGCCGGGCAGCGCCCTGAGATCCTCGGGGTGGCCGACATCAACCAGGACGCCGACGGCATCCGGTACGCGCGCGCCCTCAACATCCCGACCTTCGCGGACTACACGGACCTCTTCCGCCTGGACCGCCTGGAGACCCTGCTGGAGCTGACCAACAGCCACGCCATCATCGAAACCCTCCGGGACACGAAGCCGCCCGCGCTGAGGCTGATCGACCACTTCGAGGCCAGGGCCATCCGGGATTTCCTGATGGTCGGCAAGGTCAAGATCGAATCCTGCCGTGAGCTGGAGTCCGTCAAACACCACCCGGAGCGGCTGGCCGA
Organism: Desulfobacterales bacterium; assembly: GCA_025454075.1. The sequence continues at coordinate 1,090 of JALOPD010000209.1, read as the reverse complement.
TTTTTTAAACCGGGTGATGGACCGCTTTGCCACCATCATCGAGCGCCGCAACCGCCGCTCGCGTGAAATCGAAATAGAGCTCGTAGGCAAGGAACGCACCCTGTACCAGATCATCGAGGGCAGCACCATCCCGACGTTCGTGATCAATCAGAACCATATGCTGACGCACTGGAACCGAGCCCTCGAGAAGTTGACGGGCCTCCCGGCAAGCCGGCAGATCGGCACCGACCGCCAGTGGGCCCCCTTCTATGGAAGCCCGCGGCCGACGATGGCGGACGTCATCCTCGCTCAGACCGAGGAGGAGGAAATCCGCCGGCTCTACGGGAACACGTGGCGCAAGTCCGCCCTCATAGAGGACGCCTACGAGGCCGAGGGGTTTTTCCCCCACCTGGGGCAAGGCGGAACATGGTGCTGGTTCACGGCCGCCCCCATCAAGTCCCCGGAAGGCCGCATCGTCGGCGCCATCGAAACCCTTTGGGACAAAACCGACGACAAGCGCGCGGAGGAAGAGCGGGAGCGTCACACGGCGGAATTGAGCGCCCTGGTTTCCATTCACTCGGCGCTGAACGCGCCCGGCGGCCTGGACGAGCGCATCCGCGCCGCCCTGGCCGAACTCAAGCAGCTGGTGCGCGCGGACGGGATCTGCCTTTTTCTTCTGGGAGACGACGGCCGGTATCACCTGAAACACGGGCTCGGCCTGTCGGCGGATGCCTGCCGCCTCCTGCCGGTCGCCGACCCGGACAGCGCGGTCCACCAGGCGGCCCAAAGCGGCGGGTTCACCACGCTGGAAGAGCTGCCGGGCGGCTGCTTCGACGAGATTCGCCTGCTGGAGGACGAACGCCTGCACGCCCTGGCCTACATCCCGATCCTTTCCAAGGAGAACCGCAGCCTCGGCGTGATCCGCATCGGCCGTAAGCAGCCCCAACAATTTTCACCGCACCTGAAAAACGTGCTGGAGGTGATCGGCAACCGCATTGCAGCGGCCATCGAAAACGCAACGCTGCAGGAGCAAGTGGCCCGATCCGAGGAAAAATACCGCACGCTGTTCGACAGCGACCCCAACCCCATCTTCATCCTCAGCCCCAGCACC
>JALOPD010000208.1 GCA_025454075.1 Desulfobacterales bacterium | reverse complement strand
CCGCGGCGGGTTTGGGCATGTGGCAGCTGACACAGCCGGAAAGCCCCGGCGGGTCCCTGCGCGGCATGGATGCGTGGCAGCCGGCGCAGCGCTTATCCGCCTGGAAACCGGCATGGCAGCCGAGGCAGCTCGCCTGGGCGCTGACGCGGTGCATGGCGGTCTGCAGCTTGACGAACTTGCCGTCCTTGGAGCCTTGAAGCGTGTGGCATTTGCCGCAGGCGTCCATCGAGGAGTGATGGCAGGCCCGGCAGGTGTCGTTGTAGGTCTCGTGCCCGACGTGGTTGAAAGGCACCACGCTCATGCGGGTGAAGGGCGCCACTTTCTGACCGTCGCTCCTGATCGCTTGGACGACGGTGACATCCGGCTGTCCCCGCATCAGCCGCGGCACCTCTTTGAGCTTTTGGATTTTCTTTTGCAAGGCGGCGTCATGGCACCCCCCGCAGGTGGCCGGCCCGGCGTCCTTGTTTTCGGCCAGCCGCTTGCGGTGGCAGTCGATGCACTGCCCGTGAGACGCCAGCCGCATCGAGATGACATGGTCGACGGTCTCCTCGAGGTGGCAGAAGCGGCAGTTGTCCTCCTTGCCCTTGACATAGATGAGTTTCTTGGCGGCCGGATCGTACCGGTGATGGCAGACCTCGCATTTGGTCTCCTGGGCTTTCAGGTGGCGGTAGTGCAGGGACTTGTCCATACCGATTTCCGTCCAGGAGGAGGCCACGGCCCGGTCCTGATGGCAGCCGGTGCAGACCACCGGCCCGGCTTTCTCGCCGGCGCCGGCCGTCTGCCGGTGACAGGCGGTGCAGTTGTCGTGATAGATGTCCATCACGGTCTGCTTGGAGACGTCCGTCAGGCGCTTGAATTTGGTGGACATGTATTTCTTGTCGGGCAGATGGCAGGTCGCGCAGTCCTTGTTATTCTTGGACAGGGCCTGGGTGTGCTTCTCGTGCAGGTAGACCACCGCGGGTCGCTCCAGCCGGCCGAACTGCTTGAGGCCGTCGATCCGGATGATGTCGGCCCGGGGCTTGCTTGCGTCATCGGCGGGCGGGGCGGACGGTGCCGACCCCTGAACGCTCATGATGGCAACGGCCAGCATCAGGGCCGCCAACGTCAGGACCTGTCCAGTCCGGCGAAACAGAGATCTTTCCTTCATCATAGTGAACGTCCTTGTCGCGTCTTGAGAGGTCGCTTGCGGGAGCTGCGTTTCTTGCCCTGGAGCTGCCGGTCGTTGTCCAGCAGGTCCTGGATCGTGGTCTCGGTGTACACCTGCCGGATCGCACGGTTGACCCGGTTCCACATCGCCGAAAACGCGCAGCGGTGTCCGTGCGGGCACCGGGTCTTGGCCAAGCACGCCGCACAGACCAGCTTTTTGGGAGGGGCCTGCATGAAACTCATGATGTCGGCGACCGTGATCTTTTCCGGGGAGCGGGTCAGGTAGTAGCCGCCGTAGAAGCCGCGCTTGGCATCGATCAGGCCGCTGCCCTTGAGACGGTTCAGGATGACCTCGAGAAACCGGACCGGGATCGACTGCGCGTCGGCAATATCGGATATCTTGGTGGGCCCTTGGCCCCGGTGCTTGGCCAACTCGAAGACCGCCCGCAGAGCGTACTGGTTTTTTCGGGGCGTAATCGGCGTCATGCGCTTTACCCAACCGGGTTCAACGGAGGTTGTTTGTCGATTGAAAAAGTCAGGAAGTTTGCCGATTCTATTAGTCAAGAAGTCGGCGCCTTGTCAAATGGTTTTTTCGGGGGAAATTCCTGTTTTCGCAAGAGGGGGGAGAAGGGACCTTGATTTCCTCATGACAGGAAAGCCGCCGGGCACAAAGTGCCCGACGGCTTTCCTGGTTAGTGGATTTTAACGACGTGGGAGCCTTCCATGGGGTCCCTCAGAGGGACCGTCACCTTGAGCATCCCGTCCTTGTAGGAAGCCTTCGCCTTCTTGGAATTCACCGGGCAGCAGAACGCCGCCGCGGACACATAGTCGAAGTCGTCCCGCGGCGCGAACAGGCTGTAGCTGTCGTCACGGATCTTCAGGTTGATCGCCTGCTTCTTGACCCCCGGGAGACAAATTTCCAAGTGAATGTGCTGGTCGTCCTCGTTGATATAGGAGCACACATCGGCGGCCATCTTCAGTTTGTCTTCGGCCATCGAATTTACCTCCTTGATGGTTTGAAAATCAACGATCGGAATCCTCGAACGGCCCCGACCGTACCATCTGAAGCTAAGACCTGGGGGCGGCAATTCAAGTTGGACCGGCGGTTGACAAGGCAGCCGCCCTCGACTAACAGGGTGTTGGAAAGCGGCGTCTCAGGCCGTGATCCGGCGTTGCGCGGCTATTGTAAATACTCACCTATGGCCGATCGGCTGTGCTTTCCAAAACGCCGCGCGCCTCGGCTGACGGCCCGATACCTGCTTTTCAACTCCCTGTCCAGCCGTTCAGGGCTCCGGGCAGTTGGACCCGCAAAACGTTATCCGTATTCGAGGACGCTGCATGATCGTCGCCGGACTGACGGGTGGCATCGCCACGGGAAAATCGACGGTAGCCGCCATTTTCGAGGAGGCCGGCGCCCGTCTGATCGATGCCGACCGGACCGCGCGCGAGGCCGTCCGGAAGGGGGCGCCCGCCTTCCACGCCATCGTCGCCCATTTCGGCGAGACCGTTCTGCTCGGCGACGGCGAGATCGACCGGCGGCGCCTAGCGGAGATCATCTTCAACGACCCGGCCGAGCAACGGGCGCTCGAGCGAATCGTCCACCCGTGGGTCAAACAGGAAATCGCCCGGCGCCTGGACCGGATCCGGGGGGCGGCGCCGGAGGCCCTGGTCATCCTCGACGTGCCGCTGCTGTTCGAGTCCGGCATGGACGAGGGGCTTGTCGCGGTGATCGTCGTCTACGTTCCCGAGCCGGTCCAGCTCGAGCGCCTCATGGCCCGCGACGGCCTCGCGGAGCCCGACGCCCGCGCCCGCATCCGGGCCCAGATGCCCATCGAAAAGAAAAAGTCGCTGGCCGCCTTTGTGATCGACAACTCTGGTCCTCTCGAACACACCCGGGCCCAAACGCTGGAGGTGTACCGTCGTCTGTCGCTGCTGGCCCAACAGAAGTGAAGCGCCGGGACAGGTTTGTCCCGCATTCAAATCGGATTTCGGATTTCGTGCTTTGAATTTTTCTGTATCAAGAGGGTTCGATCAGGCGGTCGAGAATGAGCCCGTAAAAGGGCTCCCCGTCGGTCGAGGCAAAACGCCACCCCAAATGAACCAGGCAGGCGGCGCAGACGCACACCCGCCAGTGGTGCCCCGCAAACCAGGTGAACTCGTCCGAGGCCGGGCCGATCAGCCCGCACCCCGGGGCGCTCCGGAAGCAGCCGATTTCGTAAACGACCCCGTGAGGGTTGGCGAAGGTGTGGCGGTGGCGGCCCTGAACGCTGATGCGATCGGCCGGCCGGGTGACGGGATGCAGGCAGTCGCGGCAGAGGATGTAGATTTCTTCCTGCGGCGCCTTCTCATCAGAGGGTGCCCTCGCCGTTTCCGACAACACTTTCCGCTGCGGCCCTTCCAGGGGCTGCCGCAGGAAACCTTTGCCGGGTGCGCCATCAGCCGGCACCTTTACCGGTACCCCAAGACGAATGTCGACATACATGCTACATCCCTGAAAAGGGTTCGACACGCCCCATGTCGAATCCTTGACTCCTTGACTTTCGCACAGAAAGGGCTAAAATAGTTACCATAATGTCAAGCGGAGGCCAGCATGCCGGTTTACGAGTTCGAATGTTCAAAAGGAACGACCACTGAGCGCATCGTTCCCATGGGGACGGAGACCATCTCCTGCCCCTGCTGCAACCAAAAGGCCAAGAAGATCGTATCCCGTTTCTCCTTTGAGCTGAAAGGCGGCGGGTGGTATGCCGACGGGTATGCCTCCACCCGGTCCTCCGGAGGCTCCTCAAACTCTCGCTGAACACGCCTGCGCCGCTTAGTGCAACGCCCCATCCGAATCGCTTCGCGGAGGCAACCCCCTGGCCTCCGTTGGTGTCACAACCCGTCGACACGCGAAGGGAGGGCCTTACGATGCTGGCGATCAAAAAGATTCTTTTCCCCTGCGACCTGACACCGCATTCGTCTCGAATTCTGAAGTATGCACTGGCCCTGGCGGAACCGTTCGGCAGCCGGATCTGCATTCTCCACGTGGTGCAGGACCTGCGCATCTGGGCCGGGCTGTACATGCCGCACAAAAATCTGGGCCTGGAACAGGGTGAAGTCGTGGCGCATGCGCAGCAATCCCTTACTCAGTTTTGCCTCGATATCCCCGCGGCCCGGGAGAATGCCGAGAAACGCGTAGTCTCCGGCGAGCCGGCCGACGAGATCATCACGTTCGTCCAGAAAGAGGGTGCCGACCTGATCGTCATGGGAACGCATGGCCGCAAAGGCATCGAGTATTCCCTTTTCGGCAGCGTCGCCGCCAAAGTGGTGCGGTTCTCGCCGGTCCCGGTGCTGACGGTCAATCCGGAGACGCTTTCGGTGAACTGAACGATCCGCTCAGCGCGCATAGCTGGTCACGTAGAAGTCGTCGATCAGCCCCTTCCACTTGAGGTTGCGGCCGTATTCGCGCGCCGACTGCTGATCCGGGAAGTGCGAGATGCGGACCTGGTACCAGAGTTTCCCGCCGCTGGACGTCTCGGTCCAGTAGGCGTCGAGTCCCTTGCGTTTCAACTCCTCCACCAGCTTGATCGCGTATTCCTGCTTGAGGTATGCGGCCACCTGAAGGGTGAAGGGGTCCGTCGCCGCGGCCGCGGCGGGTGCGGACGTCTCGGGACCAGTCGGCACGGAAGGCCCGCGGTCGAAACGGTCGAGGGCGTCGATGCCCAGCCATAGCCCGCCCCCGGCAACCCCTGCGACCAGCAGCACCCCCAGCGCATACCGGACGCCCCGAACTTGGAAGGCGAAGCGAGCCGCCCGCCCCGTTCCGCGGCCCAGCCGGAAAAGCCTTTCGAGAGCCGAGTTTGCGGTGGAGCCGGCCGCCTGCGCGAGCCGACGCAGGTGCGGCCGAACCTCCCGGCGACCCGCCAAAAGCGACTCGCGATCATCCGGCCCCTCTTCATCCGACGCATCGGCTGCGGCAGACATGCGGAAGGCGGCCTCCGGCTCAGCCTCTTCTTCGGCCGGAAGCCCGGCGTCGGATTCCACCGCTTCGGAGAGGTCGGCTGGAAACCGATCGGCCTCCCGGGGCCGAGGGACGGCCGGCAGGTCCGTCGCCGGGCCCTCCCCCCGCGCCCGGGAATAAATCCGCTGCGCCCACTCATCGGAGCGGCCGTCCTTTTTCAACAGCCGCGCCAGGCCCTCGCAGAATTCGTCCGGGGCGCGGCCCTGCGCATCGCACACGCGGCGGTAGCTTCGAAGCGCGGGGTAATCGGTGCGCTCCAGCATCAGAAACAGGCGCGCCTGCGCTTCCTGGATGGCCGCATTCCGGGGGTGTGCGCTTCCGAGGCGGGCGGCCAGTTCCTGGTGCTCCTCCCGCAGCCCGCCCCGGCCCTCGGCCTGCCGCACCCATTGCTCGGCGACCTCCTCGTCCTCGGGCCGGGCCGAGAGGTACCGGGTGACGAAGTCCTCCGCCGCAGGGTCGAGGCGCGTCCGGGCCAGATAGAACCGCGCCAGCCGCCCTGCCAGACGCGTCAGGACCTGGCGGCGGGCGGCGGGCGCCAACCAGAACCCGTCCAGGGCCGCCAGCGCTTCCCGGAAAGCCGCTTCCGCTTCGACCGAAAGGCCTTCGCGTTCGGCGACATCGGCGCTGCGCATCAAATGCCCCACCCGTCTCAGCCCGGCCCGGTTGACCGCCCAGGCGATGAAAAGGAACATCGCCGCCAGGCCGCCGGCCGCGACGAGCGGCATGAGGTCGATCCCCACAACGGGCTGGAGGGCCGGCAGAACCCACAGCCCCCCCATCCCGCCGACCAGGAGGGTCAACCAGAGGCAGACGGCGTTATGGCGAAAAAAGTGCGTCATCGGCGGATCACCTCCTCACTGACCGCCGCCGGCGGGGCCGGGGTCCTGTCCCCCTGAAAAGGGGGAAAGCGACTGCATCTGGGAAGCTCGCAGCGCGACATCCACGCCCCGCGGCCCCCACGGCAGCACCGGCTGGCCCGTCGTCGGCCCGACCTGGACGAAGCGGATGTCCGAGGGAACCGCAAACTCCCGCTGGGGCTCGCCCTCGGTGGCCTTGCGCATGAAATCCGCCCAGATGGGGGCCGCCCCCCGGCCGCCGGTGATGCCGCGGCCCTGGGGGTCGCGCATGCTCGTGCCCCGGTCGAACCCGACCCAGACGGACACGCTCAGGGTGGGCGTGAACCCGGTGAACCAGGCGTCGTTGAAGTCGTCGGTGGTGCCGGTCTTGCCGGCGGCCGGCAGATGGAAGCCCAGCTGGCGGATCACGCTTCCGGTCCCCTCATCGAGCACCGCCCGCATCATGTCGACGACCTGGAACGCGACGGAGGCGTCCAGCGTCCGGCGGCTGCTCATGATCCGCTCCTCCAGGATGCGGCCGGCGGAATC
>JALOPD010000207.1 GCA_025454075.1 Desulfobacterales bacterium | reverse complement strand
GACTTCGGATCCAGGGATCGGCAAGTCTTGGGGGGCCGGGCAGGCGATCAGCGCGCGTGCTCGGGCAATCGCTGCACGCCGTGTCGGACCCGCCGGCTCGCTTTGATCCACGCCGAGATGACGGCAGACCGCCTCGTCCCGTTGTTTTCCTCCTCATGAAAACGTTTGATATTCTACTCGCGGGTGCTATTTCAGCTACACTCCACCCAAAACGCTACCCCCTGAACCGTTGAAGCAGGCCCGCATTCTTACATATGTTCGGAGGATCGTATGATGTGCCATCGATCGAGAATGTCCGCTGCTCCGACACCGCCCGGTTGCATGAACGCGCTCGCCTCAAGGATGGCATTCTTGGCCATCGGCTTGGCGGGTGTTCTGGCGCCGGCGGCAGTTGCCGCCGGTGCTGCCGGCGGTAAAGGCCTGCAGACGCTTGATGCCAAGCCACCGTTGATTATCGGCCATCGGGGTGCATCCGGCTACCTGCCCGAGCACACGCTGGAATCCTACCGGCTGGCGATTGCGCAAGGCGCCGACGTGATCGAGCCCGATCTCATCTCGACCAGTGACGGCGTGCTGATCGCGCGGCACGACCCGAACCTCGGCATCAGCACCGACGTAGCCTCCCGGCCCGAGTTCGCCGCCCGCAAACGTGTGGACTGGCCGGTGGATGGAGAGAAACAGACAGGCTGGTTCGCCCACGACTTCACGTTGGCGGAGATCAAGACGCTGGGGGCCGTGATCACCGATCCCGAGCGGCCCCAAGAGAACAACGGGATGTTCAGGATCGCGACGCTGCAGGAGATCATCAACCTGGCCAGGGCGGAAGCTGCGCGGCTTGGCCGAACGGTTTACATCTACCCTGAGACCAAGAACCCCACCTATCACCGCAACCTGGGACTTCCCCTGGAGGACAGGCTGATCGCCGCGCTCAACGCGACCGGCTGGAATGGTCCATCAGCCCCGGTGTTCGTTCAGAGCTTTGAGCCGAGCAGCTTGAAAGAGATGCGCAGCAAGGGGTTGAAAACGCGCATGGTGCAACTGGTCGACGGCGACGACATCGACTTGAAGACCGGTCGAATTACCTATGCGATCCCCTATGATCGGCCCTATGACTGGTGCACCTCCGGCGACACGCGCTTGTTTGCCGACATGGTGACTCCGGCCGGTTTGGCCGAGATCAAGAGCTACGCCGACGGAGTCGGCGTCTGGAAGCCATACATCGTGCCGGTGAAGGGACGGGTCGATGCGGCCGGGCAACTTGTCGACGGCAACGGCGACGGCAAGATCGACCTGCGCGACGCGGAAGCCCAGCCACCAACGGGACTGGTTGCCGAAGCGCACAAACATGGATTGTTTGTGCACGTGTTTACGTTCCGCAACGAGAAACGGCAGCTGGCCTTCAGCTATCGGGGGGATCCGCAAGCCGAGTACCTGCTGTTCTTCCGTTTGGGTGTGGACGGGGTTTTCAGCGAGTTTCCGGACACGGCCGTGACCGCACGTGCGATCCTTTTGCGTGAGCGCTGAAGCGGAGCACGGCCCGCTGTCCGGTTTTCCGGGATCAGCGCCGGTGTAAGGCTTCAACTTCGGTTGCCGGCCGTTACTTTCGTTCAAGGCGCCAAATGCTCGTGGAGGTGAGCCTCCCATTGGCGGAAAACTCGGTTTCTATCTCCATAGACGTGTCTGAAGTTTTTCGTATGCTGACGACCCACTCGTGCGAAGTAGAAAGGCCGGCACCTTTGATCCGGGCCTTTTTTACATAAGCCAACACGGTGGCTGAGGCGTTCACCAGGTCGATATCCGAGACCGACAGGTCGGACGTCGCCAGGCGCCGCTCGTTCAAGAAAAAATCATGGGTCAGGTCCGCCTTTGTTCCTGCCTCCTGGTCGTTTATGTGGCTCTCAAGGCTGAACTGGTCGTGCGCGCGGCGCTTGCCACGGGAGGCAATCACATAGCTTTCGGCCTCCTTGCGAATCCCGTCTTCGGGCCCGGCACACCTGACCGTATGGCCGTTCCCGACCCAATCGCCCTCCATCCACTGAAACAGCTGCGTTAAACTCTCGTACTCCCCGGAAACGAGCTCTCGGGGAGTCACATCGTCCATGTAGTTCTTTCCCTGCCGGACTGTGTAAGAGGGGCCCAAACACTCGAACGCAAAGGTTGGCCGCCCCGAGCAAACCAGCATCCAGAGGGTCAGCGCGATCATGGTTCCCAGTTTGCACCCGTTGTTCAGCATTGCATCCTCCACCTCAACAACGGTTATCCCATTGGGAAAGGGGATGGGGTCGCATCGCGATTCCTGATTTTAAGCGATCGCGCCGTTCTTTCTCTCGGACCTGTCCGGCTCCATGAAAGTCCGTGGGGGATCAGCGCTTCCCGCCGAGGTCCCAGAAAGCGCCCTTCAGCCCGAGTTTGTCGAACAGCTGGTGAGCTTGGTCCTGTCCCGGCCGCTGCCAATCGTGATCGAGGCGGCCGGCATACCATTTCTGCGCCAACTCCCAGCACGTCTGGATCGGCATGAGGTAGCCTTCCGCCACCTTTCGCCGCGTCAGCCACCTGTCGAGGTGATCCTTCGACCTGAAGGCGAGAATCGTCGCTCAGGTAAAGCCGATGTTGTCCCAGAACCGAGCGGCCGGGACTACGAAGTGAACGATCCAGTCCGACGCCACCGGCCGGCCCGGGCGGATCGGCAGCGCGAGCCGTTGGCGGCACTCTCCACACCCGCACGGGGTGTGCGCCACGGCATCCCGGCCCAGAATGGCGGCGATGCCGAGGATGTCCCAGGCTCAGTTGCCCCAGTAGCGCCGGGCCCCGATCTCGGTCACATAGTTCGTGGGCAGAGCCGAGAACGGGTGGGCCATCCAGATGGAATGCGACCCCGGGGCGAGGGCGATGTGGTGGGCGTTCGCCAGCCGCTCATAGGCAGCCTCAATGTCGGCTACCGGGATGTCGAAGTGTTCGGCGCATTCGAGGGGGGTCGGCGGGCGGGAGGTTCTTGCAAACGTGCTGTAAACGTAGTGCCGGACATCCGGATCGGCAATTTCCATTTTCCGTATCTCCACCGGTGAGTGGTTTAACCTTCCTGCATGCGGGCGGTCAGCTTGTTCTCCGCTTCTTCCAGCGACGCGTAGCCGCTCGCGCGAACGAGGTGGTCGTAGACCTTCTCCGACAGGCTTTCGCCGGCCGCCAGCATGGCCAAGAGGTCGCGGTGGAGAAGCCCCAAGGTGCGCTCGGAGTAGGTTTCGAGCTCGCCGCGGGCGTAGGTTTCGAACGAGGTCATCTGCGCCCGGGTGCTCTCGTCGGTGAGCGGGCGCGCGCCGCTCATGACCGCGGGGTAGTTCCGGAACATCGCCCGCTGCCAGTCCATTTTCAGCCGGACGATCTCTTCGACGACGGGGTTGTCCGCAGCATTTCCGAGCAGCCCCTGCATGCGGGCGTACTTCCGGCGCATGAGGTTCTCCCCGAGCTCCTCGGCCGCGTGCAGGTCGTCCAGGTAGCTGCCGAGCGCCTCCCCGGACCAGGGATGGAACTGTGCCCGGCGGTGCAGCTTGAAGCTCTCGGGGTATTCCTGGCAGCCGCTGGTCTGCATCGGGTTCACGGTGAGGAACATCCGGAGCTCGATTTCGAGGATGGCCTCGATGATGCGGTCTTTTTCGATCATGAAGTCACCAGGGGTGAAAAAGGGTTCGAGGGGTCAAGGGGTCGAGAGGAGATGATGCTGGATCCTCGATACTGGATGCTCGATGCCGGTTTCCGGAGCCGGATTCAGGATACAGGGTCCATGATGCACGATGAAAAGCTACAGACGCCAACCCGCCCGGAAGGCTCGCGACTGGAAGGTCGCTTCCCCAGCGCCGATCCTGCATCTGCTTCATCGACCCCTTGACCCCTCGGCCCCTTGAACCCCTCCTTCACGCTGTCAGATGCTGCCGCAGCCGCGGGCTTTCGATCCGGGCCTGCACCTGCGGGGCGTGGTCCAGCAGAAAATCGCTGTCCGAGTTCGAGAGCCCCTGCCGGCGCAGAATATCGGCAATCGCTACCGAGACCGACTCCATAACCTCGGCCCTGCGGCCGGGGTCGTCCTCGGCCAGCATGAGGTCGATCTGCCCGTGGACCTCGGCGCCGAGCGTCGGCAGCTCGCGCACGGCCCGGTGCAGCCACTTGTAAAACGGAGCGAACCGGCGGTTGAGCAGGAAGACCAGGCGGATAGCGTTGGCGGCGAACGTGACGGCCGAATAGGCCGCCGCGAACCGGTCGCCGCGCCTGAGCGAGCGGGCGTAGTTGTACTGGCCGGTCTGGGCGGTGGTGATGCAGAGCGAGGCGATCTTCTTCAGCCGGACGTCTTCGGGGTAGTAGGCCAGCAGCGCCTCGCGCCGGCGGGTGAACTCGCCGAGCGGGTCGCTGAACACCCGACCATTGGTGCAGGTGGCGAGCGACTCCTCCGGGATCCGCAGCCACTCCTCCAGCCGCTCGGGAGGGCGGTCGAGACCGGTGAAGCGCCGGTAGAAGGCCGAGGTGCGCTGGGCGCCCACACGCCACTCCTCGCCCGGGCTCGCCCGGCGCGGGCCGCAGCCCTCGAAAATCGGCGGCAATGCCGCGTAGGCGGCCTGCAGCTCGGCGCCGATGCGGGCGTGGTCGTCGTCGGCCAGCCACAGGCAGAAGGCCGGGCCCCAGTCGTGGTCGTGCGAGAGCTCGTCGTCGAAGCCGAAGCACTCCGACCCCGGGCCGACCAGGCCGGCCGCGACCCGCTCGGCCAGGTCCGCGAAGCGCTCGCGGATCATGGGAAGCCCGACCGCGCGGAAGTAGGCCTGGGCCAGCTCCAGCCCCTTCATTTGTCCGGCTCCTCGAGCGCCGCCGCCAGCCGGGAAACGTTCTCGGCCGTGAGCTTGGCTTTCTCCTCGCTGCCGGTCTCGGTGTAGAGCGAGAGCGCCTTGCGGTACCAGCCCAGCGCCTCGCCGTACTCCTTCTTCATGAACCGGGCGTAGGCGATGTTCGTGCACTGGTCGGCCGCGCGCTCGCGCAGCCCGAGCTCCTCGTAGATCGCGAGCGCCTCCGCGTAGTTTTCGAGCGCCTCGTCCGGCTGCTCCAGGTCCCGGTGTACCGAGCCCATGTTGCCGTACTGCTCGGCCACGCGGATGAATTCGTCGCCAGCTTCGAAGAGCTTGAGTGCAGTCCGGAATCCGTCGAGGGCATCCTCGAAACGCTCGAGCTGCACCAGCACCAAGGCTTTGTTGGTGCAGGCCCGGGCCTCCCTCTGCCGGTCGCCGGCTGTCGCGAACAGCTCCCCGGCGCGGGTGAACTCCGCCAGGGCCTGCTCGTGCGCCCCGGACTGCAGGAGCTCATGCCCTTTCTGCAGCGCACCGGCGGCTTCGTCTATTGCCGTCTGTTCACCCATGGAGAAGTCCACCTCCCTTTCGCTCGACAGAATGGCTCTTCTCTATCATGACAGCGCTGTCAGCCGCAAACGGGCGAAAAAAAGGCGCCCCGCCGCTGGTCGTGGGACGCCTCTGTCTTAACGCTGAGTGGGATGTGGTGTAGCCGGTTAGAAATCCTTGAAATCGTCCCCCTCCAGGGGAATCACCTGCTCGGGGTCTCTCGGCTTGACCTGGCTGCCCGGCGCCTTTCGGAATTTGGATTCCGGCTCAGCCGTCGCGGCACGATGCATTCCCGGCACCCTGGACGCAAGCTTCCGTCCGACCTTCTGCGGAGGCGCCGGCGTTTCCTTTTTCGACGTCCCGCCGACCATGGCCAGAAGGTCGTTCACCATGCCCTTCATCGTTTCGGCCTGGGCGCTCATCTCCTCGGACGCGGAGGCCGATTCCTCGGCGCTGGCGGCATTCTGCTGGGTCACCTTGTCCATCTCGGAAACCGCCTTGTTCACCTGTCCGGCCCCCTCGGCCTGCTCGCCGGAGGCAGCGGCGATTTCGCCCACCAGGTCGCCCACCTTGTCCGCACTCTCCGCGACCAGGCCGAAGGCACTGTTCGTGGCGGACACGAGTCCGGCCCCGTCCTTGACCTTCTTCACCGTCTCGTCGATCAGGGCAGCGGTGTTGCGGGCCGCATCCGCCGCGCGCATGGCGAGGTTGCGGACTTCGTCCGCCACCACGGCGAAACCGGCGCCGGCTTCGCCCGCCCGGGCGGCCTCCACGGCCGCGTTCAGCGCGAGCAGGTTCGTCTGGAAGGCGATCTCGTCGATGGTCTTGATGATCTTGGAGGTTTCCTCGCTCGCCCGGGTGATGTCGTCCATGGACCGGCACATCTGAGACATGGACTCCTTGGCCTGGGCCACCACCTTGCGCGTCTCCTTCATCAAGCCGTCGGCCTGGCGCGCATTGTCAGCGTTGCGGTGGGTCATGGAGGCCATTTCCTCCAGCGAGGCCGATGTCTCCTCGATGGATGCGGCCTGTTCGGACGCGCCTTCGGCCAGCAACTGGCTGGTCGAGGAGATCTGCGCGGCGGCGGAGGCCACCTGGTCGGCCCCGTCGTTCAGGCCGGCGACGATCCGGGTGATGGGCCGGGTGATGCTGCGGCGGGTGAAGACCAGGCTCGCG
>JALOPD010000206.1 GCA_025454075.1 Desulfobacterales bacterium | reverse complement strand
CGCGGGCATCAGCTACCTGACCCCGGAGGAGATTGCCGAGACGGCGCGCTGGCTGAAGGAGGCCACCGGCAGCCACCGGCAGCCGTACGTCCTGCGAATTTTCGATCCTCGGAACCACCCGGACGAAAGGTTCCGGTCGGTTGAAAAGCTGCCGCCCGCCGCTCTGTTCCGCCACCGCTCGGCGGCCCGGAAGTTCCAGGTATTGACCGAAATCGAAACGACCTCCACCTGACCCCGCCTTTTTTTCCGGCGGGTCGAACCCCACCCGCCATCCCTCTGGCGGGTGAAACCACGTGAGCGCGGAAAAGCTTTTCGACGATGACGTTAAACGAGGGTCGGCGGTTTTTTTTGACGTTAGGCAGTTTAGACGCTGCCCCTCATCTCTTCTTCCTCAGCCGGTCCATCGCCATGCGCAGGCTGGTCTGCATGCGGCCGATGGCCTGGGCCAGCAGGCCGATTTCGTCGCGCGAGGTTACGTCGATCTTGACGTTCATGTCCCCCAGGCTCATGCGTTCGGCGGCGTCGGTGAGCTTCATGATGGGGTTCACCAGGCCGCGGGCCGAAAACCAGGCGATCACCGCGGCCAGAAGCGCCGTGATGGCCAGAAGGGCCAGCGCGAAATTCTGGATGAGGGCCAGTGAGTCGAACATCTCCTGCTCCTCCTGTTGGAGGGCGAGCACCCACCCGTATGCGTTGCTGCGGGCGTGGCCGAGGGCGGGTTGGCCGTTTTCTGCGGTAAAAGGCGCGGAGAGAGTGGTCCAGCCTTTCTTGCGGAAGTCCGCGATGAGCGGGTGCTTGTCCAGGTTCTCCCGTTTTTGGACCATCTGCCGGTTGGGGTGCGACACGACAAACCCCTTTTCGTCCAACAGGAAGGCCGAGCCCGTCTGGCCCTTTTTCCAGTTGGCGATGTGCTTGGACAGCTCGTCCACGGTCATGGCCGCCGCCATCACGCCGATGACCCGGTTGTCCTCCTTGATGGGAACGCCGATCACCAGGGCCGGCACGTTCGACGTGCGCCCGATCACGGTCTGCCAGCTGAGGGCCCTGCCGGCCAGCACGTCCTTCACGTACTGGCGGTCGGCGTAGCTGACCAGCGGCTCACCGTCGCTGCGGGCGATGTTCATGCCGTTCGGACCGACGGTGAACACGAGATACATCCACGGGTACTCCCGGCTGATGGCCTTTAGGACCGGCTCCTGCCTGTCACGGTTCATGGACAGGGTGTCGGGGAGCTTGGCGGCCGTGCGCAGCACGGCGAAGTTGGCGTTGACCCAGCCGTCCATCTGGTCCCCGAGCCCCTTGGCCGTCTGCGCCATCAGGGCCTCCGAATCGGTGCGGATGCGGGCGCTGGTCTCGCGGAAGGTGATGAACCAGAAGACGGCGAACGGCAGGATGCTGATCAGCAGCATCACGATCATGGTTTTGCCGAACAGGCCGAAGCGGGGTTTGGCGGGGCTCGCGGCCGCCGGGTAGGCCCTGGCCTCCGCCGCCGGCTCATCGGCGGCAGGCTCGGGGGCCCGCATCGTCGCCCCGGGGCTTTCCACGCCGGCGGCGGTCGGAGGGGCGGGCGGCGGGGGCTGCGCTGCCGGTTCCGCCGGCGCGCCGGTCTCGAAGATGGATTCCACCAGGAGGGTCGCTTGAGGTTTGACGACGGTGATCAGATGACCGCAGGCCTTGCACTTGACCTTCGCCGAGTCTGATTTCATCCGGGTGTCATCGATCCGGTAGCGCTTGCCGCAGGCATCACAGCTGACATCCATCATGGGCGGGCTCCTGTCTTACGGTTTCACCTGGTTGATGAGAGGGATCAACGCTTTCCGGAACTGGATCCGGTTTTCCTCGTCGGGGATCTCGAGGGCGAGATGATGGATGAGCTCCGCGGCCTGGTCCAACGGGATGCCGGCGGGGTCGAGGTTCATCTCGGCCACCGTTTCCTCCAAAACGATTTGCGCCATCGGCCCGATGGCCCGTGACAGGTGCCATCGCACCGTTTGAAGGAAGGTTTTGTCGAGAACCGGGGCGTGTTTTTGGACGGTTTCGACGAGGCCCTGCTCGAGCAGCCGCTGCAGGTTTTTCTGGAAGGTCGGCGCATCCATCTCCACTTCGGCCGCGATCTGGTAAAGGCTCTTGTGCTCGTCGATCACCAGCAGCAGCCGGATCATGTCCGCATCCAGTGAAACCGTCTGGAGGTCTTTGCGGATGTTCTTGCGAAAGTAGAGGCCTGGGGCGGTCTTGGAACTGAAGTCCATGCAGTACCCCGGTTAGGATTTGGCTTTCCGGTCGAGTTCTTCCTTGAGCTTCTTTTCCATCTCCGCGAAGAGGTTTTTCTTCTTGCCGGCCTGCTCGACCCGCAGCGACTCGATCTTTTGAGTGAAGGAGCGCTGGGTGTCCTGAAACTTCTTGACTTCGTCCTCCAGCTTGCGGCCGAGCTCGCCCCGCGGGATCTCCTCCAGCTTGAGGTGGTCGCGGACGAACAGCCGCGTCCCGAAAGACCCGTTGACCGCTTCGATGACGGCCAGGTCTTCGAGCTTGCGCGCGATGATGCCGGCGTGCTCGGCGGAAAGCGCCAGCAGCCGGCAGACGTCCTCGAGGGTCGCCGGCCGCGAATGGACGTGCTCGTGCACCCGGATGGCGGCCACCAGCAGGTGGGCTTCGGAGTAAAAATCCTTGCGCGGCCGGTCCATGCGGCGTCCATCCTCCCTTGACTTCACCGATGGTTCAGACTAACATTTTCGGTTAAATTGTCAAGCCGGGGAGCCGGACGCGACCGCCCCGCTCAGGAGGATGCGATGACCGAAATCGTCGAGGTAAAGGCCAGGGAAATCTTGGATTCGCGCGGCAACCCCACGGTCGAGGTGGACATCCACCTGGCCTGCGGCGCCATGGGGCGGGCGGCGGTGCCGTCGGGCGCCTCCACCGGCACCCGGGAGGCGCTCGAGCTCCGGGACAAGCGCTCCAAGCGTTATGCCGGCAAAGGGGTGGCCACGGCGGTCGGAAACGTCATGAGCCGGATTGCGCCGGCGGTCTGCGGACTGGACGCGGCGGAGCAGAACGCCCTGGACCGCCGCATGATCGAGCTCGACGGGACGGCCGGCAAATCCAAGCTCGGCGCCAACGCCATCCTGGGCGTCTCCATGGCGGCCGCCCGCGCCGCCGCGGCGGCCTACGGACTGCCGCTTTACCGGTACATCGGCGGGATGACGGCGCGAACTCTGCCCATCCCCATGATGAACATCATCAACGGCGGCGCGCATGCGGCCAACACCCTCGATTTCCAGGAGTTCATGATCGTCCCCTTCGGCGCCGAGACCTTTGCTCAGGCCGTGCAGATGGGGGCGGAGACGTTTCACTGCCTGAAGGCCATCCTCAAGAAAAACGGGTTGAACACCGCCGTGGGCGACGAGGGCGGGTTTGCGCCGGATCTGCGGTCCAACGAGGCGGCCATCGCCCATATCATGGACGCCATCCGCGCCGCCGGCTACCGGCCGGGAAAGGACATCGGCATCGGCATGGACGTCGCGGCCAGCGAGTTCTACGAGGGCGGCCACTACGTGCTGAAATCCGAGAAAAAGCGCCTGAGCTCCGGACAGATGATCGATCTTCTGGAAGGCCTGGTCGAGCGCTACCCGATCATCTCCCTCGAGGACGGGTTGGCCGAAGGCGACTGGAAGGGCTGGAAGACCCTGACGGACCGGCTCGGCGGATCGGTGCAGGTGGTGGGCGACGACATTTTCGTCACCAACCCCGGGATTTTCCGTAAGGGGATCGAACAGGGCGTCGGCAACTCGATCCTGATCAAGCTCAACCAGATCGGGACCGTCACCGAAACCCTCGAGACGATCGAGATGGCCCGGAGGAGGACAGCTTCATCGCCGACCTGGCGGTCGGCGTCGGCGCCGGCCAGATCAAGACCGGCTCCATGTCCCGCAGCGACCGGGTCGCCAAGTACAACCAGTTGATCCGCATCGAGGAGGAGCTGGGCGAGGCGGGGCGTTACTGCAAAACCATTTTTTGATCACCCGGTGAGTCGGCCGCCCAGGAGCCTTTTGATGGTGCGTTCGGCGTGAAATCCCCCTTCGCCCGCTTTGCCAAAAGGGGGCAAAGGGGGATGGTGACAGCAATTTGATCGGAAGCCCGACCAGAGATTGTTTTACGGGTGGTTGCTCCTAAATCCGGCTAAGCCGTTTCAGGTGTCAGGTGTCAGGCAAGGTAAGAAACTCCTCTTCGCTGTGCATGCATCGCCCGACACCCGACCCCTCGCATCCGACCTTGCCCGCTGCCTTGATCCCGACCACCGCACGGACCACTAAACCCCACTGAGGTGCTCTTATGGCGTTCAACACCAAGTTCATTTTCGTGACCGGCGGGGTTCTGTCCTCCCTCGGCAAGGGGCTGGCCTCGGCCTCGATCGGCGCCCTGCTGGAGAGCCGCGGCCTGACCGTGTCGCTGCAAAAGCTCGACCCCTACATCAACGTGGACCCGGGCACCATGAACCCCTTTCAGCACGGCGAAGTCTTCGTCACCGACGACGGCGCCGAAACCGACTTGGACCTGGGCCACTACGAGCGTTTCACCAACGCCGTCATGGGCAAACGCAACAACTACACCACGGGCAAGATCTATTACTCGGTCATCAGCAAGGAGCGGCGGGGCGACTACCTGGGCGGGACGGTGCAGGTCATCCCCCACATCACCGACGAGATCAAGAACTGCATTAAGGGAGTGGCCGACGGGGTCGACGTGGTCATCGTGGAAATCGGGGGCACGGTGGGCGACATCGAGAGCCTGCCCTTCCTGGAGGCCATCCGCCAGTTTCGGACCGACGTGGGCAAGGACAATGTGCTCTACATCCACCTGACCCTCGTGCCCTACATCAGCACCTCCGGCGAGGTCAAAACCAAGCCCACGCAGCACAGCGTCAAGGAGCTGCGCAGCATCGGCATCCAGCCGGACATCCTGCTGTGCCGCACCGACCGGTTCCTGTCCAAGGACCTCAAGGCCAAGATCGCCCTCTTCTGCAACGTCGGGGTCGATGCCGTGATCACCGCCAAGGACGTCGGCTGCATCTACGAAGTGCCGCTGGTCTTTCACCAGGAGGGGCTGGACCACAAAATCGTGGAGCTGCTCAACATCTGGACCCGGGCGCCCAAGCTGGATGCATGGGAGGAGGCGGTGGCCGCCTTCAAGGCGCCGCCGCACGAGGTCACGATCGCCATCGTCGGCAAATACGTGAACCTCACCGAGTCCTACAAGAGCCTGAACGAGGCCCTGCATCACGGCGGGGCCGCCAACCGCAGCAAGGTGAACCTCTATTTCGTGGACTCCGAAAAACTCGAGGAAGGCAACTGCGGCGAAGTGCTCTCCCGGGCGGACGGCATCCTGGTGCCGGGCGGGTTCGGCAGCCGGGGGGTCGAGGGCAAGATCTGCGCCGCCCGCCACGCACGCACGCACCGGGTCCCCTATTTCGGGATCTGCCTGGGGATGCAGATCGCGGTGATCGAGTTCGCCCGCCACGTCGCCGGCTTGAGCCAGGCCAACAGCGCCGAGTTCAACGAACTCACCCCCGACCCCGTGATCTACCTGATGACGGAGTGGTTCGACGAACGCACCCGCACGGTCCAGCGGCGGGATGCCTCTTCCGAAAAGGGCGCTTCGATGCGGCTGGGGGCCTACCCCTGCCGGCTGGCGGCCGGCAGCCTGGCGCGCCGGGCCTACGGCGCCGACGAGATCGCGGAGCGGCACCGCCATCGCTACGAGTTCAACAACGCCTATCTGGATCGAATGGCGGAAAAAGGGCTGGTGTTCAGCGGGATGTCGCCCACCGGCGACCTGGTGGAGATCGTCGAACTCAAAGAGCACCCCTGGTTTTTAGGCTGCCAGTTCCACCCGGAATTCAAGTCCAAGCCGATGGCCCCGCACCCGCTGTTCCGCGACTTCATCCGCGCGGCGCTGGAGTACTCCCGGAAAAAATCCAACAAATAATCGGAAGCTATTTCTTGGCGGGGGTTTTCTTGAGTTCCTTCTCGATCGCCGCGGCGAAGGATTCGAAGCTGCGGTCCCGCAGGCGCTTGCCGTTGACGAAGACCGTCGGCACGCTGTTGACCCCGAGGCGATAGGCCTCGTCCAGGTCCTTCTGCACGTAGTCCACCGCGCGCTGGCTGTTGCGGTCCTTTTCCAGCTGCTCCTCGTTGAGCCCGGCCGCGCGGACGATCTCCTGGATCTTCTCGTCGTTCAACTGGTCGTGGACCTTGAAGAACTCGTCGTGCACCTTCCAGAACTTGCCCTGCAGGTGGGCGGCATACGCGGTCAGGGCCGCCTTGCCGGCGAACTTGTGGCTTTTCAACAACGGGTAGTTCTTGAAAACGACCCTGATTTTGTCGGGGAAGGTATCGAGCACCTGCTCGAGGACGGGCTCGAGGCCCGCGCAGTACCCTCACTGGAAATCGCTGAACACGGCGATCGTCACCGGCGCTTGTTCGCGGCCCTTGAAGGGGGCGCCGGACAGGTTGATCTCGCGCACGTAGTCGAGCTGGATGACGTCGACGCGCCGGCCCTGGCGCTGAGTCACGTAGAGGCGGTCGCCGTCCGGCGCCACGGCGATCCGCTCGGCCTGGCCGCCCACGGTGATCTTGTCGGTGAGGGCGCCGTCCCCGGTGTAGATGGAGACGATGCCGTCATCGGTCAGGACAAACACCGACTTGCCGTCCGCGGATACGGCCACATCCACCGGCCGTGCGCCGGTGTTCAGGCTCTTCAGGATTTCCCATTCCAGCGCAGCCCGGCCGGAGGCTGCTGAAACCAACAGCATCGCCAGCACAAAACCGGCGATGTGGACTGATGAGTTGCGTCGCATATGATATCCCTTATGAAAAAAAATAGCACCCCGCCGGTTCTTTCCCGGCGGGGTGCTATTTTTTTATGAACTGCTGCAGGGTTCGCTGAGCGCATTCCGGGCAATAACTCGAGGTGATGTCGAGCTGGGCACGCTCGTGGATGAACTGCTCCACCGGGACCCACGGCCCGCGTCCGGGGACCTTGCCGGTGTCGTCCCGGATCTTCTTGCAGACGCAGCACATGGGCAGGATCTTCTGGTAGAGGTGGATGCGGCGCGCCAACTCCAGCTTCTCCAGGCAGCGCTCCACACGGAAATACATCTCGGAGGACTCGCAGGGCTTGAGCATGTAGTCGTCCGCCTGGCTGCGCAGGGCTTCGATGGCGGAGAGCATGTCGCCGAAGCCGGTCAGGAGGATGACCATGATGGTCGAATCGATCTCCTTGGTCTTTTTGAGGACCTGGATGCCGTCGGTGCGCTCCATGACCAGATCGGTGATGACGAGGTCGAAGCTCCTGCGCTGCAGCAAGTCAACGGCCTTTTCGCCGCTGTTCACGCGCGTCACGCAATAGCCGCGCTGCTCTAAATCCTCGCCGATGCCCTCCAAAATGAAGGGGTCGTCGTCGACCAGGAGTAGGTTGTATTTTTTCGCCGCCGGTTCCGACATCTGCGACCGCAAGCCTCCGCGCTGGACCCTTTTCCTTCAATTCGACTTATACCATGAGACGGGACAAAAAACCACCCCTTTCCGTTCGGGCCTCGCGGGTCACGGGTCGGGCATCTCCTCTTGATGCGGCTTCAGCGCTTCTTCACCTCGCCGACGATGAACTCGCCGACCTTCTCCGCCGAGCGGCCGAAGAGCTCCTCGACCGGCACCCGGTCGAGCAGGGCGTCCTCCCAGGCAACGCTGTTTTCCTGGACGATGTTCTTGATGTGCTCATACTTTCCGCCGAGCGTTCGGATTTTCTGGTTCAAGGGGACGCTTTCCTTGAATCGGACGTGCAGGAGCAGCAAGTGGTCGATTTTGCCGGCGCTGGAGGGCGCGGCGGAGAGCAGGGGGATCACCAGGATGCTGCGGTCGTCCTTGCGGCCCTTGCCGAGGTAGACGTTGCCCTGGCGCACGATGATGCGTTTGCTGCCCTTGAGGCTCTGGTCCGTTTCCACCCGGGAGGGGACGGCGGCGGTCTTGCCGCGTTTGTTCAGCACCTCGATGGTGGTGTGGTCGTCCGGCTCGCCCAGGAGGTTCAGCCCGGCGATGCGGTACAGGACGGAGCCTTCGATTTCGCGGATGACCCCCTGCGCATTTTTCAGCACGATCAGGTTGGCGGGGGTCAGCTGCGATACGGAAAGATTTTCGGCCGCGAGGGCCGCAAAGACGATGCCCTCCAGTTGCTCGCTGATGCGGCTGGTCCCCACGGTGACGGTCTTGGCCTGGTGTTTGATGGCGTCCACGGGCCGCGCCAGGAGGCCGACGGCCTCCCCGAGGCGGTCGAGCAGCGCCTGGACCATGTTGGCGGCGGTGCCTTTCATGCCGAAATCGAGTTCGAAGTCGGACCCCGGCAGGCGGCCCGCGAGGTACTTCAGCAGCAGCGTCAGGTCCGTGGCGGCGTCGTAGCCCACGGTGACCGGAAACTCGCGGCGGGCCCGCTTCCGGCGGAACTCGGAATAGAAGGAGGCGACCTTTTCGCGAAAGCTTTGCCCGAGGACCAGTTCGACCATGTCGACGCCGGTGCGGCCGGCCTCGCCGATGGTCTGCTGCACCTCTTCCTGGAAGCGGTAGAGAAAGCGTGAGCCCTCGTGGATCGACAGGGCGGCGAAATAGCCCCACAGGTGGCCGACCAGGGTGTTCAGGATGGGGGCGAGGTGCTCGCCGACCGCGGGCACCTGGAAGACGTCCGCGGCATAGGGGTCGAAGCGGTCTTCGCCCTCGTCGCAGATCACCACCGGGGTGGCCTTGTGGGCCTTGAAGATGGCCGTGTCCTTGATGATGTCGCCGATGACGGTGGGCCGGGTGCCGGCCGCGCATATAATGATCAGCGGCTCCGAGGACAGATCGTTCTTGTCCTCGACGTAGTCCGAGGAGATGGTCTTGTAGCAGAGCTCGCTCAGCTTGATGCGGGTTTCGTCGGCCGAGGCCTTGTTGGGGCCGCTGCCCACCGCGGCCCAGTAGGTCTTGGTCACGGCCAGCCGCGACGCCGAGGCCTTGATGCGATCGGCCATCGCGAGGACGCGGCGCATGTGCCCGGGCAGGGCGCGCAGCCGCTCGATCTCGGCCGACACGAAGGCCTCGTCCCGCCGGCCCTTGAGCCGCGCGATGTGCAGGCCCAGCAGGGCGCCGGCGACGATCTGGGCATAAAAGGCCTTGGTGGAGGCGACCGACATCTCGATGTCGCGGCCGCTGCTCGTGTACATGACGCCGTGCACCTTGAAGGTCAAATCCGAGTCCCGGCGGTTGACGATGGCCAGGGTGTGGGCCCCGCGCTGCCGCACCATGTCCACCGAGCGGTTGGTGTCGGTGGTGGTGCCCGATTGGCTAATGGCGATGACCAGGACGTCCGCCATGGCCCGCCCGTCGCTCTCCTCGCTCAGGGCAAAGCCGCTGAACTCCGAGGCCTTGAGGGCCTGGACGTGGATGGCCGGGTCGTTGAGGTAGACGCCCAGGATGTTGGCGCAGGCCAGGGCGGCCACCCCGGCCGTCCCCTGGCCGATGAAATAGATGCGGCGGATGGCGCCGTCGCGCAGCGCGGCGTTGACGGCCTCCGGAACCACGCGCTCGTCCAGCGCGACGACCATCCGGCGTCGGCCGTCCTCCTTGATCTTCCAGCGGTTCTGCAGGGTCCTTTCCACCGAGGCCGGTGATTCCGAGATCTCCTTCAGGAAATAGTGCGGGTAGTCCTGGCGGTCGATGTCCCGCGAGGTGAGGGCCGTGCGTTTGAGGTTCCGGGCGGTCAGCGCCAGCGGCGTGCCGTCGTAGGCCATGGCGCTGAGCCCTTCGACGCCGCCCGCCGAGCGCTGGTCCAGGACGACGATCTGCCCCTGCGTCTTGCCGTGCCGGCCCTCGACGACGGATTCGCCGTCGAGCTTGATGTACTCCTGGGTCTCCTCGATGAACCCGTAGACCTCCGAGGTGGGCATGTAGTGGCCGGCGGCGATGCCGACAAAGATCGCCTGGCCGCTGCCCCGCTGGGCCAGGAACAGCTTGCCCGGCGCGAGATCGGTGTGCATGGCGATGGCGTGGGACCCCTTGAAGTCGTTGACCGCGCGGCGAAAGGCCTCGCCCACGTCGAAGCCCTGCCGCAGGTAGTGGCCGACCTGCAGCGGGATGATCTTGGTGTCGGTGGTGACCTCCGCGTGGATGCGGCGGCCGTCGCGTTCGAAGACCTCCCGGAGCTCGTGGAAATTATCGATGTCGCCGTTGAGGCAGGTGTGGATGATGCCCGCCTCGCCCGCGGCGCCGTCGATCAGCCGGTTGTCCACCGGGTGGCAGTTGGCTTCGGTGATCGCGCCGACCGACGCCCAGCGGGTGTGGGCGTTGACCGTGTGAAACTCGGCCGGGAACCCGGCCATGGCCTGTAGGATCGGGTCGGAGGCGATCTCGCGGCGCAGGAACCGGATGTTGTCCCCCAGGCGGCCGATCTCGACGGCCACCTTGTACGTGAACGCCACGGCGACGGAGCCGGCACCGCGGTGCACGCTGATGCTTCGGTTCAAGAGCGGTTCCGTCCGCCCGCGGCGGGCGAACTCGGCCTGCCGGCCGTCTTTTTCCAGCGCCGCGATGAAGCGCTCGTAGTCCGCCGGCAGCAGGGTGAAAAGGAGGGAAACGCCGGCCGAATCCCGGCCGCGCACTTCCATGCGGTCGATGCTGTTCAGCACGGCGTTCAGGTTGCGGAACACCGGAATGGCCCGCGCCGGCGCCTGGCCGCCCGAGCCCGCGGCCAGCTCACGGACCTTGGCGAGATTGCCCAGGACCTCCGCGCGCAGGCACCAGGCGATGTCGCGCAGCCGCTCGACCTGCTGGGACATGCGGTCGGCATCAACGGCGCTCAGGCGGCCCATGTGCTCCGCGAAGCGCCGGCCTTCCACCTCGGCGCGTTCGGCCAGCGCGGCGGCAAGGCCGGCGATTGCGGACTGGAGGGCGCCGTCGGCGAAGATGGCGCCGAAGGCCTCCTGGCGTTTAAGCCCCAGGGCCGACTGCCAGAGCGCCTCGATCCCCTCCGCCCCGCCGAGGTAGTCTTCGGCCAGGCGGCCGTCGGCCGAGGAGCAGGCATCGAACCCGCGGGCGGCCACCCGCTCCGCCAGCGCGGCGACATCGGGCATGGAAAGCCCCGGCGCCGGCGAGGCCGGCCGCTTCAAGGCCACGATCCCGGCGATGCCGCAGCCGAGCCGGGTGCGCTGCAGGGGAAAAACCACCAGCGCGCCGGCCGGGACGCGGGACAAGCAGCGGCCGAAGTAAACGGGGGTCTTCAGCCCGCAGCGCAGCCGGAAAATCCCCGCGCGCAGGGCCGGCCGGGCAAAAAAGAGAAGGCGTCGAAGGCAGGATTTCATGGCCATCCTCAATTCAAGGGGTGGTGTCGCGAACCGGTTCGGTCAAATGGATTACAGGAATGCAGGAAACATGCCTAATAACCCGACCCGGACCCGCCGCGAACAAATTCGAATTGCAAAGCACGAAACTCGAAGCAGAAAAAAGTGCCGATAGCGCCCAACATGATTAGGGCGCCTAAAATTAAGCGTAAGGATAGTCGTCGAAGCCGGGTAGGCAACGGTTGGAGAAGGAATCACCCCTCCGGCCGATCTACTTCAGCGGGGTGCCCGGCGTCACGGTTTTGTCGGGCAGGACCAGCACCGGTCCGGCGGCCTCGCCCGCGGCGAGCAGCATGCCCTGGGAAACCACCCCCATGAGCTTGGCCGGCTTGAGGTTGGCGACCACGATCACCTGCCGGCCGGCGAGCGACTCGGGCGTGTAGTGCTCGGCGATGCCGGCCACGATGGTCCTGCGCTCGCCCATGTCGATCTCCAGCTTGAGCAGCTTCTTGGCTTTCGGGACCGGTTCCGCGCGCAGGACGGTGGCCACCCGCAGGTCGACCTTGCGGAAGTCGTCGATGTCGATCTCCGG
Source organism: Desulfobacterales bacterium (assembly GCA_025454075.1). The sequence goes on along the minus strand of JALOPD010000206.1, from coordinate 3,492 downwards.
CTTGATATCCAGCGCCGGCGGCGGGGCCTCACCCGCCACGGTTTCCGGCACCGGCGCATCCGCCTCGATGCGCGGGAAGAGCATGACGGATTTGGGGAGCCGGGTGCCGGCGGGAACCGGTTTCCACAGCTTTAGGTCGTCCAGTAAATAGAATGGGGCATCGGGGTCCAGCCCCAGGTGCTTCTGCATGCGTGCGGCGGTCTCCGGCATCACCGGGTAGATCAGGCCCGAGATCAGCCGCAGCCCTTTGAGCAGGCTGTTCATCACGGCTTCGAGCTGCTTGAGGGTGGCTTTTTTCTTGGCGAGCTCCCAGGGGGCGCTGACGTCGACGGCCTTGTTCATCCGGCCGATGAACTCCCAGGCGGCGGCGAGCGCCTTGTGCAGCTCGAAGCCGTTCATGGCGCGTTCGTACTCGGCGATGGTGCGCAGGGCTTCGGGGCCGAGCCCCAGGCCGTATTGCCGACCCATCTCGGGGTCGACTTCGGGCACGACGCCGCCGAAGTACTTGTGGGTCATGGAGATCACGCGGGAGAAGAGGTTGCCCAGGTCGTTGGCGAGGTCCGAGTTGAGGCGCTGCACCAGCGCGGCTTCGCTGAAGTTGGAGTCGAGGCCGAAGGTCATCTCGCGGATGAGAAAAAAGCGAAAGGCGTCGAGCCCGTAGGCGTCCTTCATCTGCAGCGGCTCGACCACGTTGCCGATGCTCTTGGACATCTTGCCCTGGTCGACGTTCCAGTAGCCGTGCACGTTCAAGTGCCGGTAGACCGGGATGCCGGCGGCCTTGAGCATGCAGGGCCAGTAGATGCCGTGGGGCTTGAGGATGTCCTTGGCGACGATGTGCTGGGCGGCCGGCCAGAAAGTGCGGAAGCGTTCGCCGTCCGGGTAGCCCAGGGCCGAGACATAGTTGAGCAGCGCGTCGAACCAGACGTAGGTCACGTACTGCTCGTCGAAGGGCAGGGTGATCCCCCAGGTCAGGCGCGATTTCGGCCGCGAGATGCACAGGTCGCCGAGGGGCTCCCTCAAAAACGCCAGCACCTCGTTGCGGTAGCGCTCCGGCCGGATGAAGTCGGGGTGGGCCGCGATGTGGTCGATGAGCCACTGCTGGTAGCGGCTCATGCGGAAGAAATAGTTCGACTCCCGGATGGTCTCGGGCTCGGTCTGGTGATCCGGGCACTTGCCGTCCACGAGTTCACGCTCGGTGTAGAAGCGCTCGCAGCCGAAGCAGTAAAGCCCCTCGTACTCGCTGAAGTAGATGTCGCCGGCGTCGTGGATGCGCTGCAGCACCTGCGAGACGACGGCCATGTGGCTTTCGTCCGTGGTGCGGATGAACCGGCTGGGCCGGACGTTCAGGTCCGGCCACAGGTCGCGGAACAGCCGGCTGATCCGGTCGACGTAGGCCCGGGGCGTCATGCCCTCCTTCTGGGCGGCCCGGACGACCTTGTCGCCGTGCTCGTCGGTCCCGGTCAGGAAGAAGACCTCTTCGGATCGCATGGCGTGGAAGCGGCTGACCACGTCGGCGACGATCGTGGTGTAGGCGTGACCGAGGTGCGGCCGGGCGTTCACATAATAGATCGGGGTGGTGACGTAAAAAGCCATGGAGGTGTCCTATAGCAGAGAAGGTTCAACGGGTTCAAGGTTCAGGGTTCGAAGCGATTCGGCCGCTGCGGTGCGAAGGTCCGCCACCTCCGACCCCTGAGGCTTCGTGCGACATCGCCCGGCATGAAAAATCCCCGGCACGTTCAAGCTACCCGGACGGCACCTGAATGTTTTCGGCCGGCGTTTCGATCTCGGAGCCGTCCTCCAGGCGCACCGTCAGGCGGCTGCCGACCGCGTTTTGACGGATCACCTTGCCAAGGCCGCTGGGGGTCTTCACGATCGAACCGACCTTGGGCAGCGCCTTCTTGAGTTCCATGTAGGTCTCGTACTCATAGACGAGGCAGCACATGAGCCGGCCGCACTGGCCCGATATCTTCGTCGGGTTGAGCGACAGGCTCTGCTCCTTGGCCATACGGATCGACACCGGCTCGAATTTTTCGAGGTAGGAGGAGCAGCACTGCTCGCGGCCGCAGCGGCCCAGGCCGCCGCACATCTTGGTCTGGTTGCGGACGCCCACCTGCCGCATTTCGATGCGGACCCCCAGCTCCTTCACCAGTGCCTTGAGGAGCTGGCGGAAATCGATGCGCCCCTCGGCGGTGAAAAAGAAGGTGCACTTGCTGCCGTCGAAGGATTTTTCGACCGCAAACAGGTTCATTTCCAGCCCGAGTTCACGGATGCACTTGCGGCAGAACGCGTGCGCCGCCCTCTCATCGGCCGCCTTTTTTTCGAGCTGCTCGAGGTCCTTGGCCGTGGCCAGCCGATAGATTTTTTTGAGCGGTTTTTCGGCCGGAAGCGCCTCGACCCGCCGGGCCGCGGTCGCCACGGTCCCCAGGCTCATCCCCTGCTCGGTTTCCACGATCACGTGGTCCCCGGGGTTCAGCACAAAGGCCCCGCTGTCGAAATCATAGATCTTACCGGCCGTTTTGAATCGAACACCGACGATCTTCACCATGACGATATCTCTTTCAGATGGCACCCGTTTCACGAAGCCATCGAAGCGGACGGCGTTTCAAAAGCACGTCATTCTTCAGCGCGCATGGCCGCCGCCAACCGGATGAACAGCGCTTCCAGACTGAGCCGCGGGTTGGCGTTGGCCTGAATGCGGCGCTGGGTCTCTGCCAGGCCCGTCGACGCCAGGGGGACGAAGCCCTGCCTCACGCTTTGCGCGGCGGCCGTGATCTCGGGCCGCAGGTCCTGGTGGAGGATCTGTTCCGGGTCGTGCCGCGCCACCGCCAGATCCCGCACCCAGGACGACGCCAGCTCCAGGTAGTCGGGGATGTCCTCCTTGGCCAGGGCCACTCGCTCCGCCAGCGCCAGCAGGGAGGCCACCGGCTGCCGGGGCAGCGCGGCCAATTCGGATAAAAACCAGTTCCGCCGCCGAACCCAGTGGCTGCGCTGCATGGCCAGCGCACGGGTGACGCTGCCGTTGGCCATGGCCGCCGTCAACGCCGCCTCGTCCGCCGTGAAGCCGTAGGCCCTGACCAGCATGGCCGCCAGGTGCTTTCGCGCAATCGGCTTGAACCGCAGATGCCGGCAACGGGAAACGACGGTCGGCAGCAGGTCGGCCGTCTGCGGCGCGGTCAGGATCAGCACCGTGCGGTCCGGCGGCTCCTCCAACATTTTCAGCAGCGCGTTGCCGGCCGCCGTGGTCAGACGATGGGCTTCGGCGATGACCGCCACCCGAACCCTGGCCTCGTAGGGTTTCAGGGCCAGCGACTGGCAGAGGTCCCGGACCTGCTCGATTTTGACCTGGGCCCCGTCGGGCACCACTCTCAGGACGTCCGGGTGTCGGCCGGCCGTTATCTTGCGGCAGGCGGGGCACTCGCCGCAGGCCCGGGCGGTGGCCGGCGGCCGCCCGGCCGCGGCCGTCCCGTTCTCCCGCGGGCCGCCCATGCAGTT
>JALOPD010000566.1 GCA_025454075.1 Desulfobacterales bacterium | reverse complement strand
ACGGCATCGACATGCTGGTGCAGCGCGCCCTGCCGTTCCAGGTCGCCAGCGAGCGGGAGCTTCAGCGCTTCGTCAGGGAGATGAAAAGCGAATACGCACGGCGCTGGCTCTGCAAAACCAGGCCCTATCCCGGCGTCCCTGAAATGCTGAATGCGTTTGCCGCCGCCGGAGTGGACTTGGCCGTGCTCTCCAACAAGCCGGACGACGCCAGCCGGGCCATCGTCGAGGCCCTTCTGCCCGATGCCGGTTTCCGCGTCGTCATGGGGTCGACCCCAGAACGGCCGAAAAAGCCGAACCCCGCGGCCGCACTGGACATCGCCGCCCGCCTTGCCCTTCCCCCGTGCGAGGTCCTGTTCGTCGGGGACACGCAGATCGACATGCAGACCGCCTGCGCGGCCGGCATGTTCCCGCTGGGGGTGCTGTGGGGCTTCCGGCCCGCCCAGGAGCTGATCGCGGCGGGCGCGAGAATGCTGGTGAGCGAAGCCTGGCATCTGATTCCCTGGATCGGTTGCGCAAAGGCCGGCGCCGCAGGCGAAAGCGCCGATGCCGGCCGTACTCGACCTGGCCCATGAGGCCCCGTCGGCCGGTCGCGCCCCCTTCCCTCAGCCTGGACTCGAGTTCGTGCGTCATGGCCTGCGGAGACGCGCGGTTGCGCGCCGGCATCCGGCAGGCACGCGGAATGGGCAGAGGGCGAAGGCCCCCCGGCGGCGGCTCCGGGCGGTTTGACATGGCCGGTCGTGTGGTTAAGGTTGTACAGAATTCCGGGCGGCAATGACCGGCAGGAAATCGATTCCGGACATCATGCAAGCACCCCATCCACTCGTCCTGGCGGGAGACGTCGGCGGCACCAAGACGGACCTGGCCGTGTTTTCCGCTGCCGGCGGCCTGCGGGCGCCCGTGGCGCAGGCGACCTTCAAGAGCCGGGACTACCCTGGGCTGGAAGCCGTGGTGCGGGCATTTCTTGCCCGGATCGACACCGGTATCGATCGCGCAGCATTCGGCGTGGCCGGCCCCGTTGCGAACGGGGAGGCCAAGGTCACCAACCTGCCCTGGGTCATTGATGAAGGCGAGCTGGCCGATCGCCTCGGGCTGGGATCCGTGACCCTGATCAACGACCTGCAGGCCGTGGCCGCCGCGGTGCCATTTCTGGAGGCGGGGGACCTCCATACTCTCAACGAGGGCCAGGCCGCAGCCGGCGGTGCCATCGCCGTGATCGCCCCGGGCACCGGCCTCGGGCAGGCCTATCTGGTCTGGGACGGCAGGCGCTACCGGGCGTATCCGTCGGAAGGCGGACACGCCGATTTCGCCCCGGCCGACGAGCAGCAGGCAGGCCTGCTGTCCTTTATGCGGCGCCGGTTCGGGCATGTCAGCTGCGAGCGGGTATGCTCCGGCGTCGGGTTGCCGAACATCTACGCATTTCTGAAGGAGAGCCGGGCGGCCGAAGAGCCGGCCTGGCTGAGCGAAGAGTTGGCCGCGGCGGCGGATCCGACGCCGGTGATCGTCGCCGCCGCCCTCGACGCCGAGCAGCCCTGCGACCTGTGCCGGGCCGCGCTGGACCTGTTCGTCTCCATCCTGGGCGGCGAGGCCGGCAACCTGGCGCTGAAGGTCATGGCCACCGGCGGCGTCTACATCGGCGGCGGCATTCCGAGCCGCATCCCGAGGGTCCTGCAGGAGCCCCGGTTCATGCAGGCCTTCAGAAACAAGGGGCGCATGTCCGGGCTGATGGACAGCTTTCCGGTCCGGGTGATCCTGAACCCGAAGGCGGCGCTGCTGGGCGCTGCCGTGCAGGCCATGCGGTTGGCTCCTCAATCCCGCGGAGGCGAAAATGGCTGAGAAACCTGTGCCGGCAACCGAAAACGCCGACCCGCTGATCCGACCGTGGGACCGGTTCAATCAGGAACTGGTGGCGCAGGTGCGCCCTCTCGACTGGACGAACCCCAAGCCCGCCCAGCGCTGCGCCGCCGGGCTGGGCGCGAAGGTCGCGCTGGTCGAGCGGCACCTGATGGGCGGCGACTGCCTGAACGTGGGCTGCGTCCCGTCCAAGGCCCTGATCGGCGCGGCGCGGGCGGCCGCCGCGGTGCGCGACGCCGCCGAGTTCGGCGTGCAGGTGCCGGAGGGCGCGCGGGTGGACTTCGGCCGGGTCATGGAGCGCATGCGCCGCCTGCGGGCCTCGATCGCTCCCCACGACTCCGCCGGGCGCTTTCGCGAGCTGGGCATCGACGTCTTCATCGGCGAGGGGCGGTTTGTCGACGCGCACACGGTCGAGGTCGCGGGCGAGAAGCTGCGTTTCAGAAAGGCGGTCATCGCCACGGGCGCGCGGGCCGCGGCCCCGCCGATCGCGGGCCTGGATGAGGTGGAGTACCTGACGAATGAAACCCTGTTCACGCTGACCGAACTGCCGCAGCGGCTGGCGGTGATCGGCGCCGGGCCCATCGGCTGCGAGATGGCCCAGGCCTTCGCGCGCTTCGGCGCGGAGGTGCTCCTGGTGGAAGCCACGCACGGCATCCTGCCGCGGGAGGACCGCGACGCCTCCGAAATCGTGCTGGAATCCATGCTCAAGGACGGCGTCAAGCTTCTGTGCTGCGGCAAGGACCTCAAGCTTTCCAGGGCCGACGGAGGCCGCGTGCGCCTGGCGGCGGAATCCCATGGCCGGGGCTATGACGAGATAGTGGACAAGCTTCTGGTCGCGGCGGGGCGCTTGCCCAACGTCGAGGGCCTCGGGCTGGAGGCGGCGGGGGTGGCGTATGCGAAAAAGGGTGTGCAGGTGAACGACCGCCTGCAGACGACCCAGCCCGACATCTTCGCGGCCGGGGACATCTGCTCGCCCTACCAGTTCACGCACGCCGCCGAT
>JALOPD010000205.1 GCA_025454075.1 Desulfobacterales bacterium | reverse complement strand
CACGAAGTTGATGCCGCCCAGCAGGGTGACGGTATCGAAGGTGAAGCGCTCCTCGCCCGTGATGCCGTCGGTGCCGACGGTCGCCAGGAACAACCCGAAGAAGCAGGAGAGGAAGCCTTTCATCATCGAGCCGCCCGACAATCCCGACACCACGCTCAACCCGAGCACGGTCAGCGCGAAATACTCCGGCGGGCCGAACCGCAGGGCGAAATTGGCGATCAGGGGCGTGGCCAGGATCATGACGAGGACGCTGAAAAGCCCCCCGAAGATCGAGCAGAGCAAATAGACCCACATGGCGTAGGCCGCGCGGCCCTGCTTGGCGAGCGCATGCCCCTCGATCACCGTGGGCACCGAGGACGGCTCGCCCGGGATGCCGAAGAGGATCGACGTGATGGACCCGCCGGTGATGCCCCCCAGGTAGGCGCCGATGAGCAGGACGAAGGCGGTCATCGGCGAAAGCGTGTAGGTGAAGGACAGCAGCAGGACCACGCCCATGGAGGTGCTGATGCCCGGCAGCGCCCCGGCCAGCAGCCCCCAGAGGGCGCCTAAAGTCATCGCGATCAGGTTCTGCGGCATCAGGACGGTCGCGAAGGCCTGCAGGTAGATGTCAAACATGTCGACCACCCTCCGTGTCTAATAGAACAGGCGGCTGAATTCGGCGAAGATCCAGGCCCCTTTCGGAAATGGGATCGTGATGAATTTCGCGAACACGGCGACGATGACGGCGGTGAGCAAAAAAGGCGATACGAACAGGACCCATTTGCGTCTTTCGCCCAAGGCCAGGGCAAACGCGGGGATGTAGGCCAGGGTGGAGAGGATGAAACCGATCCAGGGAATCGCCGCCAGGTAGATCAAAAAGCAGACCACGCTCAGCGCCACGGTGACCCGCTGCCGCTGGGTCTCGGCGACGGCCTCCGGCGTCCGCTCTTCGGCGGCGCCCTCCCCCCGGGATTTTTTCACGCTGGAGATCAGCAGGGCGACGCTGAACAACGCCGACGCCCCGAGCGCGATCAGCGGCCAGAGGCCGCTGCCGATTTCCCCCGCGCGGCCCTGGCCCGCCAGGTCCAGCCCCTCGCAGAACATGAAACCGAAAAAGGCGACGCAAACGGCAAAGAAGACGATCTCACCCTTTTTCATCGGCGACCTGCCTGTCCCATACTAGGCGGGAAAGACGATGCGCGGAAATCGACCCCCCCGCATCATCGGGTTGAGTCAAACGACCCTGTCCCGGTTATTTCACGTACCCAAGCTCCTTGAGGACCGTCGTGAAGAACTCGACCTGCTCTTCCATGTATTTCCGGGTTTCCTCCGGCCCCAGGTAGCCCGGCCGCGCATCCAGGTGGTTGTCCTTGATGAACTTCACGTACATCGGGTGGTCCAGCGACTTCTTGATCACCTCGATCAGGAATTTCTGCCGCTCGGGCGGGGTGCCCTTTTTGACGGCCCAGGCGCGCATCAGGCCGTGGGTGTAGTCGATGCCCAGCTCCTTCGAGCACGGCACGTTCGGAAGGGCCGGGTGGCGCTTGTCCATGATGACGCAAAGCGACTTCAGCTTGCCGGCTTCGATCAGGGGCAGGGTCTCGGCCAGCTCCTCGACGGCGCCGGTGATGTGCCCGCCCAGGATGGCGGCCTTGATCTCCGCGCCCGAATCGAAGGGCACGAAGGTCACCTCCACGCCGCTCTTCTTGAAAAAGGCCACGGTCTGGATCTCCGACCAGCCGCCCGGGGAGGTGCCGGCGAACTTCAGCCCCTTGGGGTTCTTCTTGCCGAAATCGATCAGCTCCGCCAGGGTCGTGAATTTCGAGTCGCCCGCGATCGTCACCGCGGAGGTGTCCCACTGGATCCGGCACAGGGGATCGAAGTCCCTCAGGATGTGGGCCCGCGTCTTGGGCTTGACCGCGTCGATGAGGTGCGAGGTGGTGACGGCGAGAACCACGTAGCCGTCGGCCGGCTGCTGGGAGGCGTAGAGCATGCCCTTGGTCGCGCCGCCGCCGGGCATGTTGTTCACCATCACGCCGTTTTTCAGCTGGGGCTTCATCCCCTCCGCCACCGCGCGCGCCGCGGTGTCGCTGCCGCCGCCGGCGCCGAAGGGCACGAGGATTTCGATGGCCCTTTCCGGGTATTCGGCCGCCGCGGCCGTCCGGTGGCCGAAGACCGGCCCCGCGAGAAAAAAGACCGACAGGATGAAGCAGAGCGATTTTCTCATTTCTCTCCCCCTTTTGTGACGGGTTGACCGATCTGGGATTAAATGCCTGCAGGCACGGCGCCGAAATGCGCCTCGATCGTGCGGTTTTTCATGGCGCGAGTATGTTGGAAGCAACCGTGTTTGTCAATATTTGGATAGGAAGGGCCTTTCAGAATTCGGGCCGGCCGGGCCGCCGGCGGTGGATGCCGTCAGGGCCCCGCGCCTGCGGCCTGCGAGGGTGTCGAAAAAGATGGACCCGGGACCGTGTGTTAAGGACCGTGTGTTAGGGACCGTGTGTTAGGGAATTGACAACAGGTTGAGCTTGTGAAATTTTTATTGCGAGGTTCATTTGCCGGTTTCAGACTCCCGTTCACCGTCCGGACTTGAGGGGAAGGCGACATGCAGAGACGCATACCGGCCGTTCTCATGCGCGGCGGCACCAGCAAGGGGCTCTTTTTCCACGAGAAGGACCTGCCGACGGAGCCGGGCCGGCGCGACCGGGCGATCCTGGCCGCCTACGGCAGCCCAGACCCTTACAAACGCCAGATCGACGGCGTCGGCGGCGCCCTCAGCGTCACCAGCAAGGTGGCCGTCATCAGCCCCTCGCCCACACCCGGCTACGACGTGGTCTACCATTTCGGCCAGGTCTCCATCGACCGGCCGATCGTGGACGTCAAGGCCAACTGCGGCAACATCTCCGCGGCCGTCGGCCCATTTGCGGTGGACGAGGGTTTGGTGAAAACCGTCGCACCCGTCACCCGGGTCCGCATCCATCAGAAAAACACGAACAAGCTCATCGTCGCCGAAGTCCCGGTCAAGGACGGCAAGTTCAACGAGGAGGGCGACTACGCCATCGACGGGGTGCCGGGAACCGGATCGCGCATCCTCCTGAGGTTCGTGGACCCCGCCGGCGCGGTCACGGGAAAGCTTTTTCCCACCGGCAACCGCAGGGACCGCTTCGACGTCCCGGGCCTGGGCGCCGTGGAGGTCACCTGCATCGACGCCGCCAACCCCTTCGTGTTCGTCCCGGCGGCGGCGCTCGGGTTGTCGGGCACCGAAACCGAGGAGCTCGAGCGCCGGGCCGAGATCAAATCCCTGCTGGAGGCCATCCGCTGCCGGGCCGCCGTCCGGCTGGGGATCGGCGCCTCGGAGGAGGAGGCCGCCCGGCGCAGCCAGGCCGTCCCCAAGGTGGCCGTGGTCGCGGCGCCCGCCGCCTACGCGGCCCTGGGCGGGCGCGCGGTCGAAGCGCACGAGGTCGACCTGCTGGCGCGCATGATGTCGATGGGCACGCTGCACCGCGCCTATGCCGTGAGCGGCGCGGTCGCCACGGCCGGCGCGGCCATGATCCCGGGCACTGTGGTCGGCGAGCTTGTTCGGGAAGAAGCCCGCGGCAAAGACCTCCTGCGCATCGGGCACCCCGGCGGGGTCATCGACGTCGGCGCCGTGATAGAACCCCGCGCAGGCGAGTTCATTTACCGGGAAGCCGTGCTGGGCCGGACGGCCCGGCGCCTGATGGAAGGCAACGTCCTCGTGCCGGAACACTGTTTCGATTAGCTTGAACCACCGCCGGAAGCCTCCGCGCGAATGAGAGTGAAATCGACTCCCGATGAGGCCGCTTGGATGCAGCCCCGGGGATGGATCGCCATACACGGAATGAGAGGTCCGCACAAAAATCGAGTTTCCATGAATACGATTTTCCGGTGGGGGCGGCTTTCCAGCCGCGATCATCGAGGCTGAACGCCTCTCCCACAAGGGCAGCACGGCATAAGCGATAGGATGGCGAAGTTGCCCATAACCTGCTTTCCAAGGGAGCATCACGTGCCCCAAACAAAAACCTACCGCATCGTGGTTCTGCCCGGCGACGGGATCGGGCCTGAGATCGTCGACGCCGCCCTGGACGTCCTCGAAACGGTCCGGGAGGCGGCAGGGGGGTTTTCCCTCGCCTGCGAGTTCCACCAGGCCGGGGCCGCCTGCTACCGCGACACCGGCGAGGCCATCACGCCCGAGGCGCTCGAAGCCTTCCGCACCGCCGATGCCACCCTGAAGGGGCCCGTGGGCCTCCCGGAGGTGAGAAAACCGGACGGCACCGAGGCGGGCCTGCTGGGCGGGATCCTCCGGGTGGGGTTCGACCTCTACGCCAACGTGCGCCCCATCCGCCTTTACCCGAATGCCGCCGCGCCGCTGGCCGGCCACGAACCCGACGGCATCGACTACGTGATCGTCCGCGAAAACACCGAGGGCCTGTACCTGTCGCGGGGGCTCGGCCTGGTGACCCCCCACGCGGCGACGGACACCCTGCTCTTGACCGCCCACGGTTGCGAGCGCATCGCCCGCTTCGCGTTCCAAACGGCCCTGAAAAAGCAGCGCGGGGCGCCCGAGGACGGCCGCAGGCGGGTCACGCTCGTCGACAAGAGCAACGTGCTGCGTTCGTTTGCGTTCTTCCGCAGGATCTTTCTGAAGGTGGCGGGGGAGTTCCCGGCGGTGGCCGCCGAGTGCCTCTACGTGGATGCGGCCGCCGCCGCGCTGGTCGCCCGCCCCCGGCACTTCCAGGTAATCGTGACCGAGAACCTCTTCGGCGACATCCTGAGCGACCTCGGCGGGGCCACCATCGGCGGGCTGGGGATGTGCCCCTCGGCCAACATCGGCGAGCGCCGCGCCTACTTCGAGCCCATCCATGGATCGGCGCCGGATATCGCCGGCCGCGGCCTCGCCAACCCCGTCTCCCAGATCATGTCGGCGGCCATGATGCTGGACCACCTCGGCGAGTCCAAGGCCGCCGCCATGCTGGAGGCCGCCCTGTGGAAGGTCTACGCGCAGGGCCGAATCCCGTTCAAAACCGGCGGCGCGGTGGAAGGCGGGGCGGCCGTCGTCGCGAAGGCGGTGAAGCAGGCCCTGCGGGAGTTGTGAAACAGACCCCAAACCGATCGGAGGGTTCACCGCAGAGCCGCCGCGGGCGCAGCGGGCGGTGACCCCTGCGCCTGTCGGTCGTATGCCGGTTTCCGGTTTCCGGTTCTCGGTTTCCGATTCCCGACTTCCGGCTTAACTGCCCTGGCTGCGCCTTTGCTCCAGCGCGTTGCGGACCAGCGCCGCGTAGCGGTACACGGCGTGGATGAACTTGCCGTAGGGCATGGTGATAAACAGCCCGAGCACGAAGCCGAGGTGCACCGTCAGCAGGGTGCCCATGGCGGCCGTCTCCCGGAACACGAGCACCAGGAGCCCCGTGAGGCTGGTCAGCAGCAGCAGCGCCGTGAACGCGATGTCCATGCCGAAGCCCTCCGGCGAGGCCGGGGCGCGGTCCATGTGCTTCTTCAGATAGAGCATCCCGCCGGTGCCGGCCAGCAGCGCCAGCCCGCCGACGGTGCCCAGCACCACCGGCCAGCTCCAGAAGGGGTACGGCGCCGGCCGGTTCAGGAAATGGTCGTAGAAGAACGCGATGCTGGTGGAGGCCAGGCACAGCATGAACCCGTAAAAGATTGCATGGTGGAAATAGCGGCGGGTCAGGCTGAAGCGCTCGTCCGGGTAGTTGCAGCCGTCGCCCCCGCCTTCGAGGTAGCGCAGCCGCAGGACGTCCCAGACGGCCCGGCGGTGCGCATGCAGATCGCGCCACTCCAATGGTTTCCCGCCGGTTGCGCCCCAGAGGTTCATGACCCCCTTCCACAGGCCGGCCAGGATGAACACCCCCAGCGCCGTGAAGGGCAGCAGAATGGCCGCATAGGGGACCACCCGGTAAAAGGCCCCGGCGCCGGTGTGAACCCCGAAAAAGACCGCGTGCCCCTGGAAGAGCAGCGTCAGCAGCACGACCGCGGCGACGCTCAGCGCCGCGAGCAGCGCCGCCACCAGGCCGTTGTTCTGAAACAGCCCCTTCAGCGCCCGCGGCCAGCCGAACTCCGTGTAGGTGGCGAGCCTCAGCTCGCCCAATGCCTTCGGCACGTTCAGGTCGAACTCGTGGGGCGGGGCGTACTGGCAGGCGTAGTAGCAGCCGCGGCAGTTGTGGCAGAGGTTGGCGAAATATTTGAGGTCGGCGCCGGTGAAGGTGCGGCGCAGCTCCATGGCCGGGAACACCGCGCAGAACCCTTCGCAGTAGCGGCAGGCGTTGCAGATGGTCATCACCCGGTCAGCCTCTTTTAAGACGCTCGACGACATAGCGCACCGCCTCCTTTCCCGCAATCCGGCCGAACACCGTGCCGATGGTCATCCCGAACCCGGCCATGTAGCCCTGCCCTAAAATGTTGCCGGACATGATTTCGCCGGCCGCGAAGATGTTCGCCGCCGGCGCGCCGTCCTGCATGACGACCTGCGCCCGCCGGTTCACGGTGAGGCTCAGGTAGGTGAAGGTGATCCCGGGGCGCAGGGGGTAGGCGTAGAACGGCGGCGCGT
>JALOPD010000204.1 GCA_025454075.1 Desulfobacterales bacterium | reverse complement strand
ATGCGCCGCAGCATCTCGTGGCGATGCGGCATGACCTTGGGCGCCTCGGCCAGCACGACCGCGTCGACGCTGACGATCCGGCAGCCGGCGGCGACGAGCTGCGCGCAGGCCCGGCGCAGGAGCTCCAGGCCCGACATGCCCTTATAAGCCGGATCGGTGTCCGGGAAGTGGATGCCGATGTCGCCCAGGCCGGCGGCCCCGAGCAGCGCGTCGCAGATCGCATGTACCAGGACGTCGGCGTCGGAATGGCCCAGCAGCCCCTTTTCGTGCGGGATCCTGACCCCGCCGAGGACCAGATCGCGGCCCGCGACCAGGCGGTGAAAATCGAAGCCGATGCCGGTGCTGAACCCCAGGCGGCTCATCCGTATGCTCCTCTCGCAAGGCGGTGGTTGCCCCAAAAATAACACAGCCGCCGCAGCCGGTAAACACGGACGTCGCCGCGGACGCTCGATGCGCGGCTACTCCCAGAGCGCGTCGCGCAGGCCGGAGGTGCGCTCGATGCGCCGCTCGATCGCGGCCGCCAGCACCTCCCGGCGGCCGACCAGCGTGAAGCGCCGCCGCGCCCGGGTCAGGGCGGTGTAGATCAGTTCGCGCGACAGCACGGGCGAGTCCTCCTCCGGCAACGAGAGCAGCACCTCGTCGAATTCGGACCCCTGGCTCTTGTGCACCGTCATGGCAAAGACCGTCTCGTGCTCCGGCAGGCGGTGCGGCGGGCAGCGGCGCAGACCGCCGGCGGCATCCTGGAAAAAGACCGTCAGGTCCTCGGAGCCGCCGGAGGCGGCGCTCAGCGCGACCCCGATGTCGCCGTTGAAAAGCCCCAGACGGTAATCGTTCTGGGTGACCAGCACGGGCCGGCCGGGATACCAGGGGCTGGTGCGCGGCGGCGGCAGGCGGATGCGGCCCTGGCGGACCAGCATGCGCTCGGTCAGCCGGTTCAGCTCCGCGACCCCCCCGGCCCCGCGGCGGTGGGCGCAGAGCACTTTGAACCGGCCGATGTCCCGGAGCATCGCGGCCGGGTCCGGCAGCGGCCGGTAGTCCGCATATCCGGCGGCGAGACACCGCTGCCACCCGGCCGCGGGGTCCCGGTCGGATGGCGGCGGCTGCCAGCCGACCGAGCCGTCTCCGGGCTGCGTGAGGATCGCGACCGCACCGGCCGCATCCCCCGCGTTGACCACCCGGCTGAGCGTCGCGATGGCGCTGCCGGCCGCGAACCGATGGCTGGCCTGAAGCGCCACGATGCTGTCCTGCAGCGCTGAAGCTCCCCCCGCCAGCGGGACGGCCTGGCCGGTGGCGGCGAGGATCGATTCCCGGAGCGCGGGCGAGACCCCCGGCTGCGCCGGTCCGCAGATGTCGCCCAACACCGATCCGGCCTCCACCGAGGCGAGCTGGTTCCGGTCGCCGATCAGGACCAGCCGCGCCGTTTCCGGCAGCGCGTCCACCAGCTTGGCCATCAGCGCCAGATCGACCATGGAGACCTCGTCGACGATCATCAGGTCGACCGGCAAGGGCTGTCCGCGGTGGTGCCGGAACAAGGGCGTGCCGGCCACCGGGCGGAGCAGCCGGTGCAGGGTGTGAACCTCGTAGGCGGCCGCGGGCGTCGGGCCCGGGCGCGGCGTGAGGGATTCCTTGAGCCGGGCGGCAGCCTTGCCTGTGGGTGCGGCCAGCAGCACCCGGGTCGACCGGCTGGAGTTCAGATCCTCCCAGACGCCGAGGATCTGCCTGACCGTGGTGGTCTTGCCGGTCCCCGGGCCGCCCGTTATCACCGCCAGGCGCTTCAGCACGGAGACGGCCACGGCCACCGCCTGCCAGTCGATCCCGGCGCCCGCCGGCCCATCCGGGAACCGGCGCCGGATGGCGGCCTTCAGCGCCTCCCGGTCGACGCCGTCCGCCAGGCAGGCCGCGCGGGTCCGGAGGCCGAAAGCCAGTCGCTGTTCGTATTCCCAGTAGCGGTGAAGGTAGAGCCGGTTGGCGTCGTCCAGCACCAGGGGCCGGCGTTCGCCGGGGCGGCCGACGGGCAGGGCGTTCAGATCCAGGCAGACGTCGCCGCTGCCGGCCGCCCGGCTCACCAGCGCCGCCGCAAGGCCCAGCGCGTCCGCGTCCGGACTTCCGAAACGGCGGATGAACCGGGCGAAGTGCAGGTCGAGGGCCGAAAAAAGGCCGCTGGCGGTCAGATCAGGCGTCATCGGGGATGAGCGCCGCTCCCAGCGCATGCACCAGTTCGGGCGCCGGGCGGTCGCGGAAAATTCCGGCATCCGCGCCCCAGGCGCGGTGGACTCCGCGCAGGAAGACATAGCCGACGCCGCCGAAATCCCGGTCATAGTCGTAGCCCGGAAGGCTGCGGCGCAGGTAGCGATGCAGCGCCAACGTGTAGAGATGATACTGCAGGTCATACCGGTGCGCGGCCATCACGGGGCTCAGGCGATCGGGGCGGTAGTCCTCCCGGGCGGCGCCCAGGCGATTGGACTTCCAGTCGATCAGATAGTAGCGGCCGCGGTGCTCGAACACGAGGTCGATGTACCCTTTCATGAAGCCGCGGGTCGGCGCGAACTGCAGACGGCCGATCGCCGCGTCCGATGCGGCGTCCCGGGTGCCCGCCGCACCCCCGTGGCGCGCGAAGACCTCCTCCAGGACGGCCGGCGTCACCAGGTTCAGGGGAAAGTAGAACTCCAGCTCGCTGACGCGCCGATCGGCGCTCACCTCCGCCAGCCGCACCGGCGACGGGTCGCAGAACACGGCGACGGACAGCACGTCGGCGATCATGCGGCAGACGGGCTCGGCCCAGGACCCGTCGAAGCCGAATTCCGCGAGTTTGCGGTCGACGATCGTGCGCGCATCCGGCCGAGTGAAATCGAGGGCCTCGAAGATCGAGTGGAAAAAATTCCCGGCGCGCGCGCCTGCCGGGAACCCGTGCAGCCCGCCCTCTTCCGCGGGCGCGAGGTCCGCCGGCCGGGGAGTCGGGCTCTCCGGCGGAAAGGCGAAGTCGTGGTCGGGCGCATCCACTCCGCCGGCCGCCGCCAGGGCGGAGTAGCTGGCGAGGGACCAGGTGGAGTCGATCCGGCCGTGGAACTCGCGGCCGGCCAACCGGAGCGGCCGGACACGGCCTTTGGCGGGTCGGCTCGGCTGCGCATCCGGGAGCGGGCGAATCGCGATCGCGCCGCCCGAGGCCCCGGCCAGCTCGTCCAGCCGGCGGCGCGCCTCGTCGTCCCCCACGGCATTGAATTCGGATTTCAGCCGGGAGATCCAGTCGGCCTCCGACGGCCGCTCGGTCTCTTCCCGCGCGCGCAGCAGATAGGACAGGGCCGAGGTTTCGGCGGTGTTGATCCGGCCCCAGGCGAGGTAGCAGCGCTGCTGCGCCCGGGTCACGGCCACATAGAGCATCCTCAGGTTTTCGGACAGCATCTCGTTCTGGGCGTGGACCCGGTTGGGCGATGCCTTGTCGCCGCTGAGGTCGACGGTCAGGCGGTCATCGTTGGCGGGGTCGTGAAAAGTGACGTCGCCAGCGCCCAGAGCGGACCCGGACCAGACGAAGGGGCAGAACACCACCGGGTATTCGAGTCCTTTGCTGCGGTGAACCGTGACGATCCTGACCGCCCGGTCGTCGCTTTCCAGGCGCAGCTGGGCTTCCTCGGATCGCTGCGCGCGCGGATCGATCTGCCGTTCGAGCCAGGCCAGCAGACCGGCCGGGCCGAGGGCGTTTTCGCCGGCGGCGCCGTGGGCGAGCTCGGCCAGGTGCAGAAGATTGGTCAGGCGGCGTTCGCCGTCCGGCAGCCGCAGCAGGCGCTGCTTGACGCCCTCGCCGGACAGGAGCTGCCGGAACATGGCGATGAACCCGCGTTCGGTCCAGAGCCGGTGGTAGTCCCAGTGCCGGCGGACGCGCCGTTCCCACGCGTCCCCGGAATTCTCGCCGGCGGCGATTTCGGCGGCGGAAACGCCCAGCAGGCGGGTGGCCGCCGTAGATTTGAGCCGCAGCGCGTTCTGCGGGTCGGCGAGGCTGGCGAGCAGCGCCAGGAGTTCGCGGGCCTCGGTCGCGTCGAACACGTTGGCGGTGCTGTAGACCACGGCGGGCACTCCGGCCGCGGAGAGATGCGCTTTCATCAGCTCGGCCTGACGATTGGTGCGCACCAGCACGGCGATGGCGCCGGCCGGCCAGTTTCCCGGGCGGTCCGCGGTGAGCCGCTGGATTTCGGCGGTCACAACCCTTGCCAGCAGAAACTGCGCAGCGGCTTTGGTCAGAGGCTTGCCGTCGTCGCGGTGGCGGCCGGCCGCGATGTGCCAGAGGATCATCGCCGGCGACGGTGCGCCCGATTCGGGCCGCACGGCGCTGCCCGGGGCGAATCCGATGCCCGGATAGAGAAACGGGGCCGCGCAGCGCGAAAAAAGCGCGTTGACCGCCCGCACCAGGCCGGGCGAGGAGCGCCAGTTGCGGATGAGCGTGAACTGCGCGTCTGCCTTCCGGGCGGCGCGCAGGTAGGAAAACAGGTCGGCCCCCCGGAATCCGTAAATAGCCTGCTTGGGGTCGCCGATCATGAACAGCAGGTGCGGCGGGGCGGCAAACAGGCGCTCGAAGACGGCGTACTGCAGCTCGTCGGTGTCCTGAAATTCGTCCACCAGCGCCGCCCGGTAGCGCCCGCGCACGGTGCGGGCCAGTTCATCGCCCCTGCCGCTGCCGAGCGCCCGGGCCACCCGGCGCAGAAGATCGTCGAACGACACCCGTCCGCGCGCGGCGGTGCGCCGCTCCAGCTCCGCCGCCGTTCGCTCCAGGAGGCGGCATTTCAGAAACAGCAGCTGGCCGGTCATTTCAGCGGCCAGCACCTCGGCCGCCCGATGGAAATCCTCGCAGGCGGCGAAGACGGGGTGGGACGGCGGCGGGCCGCCCTTCAGGGCCGCGCGGGCCAGGCCGGAGGCCGTCAGTTTGGCGACGGCCGCCGGCGCCGGGCAGTCCGGATACGGCTGGTCGAGATAGGCGTCCAGCGCATCGAGGAGGCTCTCCACCGTCCGCTCCCGGCCCGACGGCCGGTCGCCGTCCGCCGTCCGCCGCAGGGCCCCGTAGCTGCGCCCGTCGAGCGCGGCTGCCAGCAGGAGGCGGCGCACCTCCGCGCGGCCCAGGCGCCAGCCGGCGCGCAGACGATCCAGCCGCCGGCGAAACGCGTGGAGCGACTCGTCCCGCAGAGCGGGCGTCTCCTGCCGCGGCGTCATGGCGACATCGGCCTTCGCGGCGTTGCGGGCCAGCTCCAGCAGCCGGTCCGGGCCGCCCAGGCAATCCGCGGCGAACTGCAGGAACTCGGGCGGCTGGCCGCTGACCCATTGGCGCCAGAAATCGTCGACCACTTCCGTCAGAATCGGCGTCTGGTCCTGGATCAGCTCGGCATCGAAGGCGCACGCCGTCTCGAACGCGTTCTCGTAAAGCACCCGCTGGCAGAACCCGTGGATCGTGAAAATGGCGGCGCGGTCAAAATCGGTCAACGCCTGCCCCAGCAGACGGTTCGCCTGGGCCGGGTCGGCGGCGCGGCCGGCGAGGTGTCGCAGCAACTCGTCGTCGCCGTCGCCAGCCCCGGCGAAAACGTCGCGGGCCTTGGCCAGGCGGCGGTAGATGCGGTCGCGCAGCTCGGCGGTGGCCGCGCGGGTGAACGTCACCACCAGGATCTGTTCGACCGGCAGCCGTTTTTCGAGCACCAGGCGCAGAAACAGCCCTTCGATGGTGTAGGTCTTGCCGGTGCCGGCCGCCGCCTCGATGAGGTTGATCCCGTGCAGCGGGGAGTGCAGCAGGTCGAAGGGGGTCATGGCCCGCTGCGGCCGGCGTTCAGCCGGTAGACGAACGCCAGCACTTCCGCCACGGCGCGGTAGAGCTCCGGCGGGATCTCGGCGTTGAGGTCGAGGGCGCTCAGCGCCGCCGCCAGCCCGGCGTCCTCCTGCAGGGGCACTCCGTGCTCCCGCGCGCAGGCGACAATGGCCTCGGCCACCAACCCCCGGCCCGCGGCGACCACGCGCGGAGCGCCTTCCTTCGCGCGGTCGTAGCGCAGGGCCACCGCGCGCCTCGATGGTTCCGGCTTCATACGCGCACATCCACCCGGGCTTCGTTTCCGGGACGCAGCTCATCGGAGGCAAACCGGGCGATCTTGCGGGTCGAGACCGACACCTGAAAGGCGACCTGTTCGAAAAACGGCGCCAATGCGTCGCGGAGCTCGGATGCGTGCCGGTCGACCAACTCGCGCAGATCGGCGCGGGAAACGAAGACCGCCACCGCCAGGCGTCCCCCCGCGAGGGTGAGATCGGCGCGGACGGCACCCAACCGATCGAGTTCCAGCAGGATCGCGGCCCGGTGGCCCTGCTCCTTGCCGGCGGTGGGACGCCGGCCATAGGCGATCTTCAGCCCTGCCCGGCCGCCGTCGGCCGGCATGGGCAGAGCGACGTGCAGCACCGGGAGAGCGGAAGCGCGCGGCCCGGGCGGGGCCAGCGCCTCCTGGCCGGCGCGGATGTCGGCCAGCACCTCGGCGGCGGCCCGCGCCAGTCCGGCCATTTCAAGGCGCTCCTGTACCAGCTGGCGGCCGGCCGCGCTGTCCAGATACGCCTTGAGAACCAGGAGCCGGGCCTTGAGGTCGGTCGCCAGTATGCGCTCGGGCGCCGGCCTGGACCCGGCGTCCGCCGCCTGCGGCTCGCCGGCCCCGGCGCCCGCCTTTGCGACGGCGGCGACGAGGCGCGGTTCCAGAAACACTCCGGACTCCTGACAGAGCTCCCTGAGCCTGGCCGCAAGTGCCGCGGGGCTGGAACGCGGATCGAGCGGCGCCAGAAAAAGCCGCAGGGCGGCGGCCATCCGCTCAACCTCGGCCGGCAGCGGCCCGGCCGCCGTCAGACGCTGCAGGGCATCCGCCAGCGGGCCGGTGCGCACGGCCGTCGGCATTGGAGCGCCCACCGCCGCTTCCGACCCGCCGGCACCGGCGGCCGGAAGCGCCGGCGGGTCTGCCGCCGTCACCCGCTGCAGCCGCAGCCGCGCTCCGGATTCCACCACCCGCACCCGCAGCTCATCGCCGGCCGCCGCCGGAAAGCCGATGTTGGCCAGCGCCCGCCAGCGGCCCAGCTCCACCAGGGCGCGCTGGTGGCCATAGACTTCGACCACCTTCACCCGCAACCGGTCTCCGGGCGCGAGGGCGGCGATTTCCGGAAGGCTGCGGCGGGCCTCGATGACGAGCGAGCCGAGGTCCATCATGCCGGCCTCTCGCTGCTGGCGTGGTCCAGGAACGGGTCGAAGACCTGACGGCTCAGCGTCTTGAATTCGACGCCCAGCGGGTCGATGGCTTCGAAACACCGCTGATAGTAGGGGTCGGCGCTTTCGCCGGAATGCAGATCGCCGCCTTCCCAGACGCCGCGCGCCGCGGCCAGAGCCCGCTCCGGCGAGAAGGATTTTCGCAGCGCACCCGCATATTCGAGCGCGGCCTTCGGAAAGAAGCGCAGCGGCCGTTCGAGCCCCTGCCCGTAAAGGCGCACCAGCGCCTCCATGACGGCCGGACTGTCGCAGACATGAGCCAACCGCAGGGTGCGGTCGGTGCCGACGAACACGCTTTCGATGTCGCTCCCGGCCAGCGCCGACCGGCAGAGCGCCAGGTGCTGCAGCCAGATCTCGAGCTGGTCCTTGGCGCGCAGGCTGCCGAAACGATAACGCAGGCAGCCTCGGCCTGGAACCCCGGCAAGGTGCGCCGCCAGCTCGAAGCCGGCGATGTCCCAGCGGAGGTCGATCGCTACCGGGACGTCGGCCGGCCGCAGGGCATCGAGACGGCCGGCGAACCGATCCACCTCGGCCCAGAGCCCGCGGAACGCGACCTCGCCGGCGGCGCCGGGCGGCAGCCGGCCGCCGGCGCGCAGCGCGTCAAAGGCCGCCTGGGCGGGACAGCCGTTCAGGCGCTGATCGAGCAGCCGGGTTCCGAGGGTGAACCGCTCCAGCCCGCACAGGTTGAACGGTTCGCGATCGGCCGGCGTCGGCGGCGGCGGTTCGAGCCGCACTCCCAGGCGCTCCGTGAGGAGGAATCGGGCCGGGTTGGCGAAAAAAGAGACCAGACGACCGATATCCAACCGTCTGAAGGCGTCCGCTTCGTCGGCCGTCAGGGGCAGCGGCTCGGATATGAACGGTTCGGCGGACAGAGGCGCGCTCGCGGCAACCGCCGCCTGCAGGTCCTCGGCGGAATAGCTGAAGAGCGTCGCTCCGCCCGAAAAATAGCGCGTGGAAAAAGGCTGCAGGGGATGGAAGGTGACCAGGGGCCGGAGCGGATCTTCCACCGGCAGGCCGTATCCGGTCTGCAACGCGTCGAGGAGTTCGCTGACCACGACCGATGGCGGCACGCGGCTGTTGTCCTGAAGGCTTTGACCCACGTAGCTGATGTAGAGCCGGCGGCGGGCCGAGAGCAGCGCTTCGAGGAAAAGGTATTTGTCGTCGTTGCGGCGTGAGCGGTCCCCCGGCCGCGGCGCCTGGGCGATCAGGTCGAAGCTGAGGTGCCGGCTGTCGCGCGGGTAGGCGTCATGGTTCATGCCGATCAGGCAGACCACCTGGTTCATGCCGATCAGGCAGACCACCTGGAACGGGATGGCGCGCATCGGCAGCATCGAACAGAAGGTCACGCCGCCGCTCATGAATCCGCGGCCGGCCCCTTCCCCATCGAGCCGGGCGGACAGGAAAATCCTGACGGTCTCCAGCGGAACCGCGGCCAGGAAATCGGCGCGGGCCTCCATGCCGGCCAACTCTTCCATGAGCCCGCGGAGGCGCTGCAGGTCGGCCGGTTCCTCCTCGTCCGCGGGGAAAAACGCCGCCAGCATGGCATTGATCTCTTCGCGCCACGCCGCCAGCCGGCGCGGCTCCCGCAGCCGGGCCGAAAAGGCGAACACCTGATCCAGGAAATCCAGAAACGGTCCCATCGTCCGGGCGGTGGTGCCCTCGAAGGCGTCGCAGCCGCGTATCCCGTGGAAGACCTCGACGTCCCGGGGCGGCAGCGCGTAGCCCAGAAGCAGCCGCTCGATCCCCGCGCGCCAGGTGTGATGGCGATGAGCGGGGAGCCCCAGCGACTGCAGCGTGGTTTCGTCTTCGCCCCAGCAGATGCCCGCCGCCCGAACCCATTGCTCCAGCAGGGGCAGCTGCGCGTCCGCGAGCCCGAAGCGGCGGCGCACCTCCGGGCTCTCCAGCAGGCGCAGCACCTCGCCGGCGCCGAAGCGGCTGTCGCGCAGATCAAGCAGATGGAAGAAGGCCTGCAGGCATCCGCTCTCGCGGTGCGGACCGCGGTCGGCGATGCAGAAGGGGATGCGCTGCCCCGGGGCGCCCGGAGCGCCGAACACGGCCGATACGTACTGCGCGCAGGCCTCGATGTCGGGAGTCATGACAATGACGTCGGCCGGCCGGAGCTGGGGGTCCGCTTCGAACATCGCCAGCAGCTGGTCCCGGAGGACTTCGGCTTCGCGCATGGGGCTGTGGCAGGCGTGGATGAGAATGGAGCCGTCCGCCGAAAGTCCGTCCGTCCGCCGGGCGTCGCGGAGATCAAGTATGTCGGACTGCACCCGGCCCAGCAGAGAATCGGACTCGGGCGCGACGAAGCCCTCGTCCTGGACGCCGGACACCTCGGTGAGCGCGTCCAGGAAATGGCGCCCGAGGGTCCCCAGCGAGGCGAGCAGCCGGTTGCCGCGCTCGAGGTGCAGCCGGCTCTCGACGTCTTCGAAATTCCCCGTTCTCCGCCGCCAGCGATGCACGACGCGCTCGGAGACGATGTCGGCCCAATACTCGCGGCAGGGGTTCATGCAGAACGCATGCACCTCGACCGTCTCTGACAGCTCGGCCAGCAGCTCCAGGTGGAATCGGGGAAGATAGGACACCCCGAACAGAAACACCCTCCCGGGCAGCGCCGCCAGGCGCGCATCGCCCCGGCGCACGGCCTCGGCCAGGAGCCGCCGCTGGGCCGCCCGATGCGCCCCCGGCGCGGCCCGCGCGAGCTCGCGCCAGAGCAGGGCCTGCCAGCGGTGGTGCTCCGAGGGTTCGTTCTGTCCGGCCTCCCAGCGGGCGATCATCTCCGGGCGGAACACCAGGTACTGGTCGAAGAGGTCCGCGATTTTTCGCGCCAGCTGGTAGCGCTTGACCGCCTGCGGATCCTCGGCGAGGTAGTGGCGCAGGGAGTCGAATTCGGGGCGGCGGGAATGCGCATCGATCAGGCCCATGATGCGGAAGGCCGTGGCGTCGGGGTCGAAGGCCGAGGTCGTGGGCGCAACGTCGGCCACCGCCCGGAACGCCGATTCGAGGAATGCATTGGGAAACGGGAAGCGGACATTGGCGCTGATGCCGTTCAGCCGGGCAAGCTCCATCGACAGCCAGCGTTCCATGCCGCGGCTTTGCACGATGATGGTTTCCGGGGTCATGGGCGCGGACCGGGGCGCGCGCAGCACCTCGGCCAGACGTTCCGCCAACACCTCCATGCGGTTGCTGGTGAAAATGAAGAATCCAGGCATGAATTCGTGCTCGGGGACGGTTCCGGGGCCATGCCGTTCCGGGATGAGGCCGGTGACAGACCCGGGCGCTCGGGGTTCAGAGCGGCGACCGGCGCAGGAGTCGCTTCAATTCAAGCGGTCCGGCAAGGGACGGTCGCCGTTCAGTTTTTTCCGGAGCAGATGCGAGCAGCGGAAGGTGATTACTCTACGGCCGGACAACCGCATGTCCTCGCCGGTCGCCGGATTACGGCCCCGGCGTTCTTTCTTGGTCCTGACGCAGAATTTTCCGAACCCGCTGATGAGCACGTCTTCGCCCTTCTGCAGCCTGGTTTTCATCAACTCCAGCATCAACTCCAGCAGTTCGGCGGCCCGGTTTTTGGGGAAACCGAGTTCCTGGTGGATGGCATCCGCTATTACGGCTTTGGTCAGTGTCATGCGCGCAGGCTCCCG
>JALOPD010000203.1 GCA_025454075.1 Desulfobacterales bacterium | reverse complement strand
TTCATCGGCTTGCACATAGTTTTTGTTGACGGAGTTCAGGTCCCCGATGCGCGCCTCCGGCAGGTCGTGAACCAGGCACAGGGAGATCAGTTTCAGGGCATCGACGCCGGGCACCAGCTGCGTCATCACGTAGGCGATGAAGGTGGCCGAGTAGACGTGCTCGGCCACGGACTCGCGTCCCGCCCCCAGGAACTGGAACCCGGAGCGGGGTGTTTCCTTGAGCATTCGCGCTTCGAAGAGAAGGTCGGCCATTCGTTTCATTTCGCCTCCGCCGGGATCAGGGGTGTCGGAGCCGGTTTTACGCCGGTCCTCGTGCAAAGACAACCCTAAACTGAAATCTCTTTTTGACTTTTTTAGTGATCGGAGTATACTGACGAATTAGCATTAAAGTTCCGGCCGGATGGTGCGGCTGGAATGCGGTGTGGCAGACATGCGGACCGATCCGTCGTGAATGAGCGCTTTCCCCGCGGGGCACGGATACCGAAGGACCCCTGCTGAACGCTTTCTCATCCCCATCCCCCCACGGTCAGCCGAATCAACGCCGCATCAAAATTCTAAAGGAGGCATAGGCTCATTCAATGGATTTAGGACAGATGGATTTGATCGGCATGATCCGGGGCGCCGGCCTCGTCGTTCAGTTGGTGATGGCGCTGCTGCTCTTCTTCTCGGTCACCTCCTGGGCGATCATCGTCATCAAGTACCGCTACATCCGGCGCGCCTTTCGGGAGTCCGCCGAGTTCAGCGACTACTTCTGGAAGAGCCGGGATTTCTCAAGCGCGTTTGCCAAGGCCAAGGCCCTCCACGGAAGCCCGTTGGCGCGGATTTTCCGCATCGCCTACATGGAACTGAAGAAGACCAGCCAGGCCGGCGAATCCCTGGACCCCGCCGACGCATCGGCGCAGGTGCACTCCACCTTCGCCTTCGGCGCCCGTTTCGCGGCCACCGACAACGTGAAGCGCGCCCTGCGCCGGGCGATCAACACGGAGATGACCCGCATGACCCAGATGGTGCCGTTTCTGGCCACGACCGGCAACACCACGCCGTTCATCGGGCTGTTCGGAACGGTCTGGGGGATCATGAACTCCTTTCACGGGATCGGGCAGAAGGGCTCGGCGAGCCTGGCGGTGGTGGCGCCCGGCATCTCGGAGGCCCTGGTCGCCACGGCGGCCGGCTTGGCCGCCGCCATCCCCGCGGTCATCGCGTTCAACTATTTCATGAGCAAGATCCGCATCGTCGAGACCGAGTTCCAAAGCTTTTCGGCGGATTTCCTGAACATCATCGAACGGGACATCCTGCGGGTGGAAAGGAGGAAGGATGAGGTCCGGCGACAGCAATGACAGCTTCATGTCCGAGATCAACGTGACGCCCCTGGTGGACGTCATGCTCGTGCTGCTGATCATTTTCATGGTGACCGCGCCCATGATGGTGCAGGGGCTGGACGTGGCGCTGCCCCAGGTGACGGCCAAGGCCCTGGAGACCAAGGAAGAGCAGCTCATGATCACGGTGAACAAGGACCAGCAGGTCTTCATCAACGATTTCCAGGTGACCGTCGACACCCTTCAGGACAAGCTGGCCAAGATCCTCCAGGGCCGGGTCAACCCGGAAGTGTATCTCAAGGCCGACCGGGATGTCCCCTACGGGGTGGTGGCCCAGGTGATGGCCCAGATCAAGGATGCCGGCGTGGACAAGCTCGGCATGGTCACCGAGCCGGCGGCCCCTGACAAGGACGGCAAGAAGGCGAAACCGAAACGGGGATGAAAGAGTTACGCTTTACACGCAGATCCCGGGAGGCGGAAGGCGATGCGGTGCCGCGCTCCCTGGCGTCTTCCTTCGCGATATCAATCGGCCTGCACGTGCTGGTGATCGCCGCACTGCTCTACGTCCCGGCGGATTTCTCCAAACCGCGGCTGCCGCCCGGGGCCATCAGCGTGAACCTGGTGTCCTTGCCCGGCCCGGGACCGGCGCCCGGACCGCCGGCCGGCGACGGCGCCCCGCCGTCCGAAAGCCCCAAGCCGGTCGAGGCCCCCAAGCCGGCGCCGGAGAAGCCGGCCGTTTCCGTGGCCCCGCCCGCGCCGGTCCCGAAGCCGGTGCCGGAGGCGCCCAAGCCCGAGGTGTCCCTTACCCCCAAGGTCAAGGAGAAAAAATCGCTCAAGGAGGCGACCAAGGACTCCCAGAAGATGATCGAGCGCGCCATCGAGCGCATCGAGAAGAAGGTGAGTGAGCCGGACACGAGCTCCGTAGCCTCGGCGATCGATCGATTGAAGAAGAAGTTCGGGGAGACCGAAACGGGTGCCGGCCGTCCCAACCCTCCTGCGCCGACATCCGGCCAGGGCGGCGGCGGTGGTCCGGCCGGCGGAGGCGGCGGCGGAGGAGGCGGACCGGGCGCCATCGAACCCATCGACATCTACCGGGCGACCGTCGCCTCCCAGGTGGAGCGCAACTGGGCATTCTCCCCGCAGCTCGCCGGCGGGAACAAAAGCCTCAAGGTGGGACTGGTCTTCAAGGTGTTGCCCAACGGCGAGATCACCGACATCCGCTACACCGAGCGCTCCGGCAATTCCTATCTGGACGATTCCGCCTACAAGGCCATCGTCAAATCCAGCCCGGCGGCGGCGCACCCGCCTGCGATCAAAGCCCCCTATGTGGTGGTGGCCATCCGTTTTACACCGGAAGGCATGCGTTGATCGCTTGAAAAAACAAACAACATGGTCTACTATCAAAAGCTTTGAATGATCATATCTTTTGTGGAGAAGAAGGATCCGTCATGAGATTGCGGCATTGGGTGATCTGCTTGTTGGTGTGCACGGCCGGTGCTTTCAGCATACTGCCCGTTTGGGCCCAGAGCGAGACCTACCAGTACATCGACATCCGCAACCCGTTCTTGCGCAAGGTTCCGCTCGCCGTTCCTCTGTTCAAGAACCAGACCGGCGGCCCGCGCGAGGATGAAAATTCAAAAAAGGCCGCGGACCTGATGGTCGGCAGCCTCGATTTTACGGGCTATTTCAAAATTCTCGACCGGGGCGCTTTTCTTTTCGACCCCCAGAAGAGCGGAGTGGCCGCCGCCGACATCAATTTCCAGAACTGGACGGTGGTCGGCGCCGAGCTTCTGATCACCGGAGTGTACGAGCAGACGGGCGACAACGTGACCATGGAACTGCGGCTCTTCGACACGATCCGCAGCCGTCAGGCGCTGGGGAAACGCTACTCCGGCAATGTCGCCGAGACCCGGAAAATGATCCTGCGCTTCTGCTCCGAGGTGATTTACTATCTCACCGGCAACAAGGGCATCTTCGACAGCAAGATCGCCTTCGTGTCCACCGGCTCCGGCAAAAAGGAAATCTACATCTGCGATTTCGACGGCTACAACCCCACCCGGTTGACCTACAACGATTCGATTTCGTTTTTTCCGTCCTGGTCGAGCGACGGGAGGTACCTCGCCTACACCTCCTACAAAGGCGGCAAACCCGATATCTACATCCGGAATCTGGCCGACAAGCGGGAAAGCGTGATCGCCCAGGAGGGCCTCAACATCACTCCCGCTTGGGCGCCGGACCGGCTCGAACTGGCGGCAACCATGTCTTTTTCAGGCGATCAGGAAATTTATTTGTTGACTGGCACCGGAAAAATGATTAAAAGACTGACCAACAACCGCGGAAGCGATGTGTCGCCGACCTGGTCGCCCGACGGAAGAAAACTGGCATTTGTTTCAAATCGGACGGGCGGTCCCCAGATTTACGTGCTGGACCTAGACAACGGGGCAGAGCGGCGCCTCACCTTCGAGGGGAAGTACAACACGCAACCCAGCTGGTCGCCGCGGGGCGACAAAATCGCTTACAGCAGCCAGGTGGGAGGTTTTGAGCAAATCTTCGTGATTGACGTCGACGGTCGCAACCCGGTGCAACTGACCCGAAACGGAGGCAGCAGCGAATCGCCGAGCTGGTCTCCGGATGGAAGCCTGATCGTGTTTAGCACCACACGAGAAGGGCCATCGCGGCTTTATGTGATGACCGCTTTCGGAACCGACCAGCGCCGGCTGCTTTTGCTGAATGGCGAGCAAACGAACCCCAAATGGTCCTCAGGTGTTTTTGACTGATCACCATCAACCTCAAAATCCCTAACACGAAAAGGAGGAAGAACGATGCAAAAGAAGGTGTGGATTGTGGTGGCATTGCTGCTGATGATGCCGGTTTTCATGTTTACCGTGTCATGTCAGAAACGAGTTCAAGCCCAGGCCCCGGCCCCGGCCCCGGCTCCCGCCCCGGCCCCGGCTCCCGCCCCGGCCCCGGCTCCCGCCCCGGCCAAACTTGTCGTTCCGGCCTTCATGACGGAGCGGATTTTCTTCGACTTCGACAAGTCCGTGTTGAAGCTGGAATCCCAGGCTCTGCTGAAGAAAAAGGCCGAGTGGCTGAAAGCCAACCCCGCTGCCAAGATGCTCATCGAAGGCAACACCGATGAACGCGGCACGGCCGAGTACAACCTGGCTCTCGGCGAACGCCGGGCCGATGCCGCCAAGAAGTTCCTGGTCGACCTCGGCATCGACGCCAAGCGGATCTCCACCATCAGCTATGGTGAAGAGCGCCCCATCGATCCCCGGCACAACGAGGAAGCCTGGGCCAAGAACCGCAACGATGGTTTCGTGATCAACTAAAGCGTCATCCACGCGCCGCAGGGGCCGGTAGAACCGTCGCTGCGGCAGGAGTTGGCTTGTTTACAGACGGCAAACGTACGCGAAGCTGCGTCGTTTGCCGTCTGTTTAATCGGCCGCTGGATTTGGGCGGAGGATCGTGATAAGGGTAGATGATATGAGCATCAGCGGATTTTGGAAACCGATGATTCTTGCGGTGATCGTCGTGTCCACCGTTTTTGGATGTGTGACTCGCCGCGATGTCACCACCATCGATTCCCGATTGAGCGAGATCGAACTGCGTGAAGGCGAGGAGCGCCGGCGGCGCGAGGAAATCGCCAAAGCGCGCGAATCCAACGAGGCGGCATTGCGGCAAATGTCGGCCTCTCTGCGGGCGCAGATCGACGAACTGCGGGATGAAGTGCGGGGGCTGCGAGGGCGGCTGGAGGAAATGGAGCATGCGCAGCGCCTCAAGCCGGCCTCCGGCGAGACCGGGGAGAGGCCGCGCGAGGACAAACTGGTTCGCTTGGAGGACGCCAGCGGCCAGCATGCCCAGCGGCTGACCCGCATCGAAGAGCACCTGAAACTCGAACCGGCCGCGGCCGGCGCGAAGCCCGAATCCAGGATAAGGCCTGAATCTTCCGCTAAGGTGCCGTCCGAAGAAGAGCTTTACAACAAGGCCAAGCAAGCCTTCGATCAGGGCAACATTCTGCAGGCCCGCAAAGGCTTCGAGGAACTCATCCAACGCTACCCGAGCTCAAGCAACGCCGACAACGCCCAGTTCTGGGTCGGCGAGACCTTTTTCCGTGAGAAAGCCTACGAGAAATCCATTCTCGAATACCAGAAGGTGATCGAAAAGTACCCCAAGGGCAACAAGGTGCCGGGGGCCCTGCTCAAGCAGGGGCATGCCTTCCTGGCCTTAGGAGACAAGGTGAACTCGCGGCTGATATTCGAAGAGCTGGTTCGAAAATATCCGCATTCGGCCGAGGCCAAGGCCGCTTCCGACAAACTGAAGGAAATCCGCTGATCGACGAGCGACCTCCGGCAGACGCTTTCAACGGCCCGGAGGCCGGTTCCACGCCATGACCAAAATCGTGGGGATTGATCCAGGCCTCGCGGCCACCGGTGTGGGGGTGGTGAACGGACGCGGGGTGAGCGTGGCGGGGTATTCGTTTGGGTGCATCACCACCTCCCAATCGCTTCCCCTGGCCGAGCGGCTGGGATGCATCTTCGCGAGGCTCCAAAAGCTTTTCTCCGATGACACCCCTGATCTGGTGGTGATCGAGGACGTTTTTTCCTTGAAAGAATACCCCCGGTCCGGGATCTCCCTCGGGCAGGTTTCCGGAGTGGTCATGCTCGCCGCCTTTCACGCCGGCGTGAGCTGTGTTCAAATACCGGTGAGGGAAGCCAAACAGGTCCTCACCGGGAACGGGAATGCGTCCAAATGGCAACTGGAAAAGGCCGTACGCGGCCACCTTGAACACCCCGGCCCGATTCGCCCCTTCCACGCAGCGGATGCCCTCGGCCTCGCGCTGATCGGGCTCTTCCGCTGCGAGGAACGCCGACGGGCACCGGCGCCCGGCGTTGCCTCCCACCCCGTGCGGCGGCGCTCGGTTGCACGGAAATGACCTCACGCCGACGGTGTAGGACCCCGTGATTGGTTATCTCTTAGGCAAGATCCTCAAGAAAGAAGACGATCGCGTCCTCATTCTCGCGAACCAAGTGGGCTATGAGGTCCTGGTCCCGGCCGTGGTCATGGAGTCCCTGGCCGAAAAAAAAACCGGCGACGAACTGGCCCTGCACATCTACTATCAGCAGACCGAACGCCAGCCCAAACCGGTCCTGATCGGCTTCAATCATGAGATTGAAAAGGAGTTCTTCCAAAGTTTCATCAGCGTCGAGGACATCGGCCCGCTGAAGGCCGTGAAGGCGATGACGCTGCCCGTCAGCGACATCGCCAGGGCGATCGAGGGGCGCGACCTGGAAGCGCTCGGCCGC
>JALOPD010000039.1 GCA_025454075.1 Desulfobacterales bacterium | reverse complement strand
GGAAGGCAGTGGTCTGCAAAACCACTATTCCCCGGTTCGAATCCGGGTGCCGCCTCCATTTTTTTCAACAAGAGCCTTCTGGGGATCCGATTGTGGAAAAGTTTATCCCAGAGGTATCATCGCCGAGCCTTTGAAGGTCTTATTCAGCCTTCGGGGGCTTTTTTTGTTTCTGCCGGCCAGTTGCAACACAAGAGTTCATCAACCGTCATTGACATTTTCTGAAACCCCGCGGTGACTCGACCGCCAGACAGCGTCCTTCTTCCTGCTGTTGTCCAGCAGATTGCCGCGATTGTTGACTGGAGGGAGGCGACCCATGGCAGACAAGGCTATGTCAAGCGAGGATCTGGCGGACCTGGGCTACGCCAAGAGCCTCCTCGAGAATCCGAACCTGGCGGCCAGAATTGCCAACGTTGTCGGTCTGCCGATCGAAAAGTTCATCGAACGACTGCCCGAGGGCGCTCGCGAGATCATAAGGACCGCGACCACAAAGTCGCTTGAAGCAGCGCTCGCCTTCGCGACCTCCACGATGGACGATCGTCGGCAGGGCGCCGCCAATTGGGCGCACAAGATCGTTGTCGCCGCGACGGGTGCGGCCGGCGGTGCGTTCGGCCTGCCGGCCTTGGCCATCGAACTCCCGGTCTCTACGATCATCATGCTTCGCTCGATCGTTGACATCGCGCGAAGCGAGGGCGAACGCATCAAATCGCCGGAGGCGAAACTCGCCTGCCTTGAGGTGTTCGCGCTCGGGGGGCGTGCGCGCAGTGATGACGCCGCAGGGTCGAGTTACTTTGCCGTCCGAGGCGTCCTCGCGAAAGCCCTTGCGGAGGCCGCCGAGTACATCGTGGAGCGGGGTGTCGCACAAGAGACTGCGCCGCCGCTGATACGCCTCATCGCGCAGATCGCTGCACGGTTCGGCGTCCCGGTTTCGGAGAAGGCTATGGCACAATCGCTGCCCATTGTGGGCGCCGCCGGAGGTGCGTTGATCAACACGCTTTTTATCGATCACTTTCAAGATGTCGGCCGTGGCCATTTCATCGTGCGTCGCCTCGAGCGCGTTTACGACCCCGAGTCGGTGCGGAGGGAGTATCTGAACCTCCCATTAAAGTGAGATGCCGGCTGACCTGCGCTTGCGGCGGGTGGCGCCGTCGCCTGCAATATTCCAATGCAAGGGGCTGGGCCGTTTGGCTCGGCTCTTTTGTCCAGCAGTATCAAGTTTGTCAGAGGCAATCTGGTAGCAGCCGTCAAACGACCTGTTGGGCAGAAGGAGCGAGCCTGCTGCCCACGCGCTTGACAGTGGCCGGCTTCGCCCATAGTCTGAAAATATTACAATCTGGCCAAAACCGTATCCAATACCCTTTTTAGTCGATCTGCCGGAGCAGCCATAATGAAAGACCCCCTGCGCAGAAAACACACATTGCTGATTGATCTCGAGAAACTCAACACCCTCAACGCGGAAGGCTGCCCTGCCTGTGGACAAAAATTCACTCTGGGAGAAACCGCTGTTTCGGCCTGCGGCTTTTGGGAAGGGGCCCCGCGCATCATTCATGAAAACGATGCCGTCTGGGACCCGAAGACAGCCTCATTCATGGAGCGCAAATGCTACGAATCGCGCAACTCCTGATTCAGCCTCGCCTTGCCTAACTGTTTTAGAAAAGAGATTTTTACGATCGGGACTGATAGATTCGTCCAAAGATTTTTTCTCCGTGACTTTTTTGGCTGTAAGGATTCTCGCGCCTTTCATCCCCGCCGATGTGGTCTGTTTTTCATCTGTAAATTTCATCATAAGGATGGTCTCTCGTGAGCTCAGACGATTACTACGCCGCACTGGGTGTATCCCAAGATGCTTCAACACGGCAAATAAAAGCGGCCTACCGAAAGCTGGCCTTTCAGCACCATCCCGACCGCAACCGCGACAATCCCAAATCATCGGAAACCATGAAGCGGATCAATGAAGCCTATGCCGTCCTCTCCAGCCCCGTCAAGCGCCGAGAGTACGACGAGTTGCGCCGGCAGTTCGGCTCAGCGGCCTACAGCCGGTATCAATCCGTCCATAGCCAACAGGACATCTACAATTCAGGGAGTTTTACGGGCCGGATTCCCGGCAGTTCGAGTTTAAACGCCCGGGGATCAGGGTAAGGGCCTTTACTTTCGCACGGCCGTTTTCAATGGGCACCGGCCATCCGTCCACGCCTCTCGGGGACGGGGCGCTCGGTCGGATTGCCCGCCTGGCCTTCCGTAAGATGAGCGGGTTCGATCTTCCAGAGAACGGTGGCAACATCCGGGGCCTCATCCACATTGACGCGGGCCTGGCGGCCGCCGGGGGCCCCTACGCGTATTTCCTCCGAGAGCGCTCCAAGAAGCTGGTGGTGAAGATCCCCCCCGGCGTGCGGGAGGGGCAGCGCATCCGGCTTGCCGGGATGGGGCATGAGGGCAGGGCCGGCGGCGCACCCGGCGATTTGCTCTTGGAAGTGCGCCTGCGCAGACCGATCCTGGAAAGAATCAAGAACTGGGTTGCCCGAATGCTCGGACGATGAGTTTGCGGAAAGGAAAGGCAAGCCCAAAATATTTTTCCAATATGCCTTTCGGTTGTGCAATGAATTTTTTATGAAAAATTACACATGAATAAGGGTAGTTATAATTTAACCCCAATTCGAATCCGGGTGCCGCCTCCATTTTATCAAACGCAGGGGCCGCACCTAAAGTGCGGGTCTTTCTTGTTTCGGAGCTCAGGCAGATCAGAAGCGATGCGAATCGCGACAGCGGGGAGCCGAGGTCCGGGCGGATCCCACGGCGAGCTGCCCGCCGGTGGAATTGGAGGCGCAGCGGAACGCGCACGGAACGCGGGTGCCCATCACCTGGCGGTCATCGCGGACACTTCCAGATGCGCCGGGTTGGGGAACCGGTTGGGGCCGAACTCAAAGTAGAGAAATTTCCCCGACACCCGGGTCTGCTTGCCGTTCAGACGCCTGAAAACAGCCTCCTGCTGCCGGTTCATCCGGAGCTTCAATAGTGCGACCTCGATCCAATTACCGCTGCCGTCATTCACCACCAACGGTCTGCGGAGGCGAACGGCCGGGTAGATGACTTCCAGTTTGCGGTCGTCCTCGCCTCGGGACAAGGTCAGGACTCCATCGACCGTGACGGTCTCTCCCGGTTTTACGGACTGCGCCCACGCGGGTGCCGAAACCATGATCCAGCAGACCAAAAGTATCAGGACGCAGAAAGTCATCGGCCGTCCGGGACACCGGACGCGTCCGTCGTTGTTGACGCCTTTCTGCCGAAAGGCATTCAAAGTTCTGCAATGCACCGATGGACGCCACACGAATTTTGCTTCTCCACGTTCATCTTCCATAGTTCATTTTACCGATACCCGATCTTCTCTGACAAGGGGATCCGGCTTTTGACGAAAATCCCGTTGGCGCGGCCCACCTCCCGGCCCTCCGCATCGTAGAGCACGGATTCGGCGATGAATTGGGTGCGGCCGCGGCTCACGACTTTGCCGACCGCCTTCACGGTGCCTTCCGTCACCGGCCGCGTCATGTAGGTGGTGAGGCTCGCCGTCAACACGAAGACATCCTCGACCAGCGAGTTGACCGCGAAAAAAGCCGCGTTGTCGAGCGCCAGGAAATAGAGTGAGCCGTGCAGGGCACCCGCGGCATGGAAAAAATCCTGCCGGACGGGCAGAGTGATCACGGCTTCGCCCTCGTTTATGCTGGCCCTCGCACCGGTCAGTTTCACCATGGGTGCGGAGTGCATCATGTTTTCCAGCTTTTTGAAATGCGCACTGTCCGGCATTTCAGGCACCTCCAGTGACATGGATGGATTTAGAGGGCGGCCGATTCAACCCCTCACTCTGCCCCCTAAGCCAGCATAGCACATGCGGTGGAATTATTTTAGATTTTGTGCTAAACGCATTTGGCGCATACGGCGTGTCAACTTTTGTTGGGGTTCGGAACGGTATGCCGGCTTTTGAGCACATCCTGATCATCGGCGGCGGAGTCGGCGGCGCGCTCGCCCACGATTTGGCCTTGCGGGGGTTCAAGGTGACGCTGGTCGAGAAAGGCGAACTGCTTTCCGGTACGATCGGCCGGCGCCACGGGCTGCTGCACAGCGGGGTTCGCTGCGTGCTGCACGATCCGGCCGCCGCGGCCGAGTGCCGGCAGGAGAACCGGATCCTGCGACCTGCAGGTGCGAATGGAGGCTTTTTACCGTGACATCGAACCGGGGTGGTCCTACCTGACACCCTCGGCGCCCGGCGAGGCGGATCCGGGGGCGAGGCCTTTGCGGTTCGAAGCGTGCATTGAATGCGGGTGCTGCATTTCGGCGTGTCCGGCCACCCGGTCCCGCCCCGACTTCATGGGACCGGCGGCGCCGGCCGCCATGCACAACGAAATTTCAAAAATCCCGCCCGCCGCCGATGGCCTTCTGCGGACCGCGGCAAACGAGCGGGGCGAGCGCTGGTGCGAGGGCGCGCTGGCCTGCAGCCGCGTCTGCCCGACCGGGGTGCACCCGGCCCGCCACATCGTAGAGCTGCGGCGTGAGTTGAAGAAACGCCCTGCCTGATTTTCTTTTGCTTCGGCGTATCCATGGGGTTGTTGAAATGGGGTGTCGAAATGCCCGGGTCCGTATCCGGAGATGGAGGGGTGAAATGAAAAAGGGGACGGTCGTTTTGGCGGTGATGGCGGCAGCGGTGATGACGGTTGCCGGCTGCGGCTACAACACCATGCAGCAGCAGGAGGAAAAAGTCTTCAAGGCCTGGGGGGATGTGGAGGCCACGCTTCAGCGGCGCGCGGATTTGATCCCCAACCTGGTGGAAACCGTCAAAGGGTATGCCTCCCACGAGCGCGAGACGCTCGAGGCGGTGATCAATGCCCGCGCCAAGGCCACTTCCGTCAAGCTGTCCGCCGACGACCTCGGCGATGCGGCCGCGATGCAGCGGGTGCAGCAATCCCAGGGGGAGCTCTCCTCGGCCCTCTCGCGGCTGCTGGTGGTGGTTGAGCAGTACCCCGATCTGAAGGCCAACGAAAACTTCAAGGACCTGCAGAACCAGCTTGAAGGAACGGAGAACCGGATCAACGTGGCCCGGCAGCGTTACAACCAGACGGCTGAGGAGTTCAACGCATCGATCCGCACCTTCCCCAACAGCCTGACCAACAGCCTTTTGCTGCACCTGAAGCGCAAGGAATACATCAAGGCCGATGAAGGCGCTCAGACGGCCCCCAAGGTGAAGTTCTAGGCGGCCCGCATGATGGCCGCCACATTGAGCGCAGCGCGGGGCCGGCGCGCCGCCGCGGCGGCAGTTTTCGCGTCGGTGGTGCTGTTGCTGCAGAGCGCCCTCGCCCTCGATGTTCCTGCGCTGCGGGGGCGGGTGAACGACAACGCCGGGTTGCTTTCCCCGGCAGTGGCACGCCAGTTGGACCTGGTGCTGAAGGATTTCGAGCAGAAGGATTCCACCCAGATCGTGGTGCTCATCGTCCCGTCCCTCGAGGGGGATGCGCTCGAAGACTTTTCGATGCGGGTGGCCGAGCAGTGGAAGATCGGGCACAAGGGCCTCGACAACGGCGCCATCCTCCTCATTTCCCGAGCGGACCGCAAGGTTCGGATCGAGGTGGGCTACGGGCTCGAGGGGCGGCTCACCGATCTGGCGGCCGGCCGCATCATCCGAGAGGCCATCCTGCCGGAGTTCCGGGCCGGCCGCTTCGATCAGGGGGTGGTGAACGGCGTGCAGGCCATGATCGAAAGCGTGAGGGGCGAGTTCAAGGCGGAGAACCGCAGGGGCGCCGGCGGGCTCGACCCGTCGACCCTCAGCGACGCCATTCCCTTTCTGATCCTTTTCGTCTTCCTGGTGTTTTCCCTGGGCCGGGTGAGCCGGGCGTTGGGTACAATTGCCGGCGGCTTTCTCATGCCCTTCCTGGGCCACATGGCGTTCTCGCCGGGGATGGGGGTGTTGGCCGCCCTGGCGGCCGTCGGCCTGCTCTCCGGTTTCGTGCTCTCTCTTATGGCCGCTTTAGCGCCCGCCGGGAGTGTTCGGGGTTCCGGCAGGCGGCCCGGAGGATGGGGGGGCGGATTTCCGCCCGGCGGAGGGTTCTCCACCGGCGGGGGCGGGTTCGGCGGCGGCGGTTTTTCCGGGGGCGGCGGCGGGTTCGGCGGCGGCGGCTCCTCCGGCAGCTGGTAGACGGGGGGACAGATGAAAAAGCTGATGGAGCGCTTTCTCCCCCAGGCGGATCGGCAGATAATCGAGTCCTGCATCCGCGAGGCGGAAAGCCGCACGCGCGGCGAAATCATGATCGTGGTGGTGCCGGCGAGCAGCCATTATCCCGTGGCCGATCTGCGTGCGGCGGCCGCCTTTGCCTTCCCCCTCGCCGTCGCCCTGACACCAATGCTCGGAGGACTCTTCTGGACCGGCCCCTTCAACCTGTGGATTTTCCCGGGGGCCCTGATCCCCCTGTTCCTGATTTTTCAGGCAGCCGTCAATCACCTCCCGCCCCTGAAGCGCATTTTCACATCCGACCGGGAAATGGAGGCGGAGGTGAGGGCGGCCGCCGAAATGCAATTCTACCAGAAAGGCGTTTACCGGACGCGCCGGGCGACCGGAGTGCTCATTTACCTTTCCGTGTTCGAACGCAAGGTCTGGGTGCTCGGCGACCGCGGCATCAACGCCGGAATACCCGAAGGGTACTGGAAGGGCGTCGTCGAGGCGATCGTGCAGGGGATTCGCGAAGGGCGTCCGGCGGAAAGCATCTGCCGGGCGGTGGCCCTGGTGGCGGAGGTGCTGGCGGAGAAGCTGCCGGTTAAGCCCGGGGACACGGACGAGCTCAAGAACCTGATCGTTGAAGACCGGCGTGCCTGAGGTGTAACCCGGGGGTCACCCGCGCTTTTTTTTCCTGTCTTTTCGAACCGAAAACCCGAAATGCCCGAGGTGCCGGCCCAGGGCGAAATAGTGGCCGTGCGCATAGGCGATCAAGCCGGCTTTCTGCAGGTTGAGGCGCCCCCGTTCGTCCACCAGTGCAGCGTTGACCTGAACCGAGACCACCTGCGCCAGAAACAGGGTGTGGGAGCCCAGCTGCAGGGATTTCTTCACCCGACACTCGATGTTGAGCGGGCACTCCGCGACGATGGGGCAGCCCACTTTCAGCGCCGGGGCGGGGGTGAGGCCGGTGGCGCTGAACTTGTCCGCATCGCGTCCCGAAACCACCCCGCACCAGTCGGTCGTCCCGGCCTGATCGGCCGAAGGCACATTCACCACGAACTCGCCCGTGGCCTTGATGATGTCGTGGGAGTAGCGCTCCGGCCGGACCGAGATCGAGAGCATCGGCGGGTCGGAGCACACGCTGCCGATCCAGGCAATCGTGATGAGGTTCGGCTTCGTGTCCCTGATCCCCCCGCAGCTCACCAAAACCACCGGCACCGGCGAGAGCATGTTGCCCGGCTTCCAGCTCTTCTTTCCGCGGCGCGTGCCGGTCTCTGCGCGCCTTCCGTGTTTGGGCGGCCGACGTTTGTCCGGCGTCATGTCGTCAGGCTCCTCAAATCGGCCGCGTCCATGATGAGGCGGGCGTCGTCCAGGGTGAGTTTGGGGATTGTTTTCATTTCATCCGCCATCAGCCATGTCGGTCACCGTTGCTGGAGGTGCGTGCACGCGGTTCGGTTCAGAAGCTCAAGACGGCGCTGCCCACGGCCAGATCGATCAGTTCATCGCCTTTGGCCATCCGCGCTCCCTTGACGAGGTCGGCTTCCGTGACCTGGCGCGTCACGGCGCAAGGCGTGCAGACGAGAAGCGGCACGCCGTACTCCTGGAGATAGTGTAGGTGGTCGTCCGCGGAGTCGCCGGTCGCAGCCTGCAGGTGCTCGATAACCCCCCGCTTGGCGAGGTAGACCCCTTCGTCCAGCAGGAAGACCGAAACGTCTTTCCCCTTTTTTTTGGCCACCATGGCGAAGAAGAGGGCGCGGGTGGCGCGGTTGGGGTTGTCGGTGCCGCAGGAAAGCATAACCAGGACGCGATCGCTCATGAGTGAATCCTCCTTGTGCAAAGTTGTTGGAGGTGAAACGACATGTTGGAAAGCAGGTTCGCGTGCGAATGCGGAGCATCTCAGCAGAAAAAAAGGCAAAGCGCAAGGTGAAACCGGATGGCTGTTATGGCTCCGGCAAAACCGATGCGACTTAATCCGATCGCGGGCGGGGCACGGCGCCCACCGCGGCCGGCTGCCGCCGCCCGTTCAACGGTTCACCAGGCACCGCCGCCACCGCCGCCCCCGCCGCCGCCCGAAGACCCGCCGCCCCCTCCTCCGGACCTTGAGCCCGGGGCGCTGGACGACGCGGAGATGGCGCCGCTCAGGGAGGTTCCCATCAACCCGGCGAAACTGCCCATCCGCGAGCGGTCCCAACTTGAGCCTGAATACCACCGGGGCTGATAGCCCCCGCTTCCGTCGGGTTGCGCCGCACGGGAGAGGAGATCGGAAAACTGCTCCGTCCACTGCTGTTCAACGCCCAGCGCCAGCGCGTAGGGCAGGAACTTTTCATAAAGCTCGGGCGTGCGACCGGCCGGAACCATGCGTTGGAGGCGGTCGGTCTCGGTGGCGGCAAGGAACATCTTGAAGCCCTCGATTTGGTCGAGCATGCGCCGGCCGAGAGAGGTCGGGGCCTTCAGCAGGTGGTAGAAAACGATGTTGACCGCGGCTGCGATGACGGGAAGCACCGCCAGGGCCGGAGAACTCCGGGAAAGGGTGTAGAGGACAAAGACCTCCGCCCCGAAAAAGGGCAGGGCGAAGAGGGTCATGAAAACCGCCGCGCCGAAACTGCCCGCCCGGGTGCCGAGGCTTCGGGCGCCTGAAAACACATGCCCCCAGAGCTTGACGACCATGGCGGCCAGAAAAACCACCCCGATGCTCCAGCCGCTCAGCCAGACTCCCAGGAACAACACCTCCCCCCGATGGGGCGAAGAGAGAAAACTCGATGCCACCGCCAGCGCCGAAATGGCCACGCCGGTGACGAACGCTTTGCGGTTGTTGACAAAATGGCTCTTTTCGAACGCGAAGGTCAACGCGGTCTTGAGGGCGTTCTTTGCGGCGGCGATGTTCGAGTGATAGTTGCGCTCCAGCACGATCGATGTCCCGGAGCGAAAGAGTTGGGAGGCGATCTTCTGCTCATCCGGGCTGAGCTTCGCGGTGGCGCCGTCTTTTTTTTCCAGCGTGTATCGGTTATCGGCATCGGAAATGGTGAGATGCCCCTTGACCGCCATGTCGATGACGGCCGCTGCAAACGCCTTGTCGTCGTAACCCATTTCCGCGATGAAGCGCATGGCCGCGGGCGACAGGTTGTCGGGCGGGGTGTAGCGCGGCACGATGGTTCCCTTTTCAGGGTCCTTGCCCACCGCGAACCACACGAGCACGTAATAGGCCAGCAGCACGGCGAGACCGATAACGCCGGCCAGAAGGGCGGAGTGGTCCTGGAGGAAATACCGGGTCTTTTCCTGCGATGACGGTTCGCGCACAAAGCCCTTGGGCCACCCGACGACGATGGTCAGGCCTTCGTGGGGCGCGAGTTTTTGAGTCGTCCTGAAGACGGCGATTCCCTCCCGGCCGGCATCGACATGGTACGCCTGGCCCCTGGCGCCCGCCGGACCGGTGTAGGCTTCCAGCAGGCTGAGACCGGGCACCCCCGCCGGCAGCTCGACCGAGGCCGACGCCCGGTCGATGGCGAACTGCCAGCCGTTGCCGGTGACGTTCCAGTAGAGTTCGTCGTGGTCCTTGAAAAAGCCCAGCTGACGACCTGTCCGGTAGGTCAGCGTGTAGGTGTGCTCCCCGGGGGGCAGGAGATGCTCTTTGCGGCCCATGTAGACTCGCACGCCGTTGGCAAGGGTCTCGGTGTGCCAGGCCTCGGGCTGGCCGTCCCGCCGGACCTCCTGCACCGCGAAGTCCACCACGTAAGGGTTGCCGGCGTGGTCCTTGTAGGTCGTGGGGAAGTCGCGAAAGATCCCCCGGCGGATCTGGTCGCCGGTGCTCAGCACCTGGATGGTCTCGGTCACGAGCATGCCGGCGTCGGGATTCACCACGATGCGGCTGTCGAAGGAGAGGATCCTTTCGGAAGGCGGCGCGGCCGCGCTTGCGGCCTGAAGAACGCCGAGCAGCAGGGCCATGGCCAGAGCGACCCGGCGATGCCCTTGAAGTGCTTGGAGGGGAACCCTGGAGTGCCTCGAACCGCTGTGGATGAGCACCGATTTCGCCCTTTCAGAAACTCACCTGCGCCGGCGTGCGTTCGACCGTCGGGGTTTCGAGTTCAAAAAAATCCCTCGGCTCGAACTTGAAGCGCGCTGCGATCAGGTTCGATGGGAACTGCTCGACGGCCGTGTTGAGGTCGCGCACCACGGCGTTGTAATAGCGGCGGGCCGACTCGATGCCGTCTTCGAGTTCCTTGAGCTGGGCCTGCAGCTGCATGAAGTTCCGGTTGGCCTTGAGATCGGGGTAGGCCTCGGCCACGGCAAAAAGACTCTTGAGGGTTTCCCGGAACAGGTTCTCCGCCCGGGCCGTCGCCGCCGGGCCGGCGGCCGTCATGGCGGATGTGCGCGCATCCGTTACCTTCTGCAAAAGCGACTGCTCGTGGGCCGCGTAGCCTTTAACGGTCTCGACCAGGTTCGGCACGAGGTCGTAGCGCTTCTTGAGTTGTACGTCGATGTCGGACCAGGCCGAATGCGATGTGTTCCGCAGGCGCACGAGTCGGTTGTAGACGGAGATCGCAAAGATGGCGATGGCTGCCGCTGCTGCCGCTGTCAACGCAAGAAATGTCATCCGCCCCTCCTCTGGCCGCCGGGGGTGCCGGCGGGCTGTTCAATCCAGTATCGGCACATCGGCGGTTATCATAAAACGGTTCCGGCCGGCAGGCAAACACAAACGCTGGAAAACGCCCGGGCAAGACCCCATCAACAAGAAGAGTCCTTCTCAAGAAAACGGCCCAACCGGCCGATAACCGGAATGGTCATATTGGCATCGCGACCAAAGCGGGCTCGAAAGGGCCGCATGGTTCTATAAAACGGTCGAACCCCGGTCGTCGGAAAGGAACTCCCCCCATGAAACTGTCTTTGTCCAAACGCATCATCGGCGCCGTGATTTTTTCGGTGATCATCGGCAGCGCCGCCGCGCTCGTCTCCTCGGTCATTCTCATGCGCGCATTCAACGAGCAGGCCCAGAAGGATGTGGAGCAGTTCGCGACGGCGGTTCAGGGCCAGCTGGACGCCATCAAGGATAAATGCAGGGAGGCGGCCTATCAGTTCGCCGTCCGGCCGGACGTGGCCGAGGCGGTGAAGAAGGGGGACACGGCCTATGTCCAGAAGGTCGCCCGGGAGTTTCTCGCGCCCGGAACGGTGAACGTGCTCACGATCGCCGGCATGGACGGCAAGGTGGTCGGGCGCGGACACTCGGACAAGGTCGGCGACAGCGTTCTGAATCAGGCGAACGTGAAAAAAGCCCTGGCCGGGGAGGCCTCCGCCGGAGTGGAAGAGGGCACGGTCGTGAAGTTTTCCATGCGCGCCGGACAACCGATCAAACTGGATGGGCAGATGGTCGGGTCCGTGACCTCGGGCGTCGACCTTTCCTCCGACACCCGCTTCGTCGACCGCGCCAAGGAAACCATGGGTCTGGAGTGCACCATTTTCCACGGCGACACCCGCGTATCGACCACGATCGTCCGGGAGGGCCAGCGCGCCGTCGGCACCCGCATGGACAACCCCAAGGTCATCGAAACCGTGCTGCGGCAGGGGAAGACATTCCACAGTTTCAATCAGATCCTGGGCCGGGAATACAACACCGTCTACCGGCCGCTGCGTGACCTGGAGGGCAGGATCGCCGGGATGCTCTTCGTCGGCAAGGACCGCGAGGCGGTCCTGAAGGCCCGGAATGAAATGTACGTCACCGTCGGGATGGTCGTGATCGGCATCCTTGCGCTCATGGCCGTAGCCGCCTTTTTCATCGCGCGGTCCATCGCCGGGCCGATCCAGCGGGTCAGCCAAAGGCTGGCGGAGAGCACCGGGCGGGTGGCGAGCGTGTCGGCGCAGGTATCCGGCTCGAGCCAGGTGCTTTCGGACGGCGCCTCGGAGCAGGCGGCGGCCATCGAGGAAACCTCCTCCTCGCTCGAGGAGATGGCCTCCATGACCAAGCACAACGCGGACAGCGCCGATCAAGCCGACGGCCTCATGAAGCAGGTGGGGCAGTTCGTCGGCCAGGCCAACGCGTCGATGGGCAAGCTCAGCGCGTCTATGGGGGAGATCAAGAAAGCCAGCGAGGAGACCCAGAAGATCGTCAAGACCATCGACGAGATCGCCTTCCAGACCAACCTGCTCGCCCTGAACGCGGCGGTGGAAGCGGCGCGGGCCGGAGAGGTCGGGGCCGGTTTTGCCGTGGTGGCCGACGAGGTCCGCAACCTGGCCCTGCGGGCAGCGGACTCGGCGCGCAACACCGCGGGCCTCATCGAAGGCACGGTCAAAAAGGTCAAGGAAGGCTCGGGCCTGATGTCGGGCACGCGGGAGGATTTCGGCAAGGTGGCCGAAAGTGCGGGGAAAGTCGCCGAACTGCTGGCCGAGATCGCCGCCGCCTCCAAAGAGCAGTCCCAAGGCATCGACCAGGTGAACAAGGCCGTGGCCGACGTGGACAAGGTGACTCAGCAGAACGCCGCCAATGCCGAGGAGTCGTCGTCGGCTTCCGTGGAGCTCTCCTCCCAGGCCGGACAGATGAAAACCATGGTCGAAGAGCTGCTCGTCCTGATCGGCGGGCAACCCAAGGAGTCCGGGCCGGCGCTCTCTCCGGCCAGCCGAAAAGAGAAATCGCTGAAGGTGCCGGAGGCCGCAGCAGCACCGGGACCTCGGGCGAAGGCGCGCACGCGGCCCACGGTGAAGGCCGGCCCTCCTTCCCCGGAACAGATCATCCCGCTTGAAAACGAGGACTTCAAGGATTTCTGAATCAACCGCTTAGAGGTCCTTCCGCCCCCTTGAGTGGATCGGCCCGCACTATCGTTTTTCCGTTGCATGCCGGCGCACCGAGTGGGATTTCCGTCTTAAAGGTGATAGAATCATCGAAAACGATTCGCTCGACCTGAAGCCGCGCACACCGGCATCCGGCCGGAGCCGCTGCAGAGAGGCCTGCGGGCTAAAGGATCGATCATCCGCCGCCCGCAGGAACGCACCCAAGAGTGAAAATGGCCAAGCCCACCTACGAAGAACTGGAACAACGCGTCAGGGATCCGGAAAAGGCCGTCGGGCCCCAAGGAAGTCCCGGAGCGGCGGTTACGGCGGCAGCCCCTGGC
The DNA here is from genome assembly GCA_025454075.1 of Desulfobacterales bacterium. Next base: position 9,029 of record JALOPD010000039.1, on the reverse strand, counting down.
GCCGACGGCCTCCGGGACGCCGAAGCGAAGCTGCGGCAAAGCGAGGAAAAGTTCCGGTTGGCGTTTTACACGAGCCCCGACTCGATCAATCTCAATCGAGCGTCGGATGGGATGTTCATCGACGTCAACCAGGGGTTTACCGCCCTGATGGGCTACTCCCGCGAGGAGGTCATCGGGAAGTCGTCGCTCGCGCTGAACATATGGGACGACCCCGCGGACAGGGACCGCCTGGTCCGCGGGCTGTCGACGGCGGGCTTCGTGGAGAACCTGGAGGCCCGGTTTCGTCGAAAGAACGGGCAGACCGCCATCGGCTTGATGTCCGCGCGGCTTCTACGAATAGGGAATGACGACGTCATTCTTTCGATTACGCGCGACATTACCGAACGCAAACGAACAGCGGAGCAGTACCGGGCCATTTTCGAGAACGCCGCGGAAGGCTTCTTTCAGAGCACCCCGGAAGGCCGATTCATCCGTGTCAACCAAGCTCTTGCGAGGATGTGCGGATATGCCTCTCCCGCCGAAATGGTCTCGGCCATCACGGATATCGGCGGCCAACATTACGTTCGGAGGGAAGACCGCGAGGTTTTCGGACGGTCCTTGAATGAAAGGGGCGTGGTTGAAAATTTCGAACATGAGACGCGCCGCAAAGACGGAAGCACGTTCTGGGTCTCCGTCAACGCCCACGCCGTCAGGGACGATGGGGGGCGGATCCTCTGTTACGAAGGATCCCACATCGACATCGATGCGCGCCAGAAAGCCGAAAAGCTGCTGGCCGACGCGGAGGAGCAGTATCGATCGCTTTTTGAAACCTCCACCAACGCGATCCTGATACGCAACCGCGCCGGCATCATCACCATGGTCAATCGGGCGGCCGTGAGCCTTCTGGCCGCCGCAACGCCCGAGGACCTTGTCGGCAGGGCCTATCTCGACTTGGTGCACCCGGAGGACCGGCCGCCGTCCGCCGAGCGCGTCGCCGGGATCTTCCGGATCGCCCTCGGCCAGTCGCCGCCGGGCGAAGGCCCGCACAGAGGCATCCCGCCGCGGGAGCACCGCATGGTGACCCTCGCGGGCGATGTCATCGATGTCGAATCCACCGGGGTGGCATTCCCCCACAAGGGGGAGCTCTTCATCCAGGGGATCTTCCGGGATATCAGCGAGCGCCGGCGCGCGGAGGAGGCGCTGCGGAACAGCGAGGCGCGTTTCCGAACCGCGTTTGAAAACGCCTCGGTGGGCATCACCCTGGTCGACCTCGACGGAATCTACCTCGAAGTCAACCCAGCCATGGCGCGCATGACCGGCTATCGCCCGGCGGACCTCATCGGGAGGCCGGTATCCCACTTCACCCACCCCGACGATTTGGGACGTCGGTCCCAGTTCATCGCCGACCTGATCGAAGGCCGGATCGCTTCCGGCGAACAGGAACGGCGGTTCATTCACCGCAACGGCTCGGTGGTATGGACCCTCATCTGGGCGAGCGTCCAGCGCGACCAGGACGGCAAGCCCATGTACTTCATCTCCCTGGTCCAGGACATCACCTCCCGCAAAACCGCCGACGAGGATAAACAAAAGCTGGAATCCCAGCTGCTGCAGGCCCAAAAAATGGAAGCGATCGGGTCGCTGGCGGGCGGCATCGCGCACGATTTCAACAACATTCTCTCTGCGATCATCGGCTTCACCGAGCTTTCCATGCTCAGCGAGGGGGCCCCCGTGGACTATTTGCGGGAGGCCATGAAGGCCGCTCAGCGGGCCAAGGACCTGGTCAAGCAGATCCTTTCCTTCAGCCGGCAAACCGATGAACAGCGCATGCCGGTGCATGTCGGCATGGTGGTCAAGGAAATCGCCAAATTCCTGCGGGCCAGCATCCCGTCAACGATCGACATCCGGTGCGCGATCGACGGCCGGGCCGGGGCCGTGCTGGCCAATTCGGTCGAGTTGCATCAAATCCTCATGAACCTCTGCACCAATGCCGTGCATGCCATCGGCGAGCGCGCCGGCACGGTGGAAATCGGGGTTCGGAGCATGGACGTGAGCGCTGAAAACCGGGACGGGTTTCCCGACCTGGACCTGGGGCCTTACGTGAGGCTCTCGGTCAAGGACACCGGGCAGGGGATTGCACCCGACATACGGGAACGCATGTTCGATCCATATTTCACGACCAAGGAAAAGGGAGTCGGCACGGGCCTGGGGCTGGCCGTCGTCCATGGGATCGTGAAGAAATCCAACGGGACCATCCGGGTCGAAAGCGAGATCGGCAGGGGCAGTGTGTTTCACGTGTACCTGCCTCAAGTTGACCTGTCGGTCTCAAAGCAGGCCGAGCATGCGGCCGTGCCCAGAGGGGGGTCTGAACGAATTTTGTTCGTCGACGACGAAAAGATGCTCGTGGAGGTCGGGGAACAGATTCTCAGGCGCTTGGGCTACGATGTCGTTTCGCGAACCAGCCCGCTGGAAGCGCTCGAACTCTTCAAGGCCAGGCCGAAAGATTTCGATCTGGTGATTTCGGATCAGACCATGCCCGGCATGACCGGAGATGCCCTTGCCAGGGAATTGATGAAACTGAACCCGGGGATCCCCGTCATTCTCTGCACCGGCTACAGCCAGCTGATCGATCAGCGCCGCGCCAGGGAAAAAGGCATCCGGGCCTTGGTGATGAAGCCGATTCTGATCAGCGAGATCGCCGACGCCATCCGAGCCGTGCTGAACCAGCCATAGGCCCGCCGCGTCATCCGGGCGCCTTCAGCTCCGGCGGACCTCCTCAGCGCTGCGATAGATCGCGACGCCTTCTACGTTCGCACAGATCAGGCCGGCCAGCGAGACCGGCACCACGTTGACCAGGTGGGCGATGACGGCAAAGGAGAGCGCTTCCGAGGCCGAAACCCCGAACATGACCAGCGACAGCTGGCAGAGGTAGTGGTAGGTCCCCACATAGCCGGGAGTGGATGGGATGACGACGCTCAAGGTGGTGAACACGAGCACCACCAGCCCGACATACCAGGGCAGCCGATGGGAGGTCACCATGCCGAAGGCTTCCAGGCAGGTGAAGTTCATCCCCGCATAGCACAGCCAGATGGCGATGGAGAGGATGGCCGCCGCCGTGTAATGTCCGGCGGATTTCAGCGGCCGGATGCCGGCGAGAAAATTCGCGGTCAGGGATGCGATGCGGCCGGCGACGGCCGCGGGCAGCGGTCGGGTCAGGCGGCGAACCAAGGCGGCGGCGCGGGCCTCGTACCGTTTGCCGGCGATCAGGGTTCCAAGGAGAAGCAGGGCCCCGGCGAGCATGAGGGCGCCGCTCGTTTCCACCCACGCCGGGAACGGGTGGACGATGATGACGACCGCCATCACCACGATCAGCGAAATCACGTCCACGACCCGTTCGACCACGATGGAGGCAAAGACGGCGCTGGCGGAAAGGCTTTTTTTCTTGGCGATCACGAAGGCCCGTAGGAACTCGCCGAGGTGCGCGGGCATGAAGGTGTTGGCGGCGTAGCCGACCAGCAGGGCGGAGAGCAGGCTGCCGGTGTCCACGGTCCGGACCGGCGCCAGGAGATAGCGCCAGCGGATCGCCCGCAGCAGGTGTGCCAGCATCATGATGGCCGCTGAGGCCGCGATCCAGCGGACATCGGCCTTGGCCAGGGCCGCGAGCATCTGGTCGACGTCGACGCTGCGCAGCGCCAGATAGAAAAACACGGCGCCGACGGCGAGCCCGAGGATGAGTTTGAATGAATGCCGCTTCGCCATCGTCAGACCTCAACGGCCGAGGCGTAGCGTGAAAAAGGCCCGCCGCTCGCGGCAGGCCTCTGCTCGATGTCGTTCCTGTCGCCGGCGGTCACACCGCGCGGTCCTTCACCAGCATGGTCGAGGGGTCGAGCACCAGGTGCGCATGTTCCGCCGGCAGGGTCAGGCCTTTGACGGCCTTGACGAGAATCTCCTCGCCGACCGGCACGAGCTGCAGCGCCAGGTCAAAGAGGTCCTCCACGTCGGCCAGTTGTTTGGGGATGCCCCCCGGTCCCGGGTCCTCGTGGCGGTGGGTGCGGATGGTGAACCACACGCCCAGGCCGTTGAGACGGGCGTAGTGCTTGAGCCCGGCGAGCGCGTCCCGCAGGGGTTCGTCGAAGGACAGGCCGTCGACGATCAGCATGCGCGGCACGAAGATCTTCTGCTCCACCAGGTCCGTCAACCGCTCCTCCAGCTTGGGCACGCTGAAACCCTCGGTGCGGAACGTCATGATGAAGCGATTCGGCAGGAGCGACTCCCACAGCAGCTCCGGCTGCGGCACGTTGTATTGCCGCGCCACGTGGCCGAAGACCTCCAGATACCACAGGTTCGTCTTGTTCACCGGCTGGTTGAGGCTGACATGCAGAACCTTGCGCTCGTGCAGCATGGCGTTCAGCGCCATCTGCACCATGAGAGCGGTCTTGCCGACCCCGGCGCGGGCCAGGACGCCGCCGAACTGGCCGGACGCCAGCACGTCCTCGGACTGGCCTCCGATGAACTGAACCGGGTTGTTCAGGATCAGATCTGTTTTCAACATCGTGAAATACCTCTCCTTGATGAAGATCAGCGTCGCTCGGGGGGACTTCGTCCCGGCGGCGGGCCGGCTGCCCGATAGCGGGCGCATCAGCTCACTGATGGGTCGCGCGCGGATCAGGCCACCTTTTTCTTCTGCTCGGCCGCTTTCTTTTCGAGCTGCTCGGCAATCGACTGGGGCACCTGACGGTACGCCAGAAATTCCATGGTGAACTGGGCCTGGCCCTGGGTCAGGGAGCGCAGCACCGTTGAGTAGCCGAACATCTCGGCCAACGGCACCTGGGACTCGATCACGCACAGGGCGCCCTCGTCCTGGGCGCCGACGATCATGCCGCGGCGCTGGTTGAGCGAGCCCATCACCGGCCCCTGGAAGGCCGTCGGGGTCTCGACGACCACCTTCATGATCGGCTCCTGGATCACCGGTTTGGCTTTGAAGTAGCCCTGGTGAAAGGCCCCGCGGGCGGCCTGCTGGAAGGCCATGTCCGAGGAGTCCACCGCGTGGCTGGCGCCGTCGTTGATGACGATTTTCACACCGGTGACCGGAAATTCCATCTTGGGGCCTTTGGCCATGCAATCCCGGAAGCCCTTTTCGCAGGCGGCGATGTACTGGGTCGGAATGGAGCCGCCCACCACCTGATTGTCGAACTCGAACTCCTGGTCCGCGATGGGCTCCATCCACCCCGCCACCCGGCCGTACTGGCCGGAGCCGCCGGTCTGCTTCTTGTGCAGGTAGTCGAAGTCCGCCCGCTGGGTGATGGTCTCGCGGTAGGCCACGCGCGGCGCCCCGGCCGTGACCTCGGCCGAGTATTCGCGCTGCATGCGCTCGATGTAGACCTCCAAATGCAGCTCGCCCATGCCGGAGATGATGGTCTCGTTGGTCTCGGGGTTGACGTGGGTCTTGAAGGTCGGGTCTTCCTTGGTGAAGCGGTTGAGCGCCTTGGACATGTTGATCTCGGCCTTGTGGTCCTTGGGGCTGATGGCGAGCGAAATGACCGGCTTGGGCACGTACATGGAGGTCATGGTCAGGCTTAGTCCCGGGGCGACGAACGTGTCGCCGGAGGCGCAATCGACGCCGAACAGGGCGCCGATGTAGCCGGCCGGGATGGCTTCGATCTCCTCCATCTGGTCGGAGTGCATGCGAACCACCCGGCCGACCTTGATTTTCCGGCCGGTGCGCACGTTGATGATCGTCTCGCCCTTGCTCAGGGAACCCTGATACACGCGGATGTAGGTGAGCTGGCCGTAGGTGCGGTCCTCCAGTTTGAAGGCGAGGGCCACCAGCGGCGCCTCCGGGTCGCTCGTGAGCCGGACCGGGATTTCGTCGCGGTCCGTGTCGAGGGCGTAGTTCTCGACGTCGGTCGGGCAGGGCAGCAGGCTGTTCACGGCGTCCAGCAGCAGCTGAACGCCCTTGTTTTTGTAGGCCGACCCCATCACCACCGGCGTGAGCTGCCGGGACAGGGTGGCCTTGCGCAAGGCCGCAACGATCAAATCGGCGCCGATCTCCCTTTCCTCGAGGATCGCCTCCATGAGCTCATCGGAGAACATGGAGGCGGCATCGAGCATCTGCTCGCGTTTGGTCCGGGCCAGTTCGCTCACGGTCTCCGGGATCTCCTCGATGCGGATGGCTTCGCCTTTCTCGCCGTCGAAATACACCGCCTTCATGGCCAGCAGGTCCACCACGCCGGTGAAGTCGTTCTCGAGCCCGATCGGGATCTGAAGGGCCACGGCGTTGTGGCCGAGCCGGTCCTTGAGCTGATCGATCACCCGGAAGGGGTTGGCACCGGAACGGTCGCACTTGTTGATGAAGGCGATGCACGGCACCTTGTAGCGCCGCATCTGCTGGTCGACCGTGATGGACTGGGACTGCACCCCGCCGACGGCGCACAGGACGAGAATGGCGCCGTCGAGCACCCGCAGCGAGCGCTCCACCTCGATGGTGAAGTCCACGTGGCCCGGCGTGTCGATGATGTTGATTTCAAGGTCCTTCCACTCGCAGAACGTGGCGGCCGAGGCGATGGTGATGCCCCTCTCGCGCTCGAGCTCCATGCTGTCCATGAACGCGCCCACGCCGTCCTTGCCCTTGACGTCGTGCATGGCGTGGATGCGCTGGGTGTAGAAGAGGATCCTCTCGGTGAGGGTGGTCTTGCCCGAGTCGATATGGGCGCTGATGCCGATGTTCCTGACTTTGGCGATGTCTTTTTTCATTGTCCGATACCTTGTTTGGCGGAGCCGCTTTCGTTTGTTGGGCGGGAAAAGAAATCCCGCCTCGGTCATCCCGAAACGGGAATTCTGGACCTCTTAGTGATATGGCCGAATATTATAACAAATTAAAATAAACAATTTTATCAATATATGTCAACATAAATTTTGGTCAGCCGGCCGGACGCGGCGGCTTCAGCCGGCGCCTGCGATGGCGCTTGGTGAGCGGCCTGCGGCGCAGCAGCACGTAGGTGGCCCCCGCACCGCCGTCGCACATGCGGGCGCTAGTGAAGGCCACCACCCACTTGCGCCACTTCCCGGAGCTGAGCCACTGAGACACCTTGGTCTTCAGAACGGGGTCTCCCGGCGATGAGAGGCCACGGCCGTGGATGATCAGAACGGCGCCCGGGGCGGCCCGGATGGACTCCTGCATGAATGCGCCGAAGACCGCCTCTGCCGCTTCCGCGGTGAGGCCGTGCAGGTCCATGTGGGCCCGCACCGCGAAATCGCCCCGGTGCAGGCGCTCGGTGATGCCCGGCGGCGCCCGGTAGCCGACCCCCTCCATGTATTCGGGGGTGTCGCACACCATGAAACCCGAGCCGTCGTCCACCAGCCGTCGAAGGTGCCTCACTTCGCTTTCGTCCACCCGGTTCCCGGCGTGCGGCCGGCGTGGTTCCGGGCCCTCGGCGTCGGCGTTTTCCAGGCCCAGGCGAACGACACCGGACATGGCTTCGGCGAACATCTCATCGTCGCTTGACGTCCGGACCGGCGGGGGCGGCGGGGAGACGGGCGGCGGCGCTTCAGCCTCCCGCGCGATGGATTTCTGCCGGAGCAGGTTCTTGAGCCCTGCGAACGGCCGGTGGAGACCTTCGGGGTCGTGCGGTTTCATGTCCGGGGTCCATTCCGGAGGGGCGGAAGGCCGGCGCCGGCCGGCGGCCGCCATCCTGCGGATCAAGGTCTGCTCTCATCCTAAACACACCGGGGCCTTCGGTCAATATTCGCTCGATTTTGATCTTCATTTTTGCTAAACTACATATTCCGCCATTGATGGCAGCCGTTTGGCCGGTCCGACGGCATCTTCCCATCCGGCTCGCGGATGCCCGTCGGAACGCCCCGGCCGCCTCATGCCGGACCAGCGGCGGGATCGGAAGCACCGCACGCACGCCTACTGAAAGCGGAACGGAAAGAAGAAGATGGACTGGCAAAAGCTGTATGCGAACAAGGTGATCACCGCCCAGGAGGCCGTTTCCAGGATAAAGCGCGGCAGCCGCGTGCTGATCGGAACGGGGTGCGGGGAGCCGCAGCACCTGATCAAGGCCATGGTGACCGACCAGAACCTGCAGGACATCATGCTGTACCAGATGCTGTCCTACACGCTCTCCCATTTCATCGAAAACGAGTCGTTTCTCAAGCGATTTTCCGTCAAGCTCTTTTTCATCAGCCGGTCGATGCGCAAGGCGGCGTTTGAAGGCAAGATCGACTACATTCCGGCCTACCTGTCACAGATTCCCGGGATGATCTCAAGCCAACGGATCGGATTGGACGTCGCCCTGGTCCAGGTCAGCCCGCCGGACAAGTTCGGGTATTGCAGCCTGGGGGTGTCGGTGGACATCACCCGGGCCGGACTGGATCACGCGCGGCTGGTGATCGCACAGGTCAACCCGCGCATGCCGCGCACCTGGGGCGACAGCTTCGTTCACGTGGACGAGATCAACTATCTCGTCCCTTACGAGGAACCGCTGGTCCAGTCCTTTCCGACCCTGCAGGACAACGAGGTCATGCGGCGCATCGGCCACTACATTTCCCAACTCGTCGACGACGGCGCTACCCTGCAGGTCGGATTCGGCAACCTGCCCTACCACATCATGAAGTATCTCGACGACAAAAAGGACCTCGGCCTGCACACCCAGGTGATCACCGACGGCTTCCTGCCCCTGTTTGAGAAGAAGGTGATCACCAACAAGAAAAAGACCCTGCTGCCGGACCGCACGGTCTCATCGTTCTGCATGGGGTCGCAAAAGCTTTACAGCTTCGTGGACAACAACCCGGCCTTCTATTTCCGTTCGTCGGAGTTTGTGAACGACCCGTTGGTCATCGCGCGCAACGACAACCTGATCACGATCAGCTCCGCCCTCGAAGTGGACCTCACGGGTCAGGTGTGCACCGACTCCCTCGGGTACATGTTCTACAGCGGCATCGGCGATCAGGTCGACTTCCTGCGGGGCAGCGCGATGTCCAAGGGCGGGTTTTCCATCATCGCCCTGCCTTCCACCGCCCAGAACGGGAGAGTTTCGCGCATCGTCCCG
>JALOPD010000202.1 GCA_025454075.1 Desulfobacterales bacterium | reverse complement strand
AATGAAAAAGGCGCCCGCCCCCTTGAGGAGTCGGACGCCCTGGACGATGGATGGGACCCATACGCATATGCTCGACTGTGCGATAGTTTGGATGAAATTAGATTATCCTTTTAATTTTGGCTTACAATATTGTCAACAAATTGTGAATTGAATCTAATTTATTTTTTAAAAAATGTCATTGAAAGGTGACCGCTGATGTTCCTGGAAAGAGGGGCCGTCCGATGATATAGACATTTTTTCAAGGCCGTATGCTGTCGGAAATGGTGAAAAATTGAATCTCAATCTATCCATATTGATCGACCAGTTTCTCAACTACCTGCTGGTGGAGAAGGGGCTTTCTCGGGCCACCCTCGAATCCTACAGCGCCGATCTTCTGCGATACGCCGATTTCATGCAGCAAACCGGACAGGACACGGTCTCGGCGGAAGACACCGCCCTCATCCTGAAGCACCTGATCAACCTGCGCAACGAGGGCCTCGGCGCGCGGTCCCGCGCACGGCACCTGGTGTCGCTGCGCGGCTTCTACCGCTTCCTGGCCCACGAGAAAATCCTGCGGCTGGACCCGTCAAAGCTCGTCGACCTCCCCAAGACCACGTTAAAGCTGCCGGATGTGCTCAACCAGGCGGAAGTCCAGCGGCTGCTGAACGCACCGGACGGCCTGAAACCGTCCGGCCTGCGCGACGCCGCCATGCTGGAGGTCCTCTATGCGGCCGGCCTGCGGGTCTCCGAGCTCATCCACCTGAAGGTCCAGGATGTCCAACTGGAGGCCGGGTTTGTGCGGGTGATGGGCAAGGGGTCGAAAGAACGCATCGTCCCCATCGGCCAGTACGCCCGTGAAAAAGTGCTGTTTTATCTGGAGCATGCCCGCGGCCGCATGGTCAAGGAGCGTTCCAGCCCCTATCTCTTTGTCGCGCGCGCCGGCCGCCCCCTGACGCGCCAGGGGTTTTGGAAGCTGCTGCGCCGATACGCGCGCGCCGCGGGCCTTTTCAAGAAGGTGACCCCCCACAGCCTCCGCCATTCCTTTGCCAGCCACCTGCTCGAGGGCGGCGCGGACCTGAGGGCGGTCCAGGTCATGCTCGGCCACGCCGACATTTCAACCACCCAGATCTACACCCACGTGGCCAAAGACCGTTTGAAGGAGCTTCATCGCAGATTTCATCCCCGGGGGTGAAATCTGGCCGGGTGAAAAACCATACCAACCGTGAACAGGACCCGATCAGCGTGCTGCGACACGGTCAGGCACAGCGCTTCCCGGTGGTGGGGGGCGCTACTATGTACTTGACACGGACGGGGTGTTTCTCCTAAGTGTGGCGGACGAGTTGCATTTCCCCGCAGGGAGCGCATGCCTCACGCTTGACCGGAATGACCCATCTGACCGCTTCCAAATCTATCGGCTGCTGGCATCAAGGGGAGTCTTCCCCCGAGCCGCTGGACGCCGCTGTCGAAAATGCCCTGCTCAATGTCGGCAGACCGATCTACGTGGTCGACCGGCAGGGAGGTTTCGCCGTCAGCCAGACCGGCACGGCTGAGCTCGGCCGCCGCTCGACGGGCGATGACGGCACGCTGCCTCTGCATGCGTATGCCCCGCCCCTTCACCCTGAAGCGCTGGGGGACCCCGTCTTCAAAAAGACCAATGGGCTGCAATACGCCTACGTGGCCGGCGAGATGGCCAACGGCATCACATCGGTCCGGATGGTCATGGAGGCCGGCCGAGCCGGGATGGTCGGGTTTTTCGGCGCCGGCGGGCTGATGCCCCGCGAGGTCGAGGAGGCCGTCGACCGGCTTCAACGGGCCGAACCCCGCATCCCCTTCGGCGTCAACCTGATCCACAGCCCCGGCAACCCCGAAATTGAAATGGCCCTCGCCGAGATGTTCCTGCGCAAACAGGTTAGGCTCGTCAGCGCCTCCGCCTTTGTCGAGCCCACCCTGCCGCTGGCATACTACCGGTTGAAAGGCATCCGCCGCGATGCGGACGGCTGCGTCGTCTGCCCGAACAGGCTCGTCGGCAAGGTTTCGCGGACCGAGGTCGCCCGTAAATTTCTGTCACCGCCCTCCGCCCGCCACGTCGGGCGCCTGGTCGACTCAGGGCTCCTCAGCCGGGAAGAGGCGGCCCTGGCCGCGGCGGCCCCCCTGGCGGAGGACCTGACGGCCGAGGCCGATTCCGGGGGGCACACCGACAACCGCCCGGCCATCACCCTGCTGCCGACCATGATCGCCCTGCGGGATGAACTGGCGGCCGCCCACGGCTACGCCAAACCGCCCTGCGTCGGTCTCGGCGGCGGCATCGCCACCCCGCAGGCCGCGGCCGCGGCCTTCGCCATGGGTGCGGGGTACGTGCTCACGGGATCCATCAACCAGTGCTGCGTCGAGGCCGGCACTTCGGAGGCGGTCTGCGGCATGCTGGCGGAGGCCGGCCAGGCGGATGTGACGATGGCGCCGGCTGCGGACATGTTCGAGCTGGGGGTGAAGGTCCAGGTGCTGAAGCGCGGAACCATGTTCCCCCAGCGGGCCGCCAAACTGCATGAGCTGTACACGACCTACGGCAGCTACGACCAGATCCCCGCCAAGCAGCGCGAAGCGCTGGAGCGCGATATTTTCCGCTGCACCTTCGACGAGGAATGGGAACAGACGCGTCGCTTCTTCATGGCGCGCGAACCGAAACAGGTCGAGCGCGCCGAAAAAGACCCCAGGCACAAGATGGCCCTGGTGTTCCGTTCCTATCTGGGGCGCTCCTCGACCTGGGCCACCGGCGGCGAGCCGACGCGCAAAATCGACTACCAGATCTGGTGCGGGCCGGCCATGGGCGCTTTCAACCAGTGGGTGAAAGGCAGCCCTCTGGAAAAGCCCGAAAACCGCCGCACGGTCGCGGTGGCGATGAACCTGCTTTTCGGCGCCGCCGTGGCCACCCGCGCCACCTGGCTGCGGTCTCAGGGGATCCCCCTGCCCGGCGGCGCCGGGTCCATCCGGCCGATGGAGCTGGCCGACATCCGCAAATGGCTCGGTGAATCGCCGACCCCGTCAATTTAGGTTGAAATTGTTCCGAGGATTGTCTATAAAAATAAGTTACCCCGATTTTTTTCCGGCGCGACCCTGAACGGCGAGGTTCACTTCGGCCGCCGGGGTGCCGCCGGCGTGTTTATTTTTGATTAAGTTCGTTGGATTAGGCCGCCTGCTGTGAGCATGAAGAAAAACCACTGCCCCGTCGCCATCGTCGGCATGAGCTGCTTTTTCCCTAAATCTTCGGGGCTCAAGGCCTATTGGCGGCTTCTGTTTCAAGGGCAGGACGCGATTACCGAAGTCCCGCCGACCCACTGGTCGAAGCAGGATTATTTCGACCCCGACCCGCGCACTCCGGACCGCGTCTACTGCACCCGCGGGGGCTTCATCTCCCCCGTCGACTTCGACCCCTCCGAATACGGCATCCCGCCGTCGTCGCTCGAGGCGACCGACAGCTCCCAGCTGCTGGCGCTCGCCGCTGCCAAGCAGGCCCTGCGCGATTCCGGGGTGGCCTTCGACCGCAGCCGCACCAGCGTCATCCTGGGGGTCACCGGCACCCAGGAACTGGTCATCCCGCTGAGCTCACGGCTCGGTTTCCCGAAGTGGCGCCGCGCGCTGCAAGAGGCCGGCATCGAACCCGAACGCTGCGAGCAGGTCATCCGCACCATCGCCGATTCGTACGTCTCCTGGCAGGAGAACTCCTTCCCGGGGCTGCTCGGCAACGTGGTGGCCGGACGCATCAGCAACCGCCTGGATTTGGGCGGGACCAACTGCGTGGTGGACGCCGCCTGCGCCAGCTCCTTTGCCGCCGTGCACCTATCGCTGCTGGAGCTCGCCTCGGGGCGCAGCGACACGGTGATCACCGGCGGCGTCGACACGCTGAACGACATCTTCATGCACATGTGTTTCGCCAAGACCCAGATCCTCTCCCCCACCGGCGACGCCCGGCCGTTTTCCAAAAACGCCGACGGAACGGTTCTCGGGGAGGGCATCGGGATGCTGGTGCTGAAGCGCCTGCCCGACGCCGAACGCGACGGCAACCGGATTTACGCCGTCATCAAGGGGATCGGGTCTTCCAGCGACGGGCGGTCCCAGAGCATTTACGCTCCGCGCATCGAGGGGCAGGTCAAGGCGCTCGAGACGGCCTACGCGGCCGCCGGCATCGACCCCGCCACCGTCGGGCTGGTGGAGGCGCACGGCACCGGCACGCGCGTCGGCGACAAGGTCGAGTTCCAGGCCCTCTGCCAGGTCATGGGCAAACCCGCCGCGAACGGCAGCCGCCGCGCACTGGGCTCGGTCAAATCGATGATCGGCCACGCCAAGGCCGCCGCCGGCGCCGCCGGCCTGGTCAAGGCCGCCCTGGCCGTTTACCACAAGGTTCTGCCGCCCACCCTCAAGGCCGATGAGCCGGACGCCTCCCTGGGCCTGGACGCATCGCCGTTTTATCTGAACACCCGCTCCCGCCCGTGGCTCGCCCCTAACGGTCAGCCCCGGCGCGCAGGGGTCAGCGCCTTCGGTTTCGGCGGGAGCAACTTCCACATCGTGCTCGAGGAGCACCGCCCGGAGAAGACGGACTTCGCTTGGGACGGCTCGGTGCAGATCCTTGCCTTCTCGGCCGAACGCCGCGAGGAGCTGCTCGAATCCGTCGACGCCTTCACCCGGCAACTTCCGGAGCCGCTTTCCGAATCGGCATGGGCCCGGGCCGCCGCCCAGTGTCGTTCGCGTTTCGATGCCGGCCGCCCCTTCCGGCTGCTGCTGGTCGTGGAGCAGCCGGACCGCGCCGGAGCCGAGCTGCGCAAAGCGGCGGACACCGTGAAATCCCGCGGCCCGCAAGGCTTTTTCAAAATGCCCAACTGTTTTTTCGGCGGCCCGGCGGAGCGCGGCAGGCTCGCCTTCCTGTTCCCCGGCCAGGGCAGTCAATACACGGACATGGGCCGCGACCTGGTCTGCCTGTTCCCGGCGGCCATGGCGGTGATGCAGAAGGCGGAACGCCGGCTGTCATCCGAACCCCGGCTGAGCGAGCTGATCTACCCCGCGCAGGGTCGGCAGACCGAAGAGGCGGAAAACGCCCTGCAGGCGACGGACAAGGCGCAGCCGGCCATCGGGGCCGTCAGCCTGGCCCTGCTGAAGGCGCTGGCGGAATTCGGTTTAGAGCCGGATGCCATGGCCGGCCACAGCTTCGGCGAACTGACGGCGCTGTGCGCCGGGGGCTGGCTCTCTGAAGACGACTTCCTCGACCTCGCGGCCGCCCGCGGCAGCGCCATGGCTCAGGCCGAGCCGGGCGCCATGCTGGCGGTGCGGGCGCCGCTCGCCGAACTCGAAGCGCTGATCGACCGGTCGCAGCTGCCGGTGGTCCTGGCCAACCGCAACGGCCCCGATCAGGGAGTGCTGTCCGGGCCGCGCGATGCGATCGCGGAAGCATCCGAAGCGTGCCGCCGCTGCGGGTATGCGGTAAAGCAGCTGCCGGTGGGGGGGGCCTTCCACAGCCCGCTGATGCGCGGCGCCCGGGACCTCTTTTTGAAAACCGTCAGCGCGGTGAACCTCACCCCGACCCCGGTTCAGGTCTTTTCCAACGACACGGCTCAACCGTATCCGTTAAACCCCGACGACGCCCGGAGCCTTTTGGCGGAGCACATGCTTCGGCCGGTGAATTTTGTCGGCGCGATCGAGGCGATGCACCGCGCCGGGGTTCGCACCTTCGTGGAGGTCGGCCCCCGGTCCATCCTGACGGGGCTGGTCGGCGCCATTCTCAAAGACCGCCCCTTCCAGTCCCTATCCCTGGACGCATCGAGCGGCAGACAATCGGGTTTGACGGACCTGGCGAGCGCCCTCTGCCATCTGGCGGCCCTCGGCTTCCCGGTCCGCCTGGAGAATTGGGAAAACCCCGAGCCGCCGGCGGAGGAGTACCGCATGCGGGTCCCGGTCGCAGGCGCCAATTTCCGCAGCCCCGAGCCGCCGGCCCGGCAGCACCGGCATCTGCCGCCGCCGGCAAACAGCGGCCGCCGCCCCCCTTTGAGCGAAAATCCACCCGGGAGCCTGACGGCCGTTTCGGCAGCCCCGGTCCTGTCCCGGCACACTCCACCCGCTGGCAAAGAAAACATGGCGAAAAACAACAACGGCAACTCGCACCCCGTCTCGGATGCGCTCCGGTCGGTCCAGGAGGGGCTGAAGACCATCCAGGCCATCCAGATCCAGACCGCCCAGGCCCATCAGAAGTTCCTTGAAACCCAGAGCGAAGCCACTCGCGTACTGCTCGAACTGGTGAAGAACACGAGCCTCCTGGCAGGCGTTCCCATCGCCGGCACGGAGGGAGTGCGACCGACCCTTCCCACTCCGGCCGCCCCGCCGCCCGCGCCTGACATTTCGTATCCCGAGACCGCCGGCGCTCAGCCCTCGACAGCCGCCCCTCCGGCATCGTCTGCGTCCGCCGCGCCCGAAAAGCCGGCCGAAGCCGGCCCGCTCGTCTCCCTGCCGCCCGCTGCTTCCCGCGCGGCCCGGACAGAGCTCGAAAAGGTTCTGCTGACGGTGGTGAGCGAACTCACCGGCTACCCGGTGGAAATGCTCGGGCTGGAGATGGACATCGAGGCCGACCTCGGGCCGACCTCGGCATCGACTCCATCAAGCGCGTGGAGATCCTCTCCACCCTCGAAGAGAAAATGCCGGGACTGCCGGCCGTCGCCCCCGAGGACATGGGGCGGCTGAAAACCCTCGGGCAGATCATCGATTTCATGTCCGGGCCCCGGCCCGAGACTCCGCCGGCCGCGGCGGCTTCCATGGCGCTGCCGGCCGAGCCGCCGGCGGCGGCTGCCGCCGGCCGTCAGGCCCTCGCCCAGGCGCTGTTGGGCGTCGTGAGCGAGCTCACCGGCTACCCGGTGGAAATGCTCGGGCTGGAGGGCCGACCTCGGCATCGACTCCATCAAGCGCGTGGAGATCCTCTCCACCCTCGAAGAGAAAATGCCGGGACTGCCGGCCGTCGCCCCCGAGGACATGGGACGGCTGAAGACCCTCGGGCAGATCCTTGAACACTTCGCCGGTTCGTCACGGGAAACCGATGCGACCGAAGTGGCCCGTTCGGCCGCGGCCGCAGCCCCCGGCCCGGGGCCGTCGCCGGCCTGTGCCGCGCCCGGTGGGCACCCCGGCGCCAGGCTCGCCGACCGCCGGATCGTGGTGATGACCCCCGCGCCGGCGCTCGAGGCTTCGGCGATCTCCGTTCCCAAGGGCCGCAAAGTGTTCATCACCGATGATCGCTCGGGGCTCTCCCAGGCCGTGATGGCCGAGTTAGGCGACATGGGGATCAACGCCGTCCTGGTCTCGGCCGACATCTTGAAATTCAAGAAGGACCTGCCGCCGGCCGGCGGCCTGCTCATCATCCAGAACCCGGCGTCGAAAACCGTCGAGACTGATCTCAAGAACGCCTTTGAATTGACCCGCGCCGTGGCCGCCGACCTACTGGAATCGGCCAAACTGCAGGCCGCCTTTTTCGCGACCGCAACTCGCATGGACGGCGCCTTCGGTTTCGGCGGCCAGCCGGTGGCAAACCCGGTTCAGGGGGCGCTGGCCGGACTGGCCAAGACCGCTGCCGCGGAGTGGCCGGAGGTGATCTGCCACGCCCTGGACATCGCCCCGGACGGGGCCGACCTGCGCGCGACCGCCAGGGCCCTGATCCGCGAGGCCATGAGCCGCGGACCGGTCGAAATCGGGCTGACCGGAGCCTCCCGCAGCACGCCGGCCCTCGTCCCGCAGGACTACCCCGCAGGCGAGATCAACCTGCAGGCGGATGACGCCGTGGTCATCAGCGGCGGGGCGCGCGGCATCACGGCCGTCTGCGCCGTGGAGCTCGCCCGCCGCGTGCGCCCGGCCCTCGTCCTGTTCGGCCGTTCGCCGGAGCCGGAGCCGGAACCGGAGTGGATGCACGACCTGGAGGGTGAAGCGGATGTCAAGAAAGCGCTGCTGCAAACCGAGTTCGCCGGCGCATCCGCCACGCCGGCCGAGGTCGAACGGCGGCTGAAGCATCTTCTGGCCAGCCGGGAGGTGGCCCGCACCCTCGAGACCATCCGGTCCTTCGGGGCCGCGGTCGCCTATTACGCGTTAGACGTCCGGGATGCGGCCCAGGTCCGAACCGCCCTCGCGGATGCACGCTCCCGCTTCGGGCCCATCCGCGGGCTGATCCACGGCGCCGGCGTCCTGGAGGACCGGCTCATCGCCGCCAAAAGCATGGAGCAGTTCGAGCGGGTGTTCGACACCAAGCTCAAGGGGTTCCAATCGCTGACGGACGCCCTGGCAGACGACGAGCTGAAAACCATCGCCATCTTCTCATCGGTCACGGCCCGCATCGGCAACAGGGGGCAGGCGGATTACGCCATGGCGAACGAGGCCCTCAACAAGCTGGCGTGGGCGGAATCCCGGCGCCGGCCCGGCTGCCGCGTCGTGTCCATCAACTGGGGCCCGTGGGAATGCGGGATGGTCACCCCCTCCATCAAGCGTGAGTTCGAACGCCAGGGGGTCACCCTCCTGCCGGCGTCGGACGGCGCCCACTCCCTGCTGCGCGAGCTCGGCCGACCGGCCGACGCACCGGCCGAGGTGGTCATCGGCGGGACGTTGAACCCCGTCAAGGTGGAAAGCGCCCCGGAGAGGCCTCAGTCGGCATTGGCCACGCTTTTCGAACGCGAGATCAACGTCGAAAACTATCCGGTGCTCCGATCCCACGTCATCGGCGGCCAGGCCGTGGTGCCCATGGCGCTGATGGCCGAGTGGTTCGGCCACGGGGCCCTCCACGAAAACCCCGGCCTGCTGCTGCACGGCCTGGAGGAGATGCGGATCTTAAGCGGCATCCGGTTGGGGGCGGAGACCCAGCGGATCCGCGTCCTGGCGGGCAAAGCCCAACGCAAAAACGGCTTCTTCGAGGTGGACCTCGAACTGCGCAACGGCGTTCGCGAAGGCAGAGACACTCTCCACTCCCGGGCGCGCGCCGTCCTGGCGGAGGATTATGCCCACCCGCCGGTCTACCGGCTGCCGGATGCCCTCTCCTGCAACCACTACCCGCGGTCGGCGGCCGAGATTTACGAAAAGATCCTCTTCCACGGCGCTCAGCTGCACGGGCTGCGCTGGGTCCAGTGTTGCACGGCGGACGGCATGGTGGCGGAC
The DNA here is from genome assembly GCA_025454075.1 of Desulfobacterales bacterium. Next base: position 2,122 of record JALOPD010000202.1, on the reverse strand, counting down.
GTGACCGGCGCCCCCGACCCGGCCCAGTGGATCGCCGCCCCCCTGCGGAACTCCTGGCTGTGCGACCCGCTCGCGCTCGACTCGGCCTTCCAGATGGCAAGCCTCTGGTGCTTCGAGCAGCGCGGCTGCGTCTCGCTGCCCAGCCGCGCCGCCTCCTACCGCCAGTTCCGGGCCGCTTTCCCGGCCGAGGGCATCAAGGTCGCGCTCGAGGTGCGCGATGCGACCGAAAAGAAGATGCGCGGCGACTTCACGTTCCTCGACGCCGACGGCCGGGTCATCGCCCGGCTGACCGGCTACGAGGCCGTCATGGACCCGCTCCTCAACCGGGCCTTCAAGCCGGACAAGAACCCTTAGCGGCACACATCACCAGCGTTTAGCGTGACTCAAAAGCCGTATGCGCTGGCCGCATGCGGCTTTTGAGCTGCCAAGGCTCAAAGGAGGTGTGGGTATGAACGGAGCCAGGACCATAAGGTCCTTTAAAATGCAGCTAGCGGCAGCGCCTGCCGGAGTTTTTCCCCTGCTCTGCCCCACCCGCGAATACGACTGGATCGACACATGGAAGTGCCGCATGGTCTATTCGGAGTCCGGCCATGCCGAACCGGACTGCATCTTCAAGACCGATTTCACGGCAGACGGGCCGGAGGACACCTGGGTCGTCAGCCGCTATGAACCACCGCTGCTGATCGAATTTGTGCGCGTGAACCCGCTCAGGGCCATCCGCTACACGATCAGCCTGCGTGAAACCGCTGCGGGAGAGACCGAAGCCGATTGGCGCCAGGTCATCACGGGCTTGAACGAGGAAGGAAATTCATTGGTTCAAGGTTTGGAAGAGACAGCTTTCCGGAAGCGCATGGGGGAGCTTGAAAAAATGCTCAATCACTATCTGGGCACAGGCCGGATGCTCCGCCATGGATGAGCTCTCCCACAAAACAAAATAAAATGAAATGAACTTTTCGTAAACCGTGAACGCGGATGGCATTATGCTGAAAACCCCAATCACCGAATTCTTCGGCGTTGACCGGCCCATCGTCCAGGGCGGCCTCATGTGGGTGGCCACGGCCGAACTGGTCTCGGCGGTCTCGAACGCCGGCGGCATGGGCTTCATGACCGCCCTCACCTTCCCGGACGCCGAACGCCTGCGGGAGGAGATCCGCAAGTGCCGGGAGATGACCGAGAAACCTTTCGGGGTCAACCTGACCTTTCTGCCGACCCTGCGGCCGCCGGATTACCCGGCCCTCATCCGCGTGTGCATCGAGGAGCGAATCCGTTTCATCGAGACCGCCGGCCGCAACCCGGAACCCTACCTGCCGCAGATCAAATCGGCGGGCATCAAGGTCATCCACAAGTGCACCTCGGTCCGCCACGCCATGAAGGCCGAAAAGATCGGCTGCGACGCCATCAGCATCGACGGCTTCGAGGCCGCCGGCCACCCCGGGGAGGACGATGTCACCACCCTGATCCTCGTGCCGCTCGTCCGCGATGCGGTCGGCGTGCCCATCATCGCCTCGGGCGGGTTTGCCGACGGCCGCGGCCTGGTGGCCGCTCTGGCGCTGGGCGCGGACGGCATGAACATGGGCACGCGCTTCGTGGCCACCCGCGAGGCGCCGGTGCACGAAAACCTCAAGCAGGCGCTGGTCCGCCGCAGCGAGACCGAGACCCGCTTGATCATGCGCAGCCTACGCAACACGGAGCGCGTGCTGCACAACCGGGCGGCTGAAAAGGTCCTCGAGATCGAAAGCAGGGGCGACACCCGAATCCAGGACCTCATCCCCTACGTCTCCGGTCTGGCGGGCAGGGAGATGCTGGAGGCCGGCGATGTGGAAAAGGCCACGATGGCGGCGGGCCAGTGCATCGGCCTGATCCGCGACATCCCCACCTGCCGGGAGCTGCTGGACCGGATCATGGCCGAAGCGGAAGAGATCATAAAAAACCGCCTCACCCGCATGCTATCCCAAAAAAGTTGAGCATCCATCGGATCGGCTTGGGTCATTGTGGGAAGGGGTTTGGGGGAATTTGGTAAGCAACTGCATTGGAAGTCATTAAGGAGGTTAGTACAATGTCGCCCATCGCTATCCAGGACCAGATACCCGACAACCTCTGCTACGGCTGCGGTCCTTCCAAC
>JALOPD010000201.1 GCA_025454075.1 Desulfobacterales bacterium | reverse complement strand
TCTCCTCCGCCTTCACCAGGTGGCACACCTTGTGGATCATCCCCCGGATGGCGGGCGTGTCCTGGAGCTCCACGCTCTTGTTCAGCCGGTTCAGGCCCATGCCGCGCAGCACCTGACGGTGCTTCTCCGGCCGGCCGATCATGCTCTTGACGAGAGTTACCTTCAGTTTCCCAGCCATGCTCGTAGTCCTTCTTCGCCCGGCCCCGCTGCGGGGCGTCAGGTCAGCTGCTCGGTCCCGAGACCGCGGCGGCTGGCGATCTGCTCCCGGCTTTCCAGCTGCTGCAGCCCCTGCACGGTGGCGCGGACGAGGTTGTGCGGATTGTGGGAGCCCAGGCACTTGGTCAGGATGTTCTGGACGCCGACGGCCTCCAGGACGGCGCGCACCGCGCCGCCGGCGATCAGCCCGGTGCCTTTGGTGGCCGGCCGCAGCAGGACGCGTCCCGCGCCGAACTTGCCGGTCACCTCGAAGGGGATCGTGCCCTGGATCAGCGCGACGGAGACCATGTTCTTCTTGGCCTTTTCGACTCCCTTGCGGATCGCCTCGGGGACCTCGTGAGCTTTGCCCAGTCCGAAGCCGACCGACCCCTTGCCGTCGCCGACCACCACGATGGCGCTGAAGCCGAAGCGGCGGCCGCCCTTGACCACTTTGGCGACCCGGTTGATGTGAACGACCTTGTCGATGAGTTGCTCTTCGTTTTCCTGCTTGTACAAGGACCTGCCTCCTTCGCCTCTGTAGGTCAACCGGGGAGACCGGTTAGAAATTCAGACCGGCTTCCCGGGCGCCGTCGGAAACGGCCTTCACCCGGCCGTGGTAGAGGAACCCGTTGCGATCGAACACGACCTTCGCGATCCCCTTGGCCTTGGCCCGCTCGGCCACCAGCTTGCCGACCATGACGGCCTTGTCGACCTTCTTCTTGCCGGCGGCGCCGTCTGCAACCACCGGGTCCAGACTGCTGGCGCACACCAGCGTGCAGCCGCAGGTGTCGTCGATGATCTGAGCGTAGATGTGCCGCGCGCTGCGGAACACCGACAGCCGCGGACGCTCCTGTGTCCCCGTCACCCTCTTGCGGATCCGGCTCTTGCGCCGTGCCCGTTGATCCGATTTCGCATTCACGCCCATGGTCGCTCAGCACTCCTCTGGCTTGGTTCGATTACTTCGTGCCGGTCTTGCCGGCCTTTTTCTGGATCCGCTCTTCCGCGTACTTGATCCCCTTGCCCTTGTAAGGCTCCGGGGGCTTCATGCGGCGGATGGAGGCGGCCGTCCGCCCGAGCTCTTCCTTGTCGATCCCGGAGAGCTTGATGACGGTGTTCTTCTCGATCGCGGCGCTGATCCCGGCGGGCAGTTCGAACTCCTTGGGCGCGGAGAAGCCGAGGTGAAACACCAGCAGACTGCCCTTGAGCTCGGCCCGGTACCCGATGCCGTTGATCTCGAGCACGCGCTCGAAGCCCTGCGACACGCCCGCCACCATGTTGGCAACGAGGCTGCGGGTCAGCCCCTGCAGCGCACCGGTGTCCCGGGATTCGGACGCCGGTACCACCTGGAGGGTCCCGTCTCCAAGGGCGAGGTCCACCGCCGGGTGAATCTGCCGGCTGAGCTTGCCCTTCTTGCCTTCGATCGTGAGCAGCCGGTCCTGGTAGGAGACCTTGGTGCTCGCCGGAATGGAAATCGGTTTCTTGCCTACTCGTGACATAACCAGCCCCCTTGCTCGGTCGGGTGGAACGTGCGCGCCCGCGTCAGCTGACGGTGCACAGGACCTCGCCGCCGACATTCTCCTTGCGCGCCTGTTTGTCCGTCATCACCCCGCGCGAGGTGGACAGGATCGAAATCCCCATCCCGTTCAGCACGGGCCGGAGGTCCTTGCTCTTCATGTACGTGCGCCGTCCGGGACGGCTGACCCGCTGCAGGCTGTAAATGGCGTTGACCTGGCCGGTCCCGTATTTCAGGTAGATGCGCAGGATCCCCTGCTTGCCGTCCTTCAGGAACTTGTAGTTCTTGATGAACCCCTCGTCCTTCAGGATGCGGGCCACTTCGACCTTCAGCTTGGAGCCGGGCACATCGACGCTGCTGAACTTGGCCTTGCCCGCGTTTCGGATGCGGGTCAACATGTCAGCGACTGGATCGGTAATTGCCATCGTGTTCTCCTCTGTTCAGATGCCGCCGCCGTAGCGGTCGGCGCGGGTCCGGGGCGCCGGGAGACCGACCTCGTCCCCGCTACCAGCTGGACTTGATCACTCCAGGGAGCTTCCCCTGGGAGGCCATGTTGCGGAAGCAGATGCGGCAGAGGCCGAATCGGCGCAGAAACGCGCGGGGCCGGCCGCAGATCGGGCACCGGTTATAAGTCCGGACCTTGAACTTGGGGGTCCGCATCGCTTTCAGCCTGAGAGACGTCTTTGCCAAATCATCCTCCTTGGGATTCTGCCGGTTGGGCCCACGTCACCGCGTCAGTTCCGGAAGGGCATGCCGAGCAGCTTCAGCAGCTGCTTGCCCTCTTCGTCGGTGCGGGCGCTGGTGACGATGCTGACGTTCAACCCCTTGATTTTATCTATCTTGTCGTAGTCGATCTCGGGGAAGATGATGTGCTCCCGGACCCCGAGCGCGTAGTTGCCGCGCCCATCGAAGGCCTTGCCGGAAACGCCGCGGAAATCGCGCACCCGCGGCAGCGCCACGTTGATCAGCTTCTGGAGGAAATCGTACATGCGATCGTGTCTCAGGGTCACCATGCACCCGATCGGCATCCCCTCGCGCAGCTTGAACGCGGCGATGGATTTCTTGGCCTTGGTGATCACCGGCTGCTGGCCGGCGATCGCCTTGAGCTCCTCGGCGGCGGTCTCCAGGATCTTGATGTTCTGAATGGCCTCGCCCAGCCCCATGTTGAGCACGATCTTCTTCAGCCGGGGAACCTGCATCCGGTTGGTGTAGGCGAAGGTCTCGATCAGCTTGGGGACGACCTCGGTCTCGTAGTACGTTTTCAAGATGGACATGCTGCTCCTCCCGCGGGTTGCATCAGGAATCGATGGTCTCGCCGCATTTGGCACAGGCGCGGATCTTCTTGCCGTCTTCCAGGCTCTTGTGAGTCACCCGCGTGGCCGCCATGCACTTGCCGCACATGAGCATGACGTTGGACCAGGGGATCGGGGCCTCGCTTTCCACGATCCCGCCCTGCCGGTTCTTGGCGTTCGGCCGGGTGTGGCGCTTGATGATGTTGACCTTCTCCACCAGGAGACGGTCCTTCTTGCGCAGCACCTTGAGCACCTTGCCGATCTTGCCCCGGTCGCGGCCGGTGATGACCTTGACCTTGTCGTCTTTTTTGATGGCTACTTTTTCGTGCTTCATCTGCCCTTCTCCCACCGCACCGCTGCGCGGTCGAGGCGCTTAGAGCACCTCGGGCGCCAACGAGATGATTTTCATGAACCGCTTCGCGCGCAGCTCGCGTGCCACGGGCCCGAAGATGCGGGTCCCGATGGGCTCCTTGGCCTGGTTGATCAGGACCGCCGAGTTCTCGTCGAAGCGGATGTAGGAGCCGTCGGGGCGGCGAACTTCCTTCGTGGTCCGGACCACCACGGCCTTGAGAACGTCCCCCTTCTTGACCTTGGCGTTGGGGATCGCCTCCTTGACCGACACGACGATGATGTCGCCCACCGTCGCGTAGCGGCGTCGGGACCCGCCCAGCACCTTGATGCAGTAGAGGATCTTGGCCCCCGAGTTGTCCGCCGCCTTCAACCGCGTTTCTACCTGGATCATGGTTCACGTCCTTCTTTGCGTTAGATCGCCTTTTGGACGATCTTGCTCACGCGCCAGCGCTTCGTCCGGCTGAGCGGCCGGGATTCCGTGATCTCCACCTTGTCGCCGACCTGGCAGCTGTTGGACTCGTCGTGCGCCGCGAACTTGGTCTGCCGCTTGACGTACTTCTGGTACATCGGGTGCTTGACCAGGCGCTCGACCGCCACCACGACGGTCTTCTGCATCTTGTTGCTCACGACGACGCCGACCACCTGCCGTTTCATTCCTCGTTCTCTCATGGCCCTTACGCTTTCGCGGGTTGCGGTTTGGGGTTGGTTTCACGGATGACCGTCAACAGCCGGGCGATGTCCTGCTTGGTCTGCCGGATCCGCGCCTTGTTCTCGAGCTGCCCCACTTCGAGCTGGAAGCGCAGGTTGAAGAGCTCCTGCTTGAGGTCGACCACCTTGCGCCGCGCTTCGTCGGCGGTCATGTCACGGATTTCCTTCGCCTTCATAGCGCTACGCTCCTCTCGATGAATTTGGTGCGGATGGACAGCTTGTGGGCCGCCAGCCGGAAGGCCTCCTGCGCCATCTCGCGCGTGACGCCCTGCATCTCGTAGAGGATGCGGCCCGGGCGAACCACCGCCACCCAGCCCTCGGGAGCACCCTTGCCCTTGCCCATCCGCGTTTCAGCCGGCTTCTTGGTGTAGGGCTTGTCCGGGAAGACCCGGATCCAGATGCGGCCGCCGCGCTTCACGTGGCGGGTCATGGCGATACGGGCCGCCTCGATCTCACGCGCGTTGACCCAGCCGCTGCCGACCGCCTGCAGGCCGTACTCGCCGAAGGTGAGGCCGCTGCCCCGGCGCGCGACTCCGCGCATGCGACCCTTCATCTGTTTGCGGAACTTGACCTTCTTTGGACTCAGCATGATCTGCTCTCCTGTGGCTTAACTCTGTTCGGCGGGCGGCGCCTGGTCACGGCGCAGGACCTCCCCCTTGAAGATGGTGACCTTGACCCCGACCACGCCGTAGGTCGTGCGCGCCTCGGCCGTGCCGTAGTCGATGTCGGCCCGCAGCGTGTGCAGCGGCACGCGGCCCTCGCGGTACCACTCCGTGCGGGCGATCTCCGCGCCGCCGAGCCGGCCCGCGCAGATCACCTTGATCCCGAGCGCGCCGAAGCGCAGCGCCGACTGCACGGAGCGCTTCATCGCGCGCCGGAACGCCACGCGCCGCTCGAGCTGGGTGGCCACGTTCTCCGCGACGAGCTGCGCGTCGATCTCGGGCTTGCGCACCTCCTGGATGTCGATCAGCACCTCGTGGGCCGTGAGCTTCTCGATTTCCTTCTTGAGCTGGGCGATTTCCGCCCCCTTCTTCCCGATCACGATTCCGGGGCGGGCGGTGAAGATGCGCAGCCGGATGCGCTTGGCCGATCGCTCGATCTCGATGCGGGAGACGCCGGCGTGATAGAGCTTCTGCTTGACGAACTTGCGAAGCTTCTGGTCTTCGAAAATGTAGCGGGCGTAGTTCTTCCCGCCGAACCACCGGGATTCCCAGGTCTTGACGATGCCGAGTCGCAATCCGATCGGGTTGACTTTCTGGCCCAAGCTCAAACCTCCTTATGTTATGCCGAAGTCTTTTCCGACAGCACCACGGTGATGTGGCAGGTCGGTTTCAGGATTCGAGTTCCGCGGCCGCGCGCTTTGGTCCCCCAGCGCTTCAGCATCGGACCGTCGTCCGCGGTGATCGTGCGCACGACCAGCCGGTCGACGTCCACGTCCGGAGTGCGGTCGGCGTTGGCCACGGCGGAACGGATCAGCTTTTCCAGTTGCTTGGCCGCCTTCTGGGGCATGAACTTCAGGATGGCCAGGGCGTTCTCAACCGGTTTGCCCTTGACTGCGCCGGACACCTTCATCACCTTGAGCGATGAAATGCGGGCGTAACGCGATACGGCTTTTGCCTCCATATCTCTGTCGTCCTTCTTCCGTCTTCAGGTTGCGTCCGGCGCCGGTCAGGCCGCCTTGCTCTTCTTATCGCCCGAGTGGCCGTGGAAGGTGCGCGTCGGCGAGAACTCGCCCAGCTTGTGCCCCACCATGTTCTCCGACACGAAGACCGGGATGAACTTCCGGCCGTTGTGCACGGCGATGGTCAGTCCGACCATCTCCGGCACGATGGTCGAGCGCCGGGACCAGGTCTTGATGACCTTGTTGCTTCGGGTGTCCTGTGCCTCCTGAATCTTCTTCACGAGGCTGCTGTCGATAAACGGGCCTTTTTTCAACGACCGTGACATAGGGTCTCCACTAAATGGCTTGCGGATTCGGCTCCGCCCCTTCGGGCGGCGGGCTTATCGGCGACGTTTCACGATCAGCCGATCGCTCGGCTTCTTCTTGCGGGTCTTGTGCCCCTTGGTCGGCATGCCCCAGGGGCTGCACGGGTGCCGGCCGCCGGAGGATTTGCCCTCGCCACCGCCCATCGGGTGATCGATCGGGTTCATGGCAACCCCGCGCGTGTGCGGCCGCTTCCCCAGCCAGCGCTTGCGGCCGGCCTTGCCGTAGGACACGTTCTCGTGCTGCACGTTGCCGATCTGACCCACGGTCGCCCGGCAGTCGAGGAGCACCTTGCGCACCTCGTTCGACGGCAGCTTGACCAGGGCGTAGTTGCCCTCCTTGGCCATCAGCTGCGCGTAACCGCCGGCGCTGCGCACGATCTGGCCGCCTTTGCCGATGCGCAGCTCGATGTTGTGGATCTGCGTGCCGAGGGGGATGTTGCGCAGCGGCAAGCTGTTGCCCGGCTTGATGTCGGCCGTGGGCCCCGCCTCGACGCGGTCGTTCACCTTGAGATCGACCGGCGCCAGGATGTAGCGCTTGTCCCCGTCGGCGTAGTGCAGCAGCGCGATGCGCGCGGACCGGTTGGGGTCGTACTC
>JALOPD010000200.1 GCA_025454075.1 Desulfobacterales bacterium | reverse complement strand
GGGTGCCGTACCCCGGGTAGTCCTGGTCGAAGTGGATCGAAAGCTGCCGGACCACCCCGGACTCAGGCGAGACGACCATCGCCGTCAGGCTCTGCGTGCTCAGGTCCAACCCCAGAAACCAGTCCTCTTTCAGCATCTTTCCGGCCGATCTTCACAGGTGTTGAATCAGCACATACACGATCGGAAGCACCCCGAAGAGCGCCAGCGTGGAAGTGAGCCAGCAGGCATTGGAGAGGTCCAGATCCAGGTCGTAAATGGATGGAGGAATCAGGGCCGTAAAGGCCACCGGCGCCGATGAGAGGATCAACACGACCTTCAGCGGCAGCCCGTCGTGCATGGACCCGAACCCGATGATATAGCCGGCCAGGCAGGCAGAAGCCGGCAGGACGAGGAACTTGATGCCCGCGATGGCCGCACATTCCCGGACGTAGCGCCCGATGCTCGAAAACCGCATGGCCATCCCGATCGACACCAGTAAAATGAATGTGCCGACCGGTATAAATAATGCGTTCAGCGTCCCGAAGATCTCCGGCCGCTCCACGCCCGCCAGGTTCAAGCCTCCGCCGATGGTGATCGACGCCAGGGCGGCGACCACGAAGATGTCGCTGAAAACCCTTTTCAGACGCAGCACAATGGGTTCGTCGGGCGCAGCCTCGTCGGCAGGACTGAAATATTTGGTGATCGGGAAACCGATGGTAAAATAGAAAACCTCCTCGAAGAGCTTGTAAAGCGGGACGTAGGCGAAGGCCTCCTCGCCCAGGAAAACGAACACGACCAGGGCGCCGATGGAGCCGATATTGGAGAATGAACCGCAGGCGAAGAAGGACCCGGTCTGCCTCCGGCTCAGCTTGAATGCCTTCGCAGCGCCCAGGGCGAGAACGCCCCCGAAGAGGAGGATAAAGAGTCCTATGGCGGGCAGCGCGACGAGCCTGAGGTTGTCGATGCGGATGATCCAGACGGTTGCCATGAAGGAAAAATACATGAAGAACAGAAGGCCGACCTTCTGCAGCAGCCTGCGCACATCGGCGATCGGCAGCGGCAGGATCAAGCGTTGCGAGGCGACCCGCCGTTGGATGGCGTAGCCGAACGACAGGCCGAGAGCGATGACCCCGAGGGTGAAGAGCAGTTTCGTCATTGAGGCGATTCATTATCCGATACCATGGTCGAAGTAAAGCCATGGTGTTTCAGCGATTGCCCGACAAACCCCGGGAGCCGGCGTGTCGGCCGGCCGCCAACATTTTGTTGACTTGGCAATCGATCCTAACTTAGAACCACAGCCTCCGACGTACACAAATAGGCCATTTGATGTTGGGAGGCGACTCGGATGATCACTCGTCAGCAGCAGCAGAACGCCCGCAGGCGCGCCGCGGAAATGATGCGCCGGGCGGGAATTTTTCTTTCAGAGAAGGAGTCGGATGCCATCGAAGTGGTGGACTTCGGATTGAGCCGGCTCGAGCGCGAGGGGCTCCAGGTGGTGACCCTGGTCCAAACGGAAAGAATCAGCGTCAAGGTCCTGGCCCTTTTCCCGAATCAGACCGAGCCCGAGCATTGGCACCCCCCGGTCGGCGAAGACCCCGGCAAGGAGGAGACCCTCCGCGTCGTCGGCGGCTCCATGTATTTCTATGTGCCGGGTGAAAACACCTTGCGGGACGGGTTTCTGGTGAAAGGGAAGGAACACTTTTACACCGTACGCCACGAGCTGTTCATGCGGCCCGGCGACCAGATCACCCTGGCGCCGGGGGCGAAACACTGGTTTCAAGCCGGCCGCGACGGTGTGGTGATGTACAGCTTTTCGACGATTGCCCGGGACGTCCTCGACAAGTTCACGGACCCGGACATCGTGCGGACCACGAAGGTGGTGGAATGAATAGATCTGACGGTCGGCCGGTCGCCCGTCGGCCCGTCAGCCGGATAAGGAGACTCCCAACCATGGCCGCGAACAAACCTCGCAAGATCATCATCGCCGTGGCCCCGGTGGGCCGCAGCACCCAGCCTCCGGCCGTCAACCCCCTCACGCCGAAGCAGGTGGCCGACGAGGTCATCCGCTGCGCCCGGGCCGGGGCCGGGATGGTGCACCTGCACGTGCGCGACGCCAAGGGGGCGCAGACCGAGGAGATCGGCGTCTATTCGGAGACGCTCGACCGGATCCGCAACTCCTCGGACATCGTCATCCAGGGCTCCACCGGCGGGTTGACCACGCTCACCCTCGAGCAGCGCTGCGTGGCCTTGAAAGACCCGCGCACCGAGGTGGCCTCGCTCAACATGGGCTCGGTCAACTTCGGCGAGGAGGTCTACATCAACCGCCTGCCGGACATCCGCTACTGGGCCAGGCGCATGCGCCGGACCCAGACCGTGCCGGAGCTGGAGATCTTCGATTCCGGCATGCTGCCGGCAGCGCGGGCGCTGGTCGCAGAGGGCGCTATCAAGCCGCCCTATTCCATCTGCTTCTGCCTGGGCTTCCACTGGACGCTCGCCCCCGACCCCAGGAGCCTTTTCTTCATGACCTCCATGATGGACGCAGGGGTCCCGTGGGGCATCGTCCACGACGGCATGACGGATTTCAAGCTGCTCGCCGCCGCGATCGGGCTGGGGGCATCGCTCGTGCGGGTGGGCTTCGAGGACAGCATCTTCTGGGCGCCCGGCCAGGCAGCCAAACGCAACGCGGAGCTGGTGCAGAAGCTCGCCGAGCTCGTCCGTCTGCTGGGCCACGAGGTGGCGACGCCCGACGAGGCCCGGGGCATTCTGAAAATCGGTTGAATATCCGAATCAATCATTTTATAACATCTGAAAGCCGATCCAACGAAATATCCTGCCCGGGTGGCGAGTGGCAGAAAACGCAAATGCCGCCCATGGACATAGAAACGCAACCCTGGATTTCAAGGAGGCCTTTATGGATTTTTCAAACATGAGCGTTGCCGATTGGATCATCCGAACCGCGATCTTCGGCGTGTTGGCCTGCGTCATTATCGGCACACTTCAAAATATTTTCTCCGCCATAAAAAAGAGGGGCGGAAAAAATAATCTTCAATAATGCGTATGGCGCCCTCCGGGTTATAGTGTGATCCTCCCGAAGCTCTCTTTCAAGCGCTGGCCCTCCACCAAAAAAAAAACGGGTTTCAGCATGCGATCGATCGACGCTGAAACCCGGTAGTTTCCTGATAACCCCTTAAACCTTTCCCGAAAGAGCGGTCAATTCCGGAATCACGCGTCCTCAGCGGTGGCCGTGCTGACGGACCCTCCCCTTTTCTTCCGGTACTGGTTGACCACGCACGCAGCCAGCAAACCGATGCCGATCAAGTCGGTCGTCGTTCCAGGGTGCACCATCATGAGACCGCCGATGAAAAAAAGAATCCGCTCCAGCCAATTCATGGGTGCCACGAAAAACCCGATCATCGTCGCACCGATCGCCGTCATCCCGACGCACGATGTAATCAACGTCTGGACGATCGCGTACCAGGTCGTATTGATCCAGAGCATGGACGTGTTAAAGACAAAAATGTAGGGCGTCAGGAACGCCCCGATGGCCAGCTTGGTGGAGGTGACCCCCGTCCAGAAGGGATTGGATTTGGCGATGCCCGATCCGGCATAGGCGGCCAGGGCGACCGGCGGGGTGATGTCGGCCACGATCCCGAAGTAGAAGACGAACATGTGGGCCGCCAGCGGGTGCACCCCCAGCTGGATCAGAGCGGGGGCCGCGATGGTGGAGGTGATGATGTAGTTGGCCGTGGTCGGCACGCCCATCCCGAGGATGAGCGAGGTGATCATGGTAAAGACGAGGGTCAGCAGGAGGTTGCCGCCGGCCAACTCCACCAGCCCGTTCCCCAGCTTGAGCCCCAGGCCGGTCAGGGTGATCGCGCCGATGATGATCCCGGCCGACGCGCAGGCCAGCGCCACGCCGATGGCATTCCGGGCCCCGAGCTCGAATCCGTCGGCGATCTGCCGGGGGTTCATGCGGGTGGCCTCCTTCAAGGCGCCCGCAATGATGCAGGTCACCAGCCCCATGAGGGCGGCGTAAAGCGGGGTGAACCCGATCGAAAGGAATATGATGATCGCAAACAGGGGAACGAAGAGGTGCCCCCGCTCCTTCATGACATCCGCGAACCGGGGCAGCTCGTCGCGGGTCAGGCCTCTCAGGTTGCAGCGCTTGGCCTCGAAGTGCACCTCCATGAACACGCCGAAAAAATAGAGGCAGGCCGGGATGGCCGCCGCCTTGGCGATGTCGAGGTAGGGCACATTCAGAAACTCGGCCATGATGAAGGCCGCGGCCCCCATGATGGGCGGCATGATCTGGCCGCCGGTCGAGGAGGATGCCTCGACCGCCGCGGCGAACTCGGGCCGGTAGCCCAGGCGCTTCATCATGGGGATGGTGAGGCTACCTGACTCCACGGTGTTGGCCACCGAGCTTCCGGACACCGTGCCCTCCAGGGCACTCGTTACAATGGCCATCTTGGCCGGCCCGCCGGAGGCCCAGCCGGCGATGGCGTTGGAGATATCGATGAAGAGCTGGCCCAGTCCTGATTTTTCACGGAAGGAGCCGAACAGGATGAACAGGTAGATGAAGGTTGCCGCCACGCCCAGGGGAATGCCGAGAATGCCCTCGGTGGTCAGAAACATGTGGGAGGCGATGCGCTCCAGCGAATAGCCGCGGTGCGACATGAACCCCGGGAAATATGCCCCGAAATAAGAGTAGAGGAGAAAAAACAGCGAGAGGCAGACGATCGGAAGCCCCACCACCCGCCGCGCCGCCTCCAGCGTCAGCAGAATGCCGCAGCCGGCGGCGGCATAATCCATGCGGGAATAATCCCCGCCGGCCTCCATGATGCGCATGTAGTTCAAGGCCATGTACAAACCGATGTAGCCGGCGAAAATGGCCAGCAACCAGTTGTACCAGCTCAACCGATTGGATTCATCGCTGGTGCGGGCCGGGAAAAGCAGGTAGGTCAACACGAAAGCGTACGCCAGGTGGATGGAGCGCTGCAGTTGGGCGGGGAAAAGGCCGAACGCCGCCGTGTAGACCTGGAAGAGCGACCATGAAACACCAATCAGATAAACGACCCAGTGCGGGATGCCTGTCAGTTTGCGGGCCGAGGCTTCCTTGTCCACCTGCTTGAGGATCTTTTCGATCTCTTCCTTGGATACGACCTCTACGCCTTCCATCGAGGTTGTCAAGACGCCGGCTTTTGACGGGTTTTTTTCTTTTTCGCTCACGGGATGCACCTGCCTTTGAAGAGGTCGACCATTCGAATTTTTCGAACGAACATGGTTAGAGGCTTCCCCGGTTCCGCCAGATCCGCAAGCCGGATTTCCCGGCCTTTAATGTGAAGCGTGTGTTCGGCCACCCAACCCACACGCACGGTGATTTCGGGCACCGGCCGGTTGACCGTCCATTCCAGCCAGCCGTCTTCGGCGATGGTCAACGTACCTTCCGGCGTCGAAGCCTCCGGCATGCCGGCGCCGAACGAGTCGAACCGGGACCGAACAATGACCAGGTGATCGGCCTCGGCGCGCAACGTGTCATAAACGGGCCGTTTGTTTACGGAATGGACAAACGACAGCACAAACTCTTCGCCGCGCTGGACCCGGGCACAAAACACGACACGCCCGCTGCGTCCGTCGATTAATTCAAGCGCGGGGATAAACGGCCAGAGCAAAAACCCGACAACCCCGGCACAGGCTGCTATCAAGCCTGCGATCCATCGACAGCGCATTTTTCAAAGTGCGTGCGACCCTTCCAGCGCCAATCGCAAAAGCTTGCCGGAAGGGTCGCATACTCCTTATTTTTCTGGTCTAAGAACTTCTTCATATATAGAAAGCCGCGCCAGCGGCTTTCTATTTCATAAGGCCTTTTTCCTTGTAGTACTTCACCGCCCCCGGATGGTAGGGGATGGACACGCCCTTCACCGCGAACTGAGAGTTCAGCTCCTTGCCTTTGGCATGTGCGGCGGCCAACTCGGGCTGGTTCTCAAACAGCGCCTTGGTCAGGTTGTAGACCATGTCGTCCTTGAGCTGATTGCCGGCAATCAGAACTGCGTTCACCGCCACGGTGGGCACATCCGCGGTCTGGCCTTTGTAGCTGTTGGCCGGGACCTTCACCGCTGCCAGGAAAGGATATTTCTGGGTCAGCTTCGCGGCGATGTCGTCCGCAATCGGCAGAATCCGGATGGCGTTTTGAGTGGCGACGTCCATGATGGCCGAGGTGGGAACCGCGCCGGTCACGACAAAGGCGTCGATGTGCTTGTCTTTAAATGCCTCGGCGCTCTCGGAAAAGGAGAGGTACTGGCCGTTGACATCCTCTTTTTTCATGCCGTAAGCGTCCATCAGCTGCCGGTAGTTGGCCTCGGTGCCGCTGCCCGGCGCGCCCACGCCCACTTTTTTACCCTTCAGATCGGCAAAGGATTTGATCGGGCCGTCGGCCGCAACCACCACCTGAACGACCTCGGGATAAAGAACCGCGATGGCACTCATGCCCTTCAGGGGCTCCTTGAAGGCTTCCTTGGCGTTGAAGGCGAAATCCAGGGTGTCGCTCTGGACCAGAGCGAGTTCGACCTCTTTCTTGTTGATCAGCCGCACGTTCTCGCCCGAGGCGCCGCTGGTCTGGGCGGTGACGTTCATGTCCTTGATCTTGGAGTTCCAGATCTTG
>JALOPD010000038.1 GCA_025454075.1 Desulfobacterales bacterium | reverse complement strand
GGCGTCCGAACGGCTGACGGCGCACATCAACGGCAAGCCCGTCTACACGCTGCACGAATTGAAGGAAGGCTATCAGGTGCGGCCCCGATCCGTTCTGGTTCTGGGCGGCCCGGCCCCCTATTTCGCCAAGCACCTTCAGCGCCTGACCCCCATGCACGTCCGAGTGGTCCCGCGATGGCAGGTCGCCAACGCCATCGGGGCGGCCCTGGCGCGCACCACGTGCGAGGTGGGGCTTTTCGCCGACACGGAACAACGGGTGGCAACCGCACCGGCGGAGAATTTCCTGCAGCCCATCCCGGACGGCTACGGCCTGGAGGCCGCCACGGCACAGGCGCTGGACCTGCTGAGGGTCAAGGCCCTGGAACGCGGCGCCAACCCCGACTACCTCGAAATGGAGGTGGTGGAAAGCCAGCAGTTCAACATGGTGCGGGGGTTCAACACCTCCGGGAAAAACATCCGCGTCCGGGTGCAGGTCAAACCGGGCCTCATTCATGGCTACGACCACCTGCTGAAGCGCCTGTTGGAATCCAACCCGAAAAACGAACATCGAAATACATCCGTATAGCCAATGAACGAAACCCGAAGCATGTTTGGGGAATTTGGAAATTTGAATGTTGGACTTGTTTCGGATTTCGTATTTCGGGCTTCGGATGGCTGAGGAACTTCACGCGATGCTGCACGCGAAAAACAAGGTCGGCCTGGTTTTCTTCCCGGCCTACGACTGGGCCATCAGCCCGAACCACCCGGAACGGGAGGAGCGGCTGCTCTACACCCAGGACCAGATCCTCGAAGAGGGCCTGTTCGACATCGAGGGGGTCGTCGAGCTCAAGCCGGACCCGGTGGTCCTGGCCGACATCCAGCGCGTCCATTTCTGCGTCCCCGACGTCTGGAGCATCGCCACCGAATCCCATTTCATCAGCGCCGGCGGCGCCAAGACCGTCGGCATGGCGGTGCTGGAGCGGCGGGTCGACAAGGGCTTCGCCCTCGTACGGCCGCCGGGCCACCACGCCATGCGCGTCGCCCACGGCGCGCGCGGCTTCTGCAACATCAACATCGAAGCCGTCATGATCGAGTTTCTGCGGCGCAAATACGGCGTGGACCGGGTGGCCGTCGTCGACACGGACTGCCATCACGGCGACGGCACCCAGGACATCTACTGGCACGATCCCGACACCCTGTTCATCTCCCTGCACCAGGACGGCCGGACCCTCTACCCGGGCAGCGGGTTTCCCGGGGAGCTGGGCGGGCCGAATGCCGTGGGCCGCACCCTCAACATCCCGCTGCCGCCCCACACCGCCGAAGCGGGCTTCCTGCACGTCATCCGCAACGCCGTCCGGCCGATCCTGGACGATTTCAAGCCGCAGCTGATCGTCAACTCGGCCGGCCAGGACAACCACTACACGGACCCCATCACCAACATGAATTTCTCGGCACAGGGCTACGCGGAATTGACCGCACTCCTGAATGCCGACATCGCCGTGTTGGAGGGGGGCTACTCCATCGAAGGCGCCCTTCCCTACGTCAACCTGGGGATTGTGCTCGCCATGGCCGGCCTGGACTACAGCAAGGTCCGGGAGCCGGACTACGATCGCCGCCAGGTCCGCCAGTCGGAGGCGGTCACCGCTGCGGTCAAGGAGGTCAGCGACCTCATCCTGGCATGCTGGACCGGGCGGGACCAGCTGCGGGAAAAAATGCTGGAAAAAAGAGACAGCCACCGCCGCACCCGCCGCATCTACTACGACACCGACGGCATTTCCGAGTCGCAGCAGGAAGAGATCACGGCCTGCGACGTTTGCGGCGGGGCGATCCGGATCGATTCCGTATCGGACCGGGGCGCGCACATCTTGGCCGTGCACATCCCGCGCAAAGCCTGCCCGAGCTGCCGGGAGGCGGGCCTGAAGTGGTACGATCAGGCCTCGATCAAGCGTTACGACCGGGTGTTCCTGCAGGACCGGACCCAGGACCAGTACCTTGTCAAGAAAAGCGACTGATGTTTCAACCTTTCATCCGCGCATAGCCAGGGCCCGAACGACACCATGGAACTCCGTCTCACCGCCGACCGTTTCCGCGCCGTTTTCGACATCGCTCCTCTGGGCGTCGCCATCGCCGACCGCCTCGGCCGCCTCCTGGAAGCCAATCCCGCCTTCCTGACCCTCTTCGGCTACTCCCTGCACGAAGCCCAGGTACGCACCCTCCTCGATCTCGCCCACCCGGAAGACCGCGACCGTATCGCGGGGCTGATCCAGGGCATCCGCAACGGCCAAGCGGATACCTACGAAACCGAAAAACGATGCGTCCGCAAGGACGGCCGCGAATTTTGGGCCGCGGTCCGCTGCGCGGCGCTGCGCGACGGCAAGGGAGGCATCACGCACTGGCTGAGCATCCTGGAGGACATCTCCGCGCGTCGGGACGCGGAGCAAGAGCGCCGGCGTTTGACGGCCCAGGTGCAGCAGGCCCAGAAAATGGAGGCCATCGGGACGCTCGCCGGCGGCATCGCCCACGATTTCAACAACCTGCTGATGGGGATTCAGGGCAACATCTCCCTGCTGCTGCTGGACAAGGCGCCCGATCACCGCGATGTGGCCTATTTGAAAAATGTGGAAAAATCGGTGATGCGGGCCTCGGAGCTCACGCGGCAGATCCTGGGGTTTGCGCGCGGCGGGAAGTACGAAGTCAAGGTCACCGACATCAACGCGCTGCTCGAAAAAACCGCCGAGATGTTCGGCCGCACCCGCCGTGAAATAGCCATCCGCAAGAACCTCCAGGAGGCCCCGTGGAAGATCGAGGCCGATCAGTCGCAATTGCAGCAGGTGCTGCTCAACCTCCTGGTCAACGCCTGGCAGGCCATGCCCGGCGGCGGGGAGCTGGTGCTGCAAACCGCGAACGTGGTCATCGAGGCGGGCGGCCCGGACGTGCCGCCGGACGCCGTCGCCGGTTCGTATGTGCGCATGGACGTCACCGACACCGGCGTCGGCATGGACCCGCGCACCCAGGCGCGCATCTTCGAGCCCTTCTTCACCACCCGCGAGAAGGGCCACGGCACGGGGCTCGGGCTGTCGTCGGCGTTCGGCATTGTCAAGAACCACAACGGGTTCATCACCGTCCGCAGCGAAAAGGACCGCGGATCGACCTTCAGCGTCTTCTTCCCGGCCGCTCCAGGAGCCGTTGCGCAGCCGCCCGAACCGGCGGGGGCCGTGCGGAGGGGAGGAAAAGCCATCCTGCTCGTGGAAGACGAGGAAATGGTGGCCAACATCGGGCGACAGATGCTGGAGCGCCTGGGGCACCGGGTGATCGTCGCGCAGAGCGGAGACGAGGCGCTGGCGCTGTATGAAAAACGCCGGGCCGAAATTGATCTCGTGATCCTCGACATGATCATGCCGGGCATCGGGGGCGGGATCGTCTTCGACCGCATCCGAGCCATCCACCCGCAGGCGGCGGTGCTGCTGTCAAGCGGCTACAGCCTCAACGGCCAGGCTCTGGAAATCATGAAGCGCGGCTGCCGGGGATTCATCCAAAAACCCTTCAGCATCGAACAGCTCAAACAGAAAATCAGCGAAATCCTCCCTTCGGAGCAGGACCCGCCCGGCTGATCCGCCGATGCGTCCCGGCGACCGGAAACGCCGCCGGCTGCGCCGGAGAGGAGCGGGTCTTTGATTGCGGTCTATTCACCGCTCAAAGGCCTGTTTTCAGGCGCTTGTGACGGATTCCGTGTGTTAACTTCTGCCGCAAAGTCGATCTTTTTCTTCCCATAAACTTAAAGTTAACTACCCACTTCCATGCCTGCCTGAAACGCCATCGCCCTAACCGGCTGAATTAGTTTGTTTTAAAGCCATTCAAAATCCGGTGCAGATTTCGCATGCCGATTAGGTTTATGGTGGCCTGCGTGCTCCTGCTTTCAACCTCAAAGGTAGAAAACCAAGCGAGGTCGCATATGATCAGGTCCGGTCTGACGACCCATTTCGCCGGCTCCCGCCGAGCGAATGGCTCGGTGCTGAAACCTTCGAAAAGAGGCCATGAAAACATCCCCACCTACTCCACTCTCGATGTTTCGCGCATACTGGGAATCGAAAAATCAAGAGTTCGCAATTGGATCGTGAAAGGATTCATCATCCCCTCTTGGCACATCGCGATGGCAAGAGGAGACAAAAACCTCCTGACATATGACGACTTGTGTTCCGTTTACCTTTTTCAACAGCTTTTATCCAAGGGGCTTCCCCGCACCCCCATTGCGTTTATCATCAGAGAAATTGCGAAAACCGGTTTGTCCAACATTTTGAGATCCGATTTCAGGTATGTGCTTTGGAATACGAAGAGCCCCAAAGAGGGAGGGGTGGTGACGATCGTGAGGAGAATACCCGGCTCCACGATCGATACATCCAGTCAAATGTGGGTGGTCGACTTGCTGGAAGTCAAAAACGAAGTCGACCGCAAAAGAGAAAAGAGGGGGGGCTGATCGCGTCCATCCGCCGGGAGCGCATGTTCCCGGAGAAAAAAGGTCCCCCCTCGTATTCCACGCAGTCGCCCCCGCCCGGATAGCACCTCCAACCGAAAAACGTTGCCGGAATCAGGCTTCCCGAAGCGCCTCCACGATGTTCATCCGCGCCGCCCGGAAAGCCGGCAGCAGCCCTCCGGCCAGCCCCATGACCACGGCGAACCCCAAACCCTCGGCCACGATCTCGCCGCTCAGGCGAAACTGAAAGGCCAGTTCGGCAAAGGTCTGGAAGTTGGTGGTGGACACGCTGAAGAACTGCAGGAAGGCGGCCAGCGCCAGGCCGGCCGCACCGCCGAGGAACCCCAGCAGGAGGGCCTCCGCCAGGAACGCCGTCAGGATGGCCGAGCGTTGGAAGCCCACGGCCCTGAGGGTTCCGATCTCCGCCGTGCGGTTGGCCACCGCCGCGTACATGGTGATCATGGCGCCGACCACCGCGCCGATGGAAAAGATGATCGTCAGCGCGGTCCCGAGGATGCGCAGGAAGGTGGCGGTCGCCTCGGACTGGTCCTGGTAGTAGGCGATCTCCCGCTTGGCTTCCAGCGACAGGCGGGGGTCGCCCTCGATGCGCGCTTTCACGGCGGCAAACGCATCCGGCTGCCGCAGGCGGAAAATCACGGAGGAGTAGGCCTGGCGCCGGAAGGCCTGCATGAACTGCTCGGCGTCGCCCCACATCTCGGAGTTGAAGCCGGTGTTGCCGGCGTCGAACACCCCGACCACCGCCCACTCCCGGTTGGCGAAGGAGAGCGTCTCGTTGGGGCCGGCGTTCTGGAAACGCCGGGCGATCCCCTCCCCCACCATGATTTCCGACAACCCCGGCCGCGGCATGCGGCCGGCGACCATGCGGATCTGGGGGCGCAGCGCGAGCGAGAATTCCGAAACGCCCCGGATGGTGACGTTCGAGGTGCTCTGCGAGCCGCGCTTGCGCAGGTTGATCAGCACCACCACTTCCCGCGCGGCAAGCGGCCGGCCGTCGGGGCCGGCGGCGATCTCCGGCTGGGTCTCGACGATCGCCGCCTCAAGGCGCGGCACCGTGCTCTGGACCTCCGAGTTCGCGGATTTGCGGATGGCCACGACGTTGTCGTAGGAGCCGGAGTCCACCAGGGTGCGCCGCAGCCCCTCGGCCAGCATGAGGATGGCCGCGAAGGCGAACACCACCAGCGCCATGCCCCCGGCGGTCAGGACCGTGGTCGTCCGGCGGGCCAGCAGGTTGCGCAGGCTGTAAGCGAACAGAAGTTTCATCACCCCACCCGCCCCAGCGCGTCGACGATCCGCACCGCGATCACTTTGCGGATGGGGAACGCCGCGGCGACCAGCGCCACCAGGACCGCCGCCAGCACGTCCAGCCCGAGCGTCGTGGGGGTGATGTCCAGCACCGGGAAAATGTTCCCCACGTACCCCGCGAGGACCCTCAGGACGGGAAAGGTGCCGGCGATGCCGAGCGCCCCGCCGGCCGCGCAGATCACCAGCGACTCGCCCAGAATCAGGCCGGCCAGGTGGAAGGCGCCGTAGCCGAGCGTCTTGAAGACGGCGAACTCGTGCATGCGCTCGCGCACCGACATGATCATGGTGTTGGCGACGACGGCCATGATGATGCCGATGATGAGGAGCGACACCAGGCGGATGGCCGCGAGGATGGCCTCGCTCATGGTCACGAACCCCAGTTGAAACGCGCGCTCGGTCTCGGTCAGAGTCTCGGCCAGGGAGTTCTTGAAAACGGCGTCCACGGCCCCGGCCACCGCCGGTGCCTCCTCGGCATGGGCGATCTCGATCACGAAGATGCCGGCCTGGTTGGCCCGCCGGGGGAAGCGCTCCTTGAGCCGCTCGTTCAGGTAGTCCCAGTGGAAAAAGAGCTGGTTCTCGTCGGTGCTCTTGTCGCGCCCCTGGTAGACCCCCCGCAGCGTCATCGGCCAGTCGCCGGGGTAGATGGTCCCCTGAAGGGGCACGGTGTCGCCCACTTTCCAGCCGAAGCGCTCGGCCAGCCCGCGGCCGGCCACGCAGCCCCGGCGGTCCTTGAGAAAGCCCGACCTCTGGTCTTCGGGCAGGACGAACTCCGGGTACAGGTCCAGGAAGCTCCTGGGCTCCACGGCAAAGTTCGCGAAGAAATTCTTGCGGTCGATGTACACGCCGCCGAACCAGGTCATGTGGGAGACGGCCTTGACGCCGTCGACCGCACGGATCTTTTCCATATAGGCGATGGGCAGAGAGAAGGTGAGGGATATGGCGTGCCGGATGACCAGCCGGTTGGCGGCGGCCGCCGAGACGCCGGCGTACCACGCGTCCACGAGCGTGCTCAGCAGGCCGAAGGCCAGCACCGCCACGGCGACGCCGACCACGGTCAGCAGAGCGCGCAGCTTGTGCCTAAACGCATTCCGGTAGAGGAGTTTCCAGAACATCGGTGAGAACGCCCTTGTCCAGGTGCCTCAAGCGGTGCGCCCGCCGGGCCGCCCGCGGGTCGTGGGTCACCATGATGATGGTCTTGCCCAGCTCGCTGCACAGCCGCCCCATGAGCACCAGCAGGTCCTCGGCCGAGACGCGGTCGAGGTCGCCTGTGGGCTCGTCGGCCACGAGTAGGGTCGGGTCCGCGACCAGGGCGCGCGCAATGGCCACCCGTTGCTGCTGGCCGCCGGAGAGCTGCCGCGGGGAGTGGTCCATGCGGTCCTCGAGGCCGACCAGCCGCAGCACGGTCCGCACGTGCTCCCGGCGCTGCCGGCGGGTGAGATCGGTCAGCACGAGCGGCAGCTCGACGTTCTCGAAGGCCGTCAGCACCGGGATGAGGTTGTAGAATTGGAAAATGAAGCCGACGTGGGCGGCGCGCCAGGCGGCGAGCTCGGTTTCGGAAAGCGCGCCGATGTCGGTCCCCCCGACGGTAATCGCGCCGGCGTCCGCGCGGTCTAATCCCGCAATGAGGTTCAGCAGCGTGCTCTTGCCGGAACCCGACGGCCCCATGAGGGCCAGAAACTCCCCGGCGGCGATGGCGAGCGAAATGTCCTCCAGCACCGGAATGACCTGGTTTCCCCGACGGTAGGACTTGCTGACGTGGCGGATGTCGACGATGATCGGGGCAGGGTTCATCATGGTCACTGCTTGGGGGTCGAGACCCGGGTGCCGTCCTTCAACCGGTCCAGGGGGGCTGTGGCGATGCGGCTGCCGGCCGGCGGCCCGTCCCGCAGTTCCACCATCTCCCCGAACCGGCGGCCGGTCTCCACGGCGACCTCCCGGACGTGGTCGGCCTCGATGAGAAAGATGATTTGCCGGCCGTTGCGCGGGGTCAGCGCCGCCGCGGGCGCCGCCCGAAAGGGCGTGTTTTCGTCGGCGGCGGGCTCACGGGAAAGGAAGGCCACCTTGGCGCTCATTTCGGGCAGCACGCGCGGGTCGCGTTCGACGAAGGCGACTTTCACCGTGATGGAGGCCTTGCTGCGGTCGGCCGTCGGCAGGATCATGTGCACCCTGGCCGGGAAGCGGGTGTCGGCAAGGGCGTCCAGGCGGATCTCGCAGGGCTGCCCCACCTTGACCTGCGCAATGTTCGACTCGGAGACGTCCACCTCCGCCAAAAGCGAGTTCATGTCGGCGATGGTGACCACGGCGGCCTTGGCGTCGGCTGTGGCCGCCAGCGGGGTGACGATGTCGCCGATGTCGGCGTTCTTGGTGAGCACCACGGCATCGAAGGGCGCGCGGATGTTGGCGTAGTCGAGCAGCACACCGGCCTCTTCCAGAGCCGCCTGGGCCGCCCGCAGCGCGGCGGTCAGCGCCTCGACGGAGGCCCGGGCGGAGCGGTAGCGGGCCTCGGCCGTGTCGAAGGCGGAACGCGCGATCGTGCCCCGCTCGACCAGGTTCTTCTTGCGCTCGTAGTCCAGGGCGGCGTTGGCCAGCTCGGCCTGGGCCTGTTCCAGCTGGTAGCGGGCGACCGTGACGTTCTGGGCCGCCCGGTCCCGCGCCGCCGCGGAGTCCCGGCTCTCCAGCCGGGCGATGATCTGCCCCTCCTTGACCCGGCTGCCCTCTTCGACGCCCAGGAACACCAGCCGTCCGGTCACCTTGGAAGCCACGGCCGATTTTCGGTCGGCCACCACGTAGCCGCTGGCATTCAGCAGGGTGAAGGTCTGGGACGGGTAGAGGGTCTGCACGACGGCCGCCTGGACCGGCACCGCCGGGGTGAGCCACCCCTGATGGTAGAGCACGACGGACGCGCCGGCCGCGACCGCGATCAGGAGCCCCCACGCGAGACGCTTCCGTTTCCGGCGTTTCGGCCGCGAGGCGGATTTTTCAATGCGAAGTTTTTCCAGTTCCAGATCGACCATGCGATCACCGTCTCGACGTTCGGCACCGTCCACGTTCGCTGCATCCGCACGATGGTTTCACGCGGCGGCTTCCAGCAGTTCATGTATATCACAAACTGCGGGAAATCGACATCCGACAGGCCCGCCCGCACCGCTTGCCGGACCATGAAGCGGCCGAATCGCGGCTGGAAAGCCGCTCCCACACCCATAAATATTAACTCCATTTAGGAATCGGCGGCGCCCCGGGCGCCGCCGATTCCTAATCGATGCGTTTCCGGAATCGCCGGACCGCGACGGCAAAAACGAACCCGCCGAGCACGGCCAGCTCCAGGAACTGCGGCCACAAAATCGTAAATCCGGTGCCCTTGAGGAAGATGCCCCGGATGATGACCAGGAAATGATTCAAGGGGTTCAAGTGGGTCAGCCACTGCACGACGACGGGCATGTTGGCGATGGGGAAGACGAACCCGCTCAGCATGAAGAACGGCAGGATGAAAAAGAAGTTGGTCATCATGGCCTGCTGCTGGGTCCGGGAGACGGTGGAGATCAGAAGCCCGATGCCGAGGGTGCTCAGCAGGAAGACGGAGCTTGCCGCCAGCAGCAGAAACGCGCTGCCCGCCATCGGTATTTGGAACCACAGCCGGGCGAAAAGGATCACCATCACCATCTGGGCCTGGGCGATGAGGATGAAGGGAATGGTCTTGCCGAGGATGAACTCGGTCGCCTTGAGGGGGGTCACGATCAGCTGCTCCATGGTCCCGGCCTCCTTCTCCCGCACCACGGCCATGGAGGTGAAGAGCAGCGAGAGCAGCATGACCAGGAAGGCGACGATGCCCGGCACGTAGTAGTACTGGCTGTCCAGGTTGGGGTTGTACCAGGTGCGGATGCGGCCGTCGATCTCGCCGAAGTCGAGGCGCCGTCGGTTCAGCTCCCGCAGCAGCTGGGAGTTGAAGGTGTCGAGCACGCTCACGCTGTAAGCGATCCGGACGGCCGCCATGTTGCTCATGCTGCCGTCGACCAGGACCTGCACCTCGGCCGTCTCGCCCCGGCGGACCCGCGCGCTGAAGTCCGACGGGATCTGCAGGCCGATGTCCACGGCGCGCCGCAGCAGCAGGCGGTCCAGCTCCTTCGGGTCCTGGAGGACATGGGTGACGCGAAAGGTGGGGTTGCCGTCGAAGGCGTCGATAAGCCGCCGGCTGTCCGGCGTGCGCGACGGGTCGATGACCGCCACCGTGATGTCGCGCACGTCGGTGGTGACCACGTAGCCGAAGAGGATCATCTGGACCAGGGGCGCGATCACCAGCAGCGGCCGGTTCTTGCGGTCACGGAAAAGCTGGATGAACTCCTTGCGCACCAGCTCGCGCACGCGCGGCCAGTTCATGTCACAGCCCCTCCTTTTTCAACGCCCGGAGGTTGAGGGACGAAAGCAGCGCCGCCATGACGACGAGCACCAGGAAGCTCGGCCAGAGCTGCAGGAACGAAAGGTTCCGCAGGTAGAGGCCGTTCAGGATATCGATGTAATAGGTGGCGGGCACGAGCCGGGATACGGCCTTGAGCACGACCGGCATGTTCTGCTGGGGAAACACGAAATCGGACAGCAGCAGCGAGGGCAGGTAAGTGACCAGCACCGCCAGCTGGTTGGCCACGAGCTGGGATTGGGTCTTGACGGAAATCAGCAGGCCGATGCTCAACGCCACCAGGATGTAGACGGCGGAAGCGAGGATCATCAGCCAGAAGCTCGCCTTCATGACCACGCCGAAGAGCAGCTGGCCCATGAGGATCGCCACGAGCACGTCGACAAGCGTGATGAAGAAGTAGGGGGTCGCCTTTCCCAGGAAAAACTCCCCCGCCCCCACGGGCAGGGCTCGGAGGGTCTCCAGGGTGCCGTTCTCATATTCGCGGGCGATCACCATCGAGGTCAGAAGCGCCCCCACGATCATGATGATGACGGCGATGATGCCGGGGACGATGAAGTTGCGGCTTTCCAGATCCTCGTTGAACCAGACGCGGATGCGGCCTTCGACCGGCGGCCGGATCCGTTCCCGTCCCTGGCGATTCAGAAAGTCGAGCAGGCGGCGCTCGTTCGCCTGGGCGATGAAGGCCGTGATGAACGCCCGGGTGTTGCCGGCGGTGTTGGGGTCGCTGCCGTCGATTACGATCTGCAGCGCGCTTTTGCGGCCGGCCTTGAGGTCGGCGCTCCAGCCGGGCGGGATGACGATGCCGAGGACGGCCTGGTTGCGGTCCAGACGGTCCGTGAGCGCGGCCGTGGTGGGCGGGTGGGCGACCACATCGAAGTAGACCGAGGCGCCCAGCCCCCGGAGGAAATCACGGCTCTCCGGCGTTCGGTCGTGGTCGACCACCGCTGTGGGGATGTGATCCACGTCCAGGCTGAGCGCGTAGCCGAAAAGCAGGATCAGGAGCATCGGGATGATGAAGGCCAGGTAGAGGCTGCGAAAGTCCCGGATCAGGTGGTAGTACTCCTTGCGCGCAATGGCCTGGACCCTGCGGGCGTTCACGACGCCTCCCGCTGCATCAGGGCCACGAAGGCATCGCCCAGGTCCGCCTCCGGCCGGTCCGGCAGCACGCGGGCCACGATCTCGGCCGGCGGCCCGCTCGCCACGATCCGGCCGGCGTTGATCATCACCACCCGGCCGCAGTGCCGGGCCTCGTCCATGTAGTGCGTGGTGACGAAGACGGTCACCCCCTCGGAGGTGAGCCGGCGGATGAACTCCCAGAAATGCCGCCGCGTGATGGGGTCGACCCCCGAGGTGGGCTCGTCCAGGAAGAGCAGCCGCGGCCGGTGCAGCAGCGCGCAGCCCAGGGCCAGGCGCTGGCGCCAGCCCGGGGGAAGCTCGCGCGTCAGCCGGTCGCGCACCGCGGATAGCCGCGTCACGCCGAAAACCCACTCGATGCGCTCCGGCCACTGCTCGGCCGGCACGTTGTAGATCCCGAGGTAGAAGCGGATGTTTTCAAACGGCGTCAGGTCGGGATATAGCGAGAACTTCTGGGACATGTAGCCGATGGTCTGCTTGATGCGCTCGGGCTCGGTAAAGAGATCGAAGCCGGCCACGCGGCCGGCGCCGCTGGTGGGCGAAATGATGCCGCAGAGCATGCGGATGGTGGTGGACTTGCCGGCGCCGTTCGGCCCGAGGAAGCCGAAGATCTCGCCCGTGCGCACGGAGAAGCTGATGCGGTCCACGGCCGTGAACCGGCCGAAGCGCTTCACCAGGTCCGTCACGACGACGGCGTCAGCGTCCAAAGGCATCCTCCGTGAGTTCCGCGTCCACGGCCCGGATGCGCTGAATCATGGCCTCCTCCAGGCTCGCGAACCCCGCCCGGACCTCGGCCGGCACCGCGTCGGCGAGGATGCGCGCGTTGTGCATGAGCAGCAGCCGGTCGCAGCGCTCGCCCTCGTCGAGATAGGCCGTCGACACGAGGATCGTCATGCCCGCCTGCTTCATCTCCGCCAGGATCTGCCAGAACTCCTGCCGCGACACCGGGTCGACGCCGTTGGTGGGTTCATCCAGGATCAGCACCTGCGGCTCGTGCACCAGCACGCAGGCGAGCCCCAGCTTCTGCTTCATGCCGCCGGAGAGGTCCCCGGCGCGGCGGTCCGTGAACGGCAGCAGGTTGGAGAACCCGAGGTAACGCCCGCGCCGGCGGCGGCGTTCCTCGCCGGTGATGCCGTAGATGTCCATGAAGAAATCGAAGTTCTCGGCCACCGTGAGGTCCTGGTAGAGGCCGAAGCGCTGGGGCATGTAGCCGATCATCTCCTTGACGGCGGCGCGCTCCCGGACCACGTCGCGGCCGGCCACCGTCAGGGTGCCGGCATCGGGGGAGAGCAGGGTGGCGATCATGCGCAGCAAGGTGGTTTTGCCGGCGCCGTCGGAGCCCACCAGGCCGACGATGCGGCCCGCGGGCAGGCGGAAGGACACATCGGATACCGCCGCGAGCGCGCCGAAGCTCCGGCGGACCCCCGCCGCAACGATCATCCCGGCCGGGGGGTCGCCTTCGGCCGTGCGGCGGTCAGCGGAACCAGGCATCGGCAGGCATCCCGGATTTGAGCTCGAAGTCCGGGTTCGGGACGGAGACCTTCACCAGGTAAACGAGCTTGACCCGTTCCTTGTGGGTCTGGATGATCTTGGGCGTGAACTCGGCCTGGGGCGAAACGTAGGCGACCCGGCCGGGGTAGGTCTTGTCCGGGAAGGTGTCGATTTTCACGTCCACCGCCCGGCCGGGCGCAATTTTACCGATCTCGGTCTCCTCCACGAACACCTTCAGGTCCACCCGGGAGAGGTCGGAGATGGTAAGCACCTCCTGGCTGGGCGTAACCACCTCCCCGGGCTCCACGTTGCGGCTGAGGACGATGCCGGTGTACGGGGCCTTGAGTTCGGTGTGACCCAGCTGGATCTGGGCTACGTCCAAGGCGGCTGTGGCGGCAGCCACCTGAGCCCGCGCCGCTGCGACATCTTGTTCGGCCGCCTCGATTTTCTTGAGGTTGCTCTCGGCGAGGCGAAGCGTGGCCCGGCCTTCGGCCAGGCGCGAGCGCGCGGTGTCGATCTCCTCGCGGCGGAACCCCTCCTTGGAGAGCTTGTAGGCTTCGACCGCGCGCTGGTTCTCCTTGAGGGCGGTCTCGAACTGCAGGTTGAAGTTGTCCCGGGCCCTTTCGGCCACCACCCCTTTGCGGAACAGCTCGTCGTAGCGCTCCTTGTCCTTGCGCGCGTTGTCCAGCGTCACTCGGCTCGACTCGGCCGCCAGGCGTGCCCGTTCCACCTCCTGCAACCGGTAGCCGGACTCGGCCTCTCTCACCTGGGCCTGCAGCGCCCCCACGGCGGCCGCCGCGCGGTCGACTTCGGCCGGCAGCACTTGGCGGCTGACCTCCAGCACGGTCTCGAGCTGCCGCAGGTTCTGTTCGGCGCGCTGCAGGTTGGCCTGGGCCTGGTCGCGCAGCGCCGCGAACTCGCGACGGTCTAGGGCGGCGAGCACCTCGCCCTTCTGGGCCATCCGGCCCTCGTCGGTCAGGACCTCCTGCACCCGGCCGCTCACCTGGAAGGCGAGGTTGGATTGGGTGGCCTCGATGGTCCCCGAGTAGTAAAGCTCGGCGCTGCGCCGGTTGTACTGACCCCAGTACACGAGCGCCCCCGCGCCCAGCAGCAGCGCCAGGAAAGCGATCAGGATCACCCGCTTTTGCTTCACCGCCCACCTCCCCGAGCAAGGACAGGATTAAAGCAAATAACCGGTGGGGATTCAAGCGGAACTCTTTCGGCGACGGCCGGGATCAGCTGCCGACAACCGCCTCCGCCTCGATCATGGCTTGACCCTGCGGAACGTTTCCGTAATGTGCCTGAACTCCGCCAGAAATTCGGCTGCGCGGCCGGTTTCCACGAAGCCTTGAAGAATGAAATAAATCCCATCGGTTGGGGCGATGACCTGGTAGAACTGGATGGGGGTGCCGCTGCCCCTGTGGGTCGCCTCGGCCAACAGCTCGTAGGCATCGAGCCCGTCGATCCGGATCGACCGGCCTTTGGCATTGCGCAGCAGGTAGATGTTGGCGGCCTGCAGTGCCCGGGTCCGGGAAAACGCCGGCAGGTCCGGTATGTCCGTCTTCGCCACGGCGTTGCCTGCGATGTAAAACGGCTCTCCGGGACCCAGCGGGCGGAGGCTGCCCTCCTCGTTGAAAATCACCATGTTGTTCATCCGGTTGGCGATTTTGAGTTTCGGGGTCGGCTCCAGGCGGAACAGCAGCCCCTCGAAGGGGTCGACCTTGGCCTGCCGGTCCCAGGCGGCGGACAACACCGCCTGTCGGACGGGCGCGCTGAGCGATGCCGCCTCCTTGCCCGGGAATGTCCCCACCACCAGGGTCGTGCCGCCCTCGTCGCCGGCAAGAAGAAACCACTTGAGATACTCCAGCCCGGACGCCTCCTGCCGGATGTGAAGCAGGAGCGCCTCGCGCCCGTCGACCTGCACCGCCTGGGATTCCAGCAGGACCATCCCCCGCGCGGCGAGGCCCTCCTTCGTCATGCCCTCGCGGACCTCGGCGACGGGCCCGGGCAACTCCGTCACCATGACCGAAGCGCCGATGTCGGCCCGCAAAAAACCGGGAAATTGCGCGGCGGGAGTAAAACCCGCCGGCGGCTCGATCGTCACGTGCGTGCCGGGAACGCGGTGCCTCTCCCCGGCCGCCGCACCGGCAATCAGAAGGCATCCGGAAATGACGGCAACCGCCAGCCATCCAACCCATAATCGTGTCATGTCGAATGAACCTCCCAGAAAGGTGAGATGTTAAAGAATCAAGTGAATCCGGGAGGAAATCAAGAGATTTCTCCACTCAAGGCGATTTTCGGATTCCCGCCGCAGCAACCATTCCGCCGCCATTTGCGCCGAACACCGCCAATTCCCCCGCCAATTACGCTTGACACGGGCGAAGAGGAGCAATAACGTATTACGTTAACATCCGCAAACCAAACGCGGTTTCAGACCCGCAGGACGTGAAACGGCAAACTCGCTGGATTCGCTCAAAATGAACCTGTTGATCTTCACGGACCTCGACGGCACCCTGCTCGATCACGGCGACTATTCGCACGGGGAGGCCGAAGAGGGGCTGGCGCGCATCCGCAGCCGGCAGATCCCCCTGGTCTTCACCTCCAGCAAGACGCGCCGCGAGATCGAACGCCTCCAGGAAGTGCTGGGGATCCGGGACCCGTTCATCGTCGAGAACGGCGCGGCGATTTTCTTCCCGGACGGCTACCGCGGCTTCCGGATTCCGGCCGGGGTGCGGGTCCCGCCATACACCATCGTTCGCCTGGGGTCGAACTATGTCGAAATCAGGCGCTTCGCCTGCCGATTGAAAGAACGTTTCCACCTGATCGGGTTCGGCGATCTGAGCGCCGAGGAGATCGAACTGCTGAGCGGCCTTCCTCTCGAACAGGCCGCCCTGGCGAAGGAACGGGAATTCACGGAGCCGTTTATGATCGATGACGAGAGCCGCATACCCGAAATGGACCGCATAGCTCTTTCCGACGGCTTCAAGATAACCTCCGGCGGCCGCTTTTTTCACCTCACCGGGGCCCAGCAGGACAAGGGGCGCGCCGTACGGCTGTGCGCGTCGGTTTTTTCACAAAACACCGGCGATGGGCTCCTGACGATCGGCTTGGGGGACAGCGCCAACGACTTGTCGATGCTGAAGCGCGTCGACATTCCCATCCTGATACCGCACCCCGACGGCTCCTTCGAGGACATCGAACTGCTCAACCTGAAGAAAGCGCCTCACCCCGGCAGCCGCGGGTGGAACCACGCCGTGCTGGAAGTGTTGGACCGGTTGGAGGGTTGGAGCGCCTCCGGCTGAGGTCGCGCCGCTGTCGACCGAACGGCTTCTCAAGGAAAAAACGATGGGCGGCGGCTCAGCCGGGTGCGGGAAAGGGGGCCGAATGGCTGATTTCTGGCAACAGGACGCCATCACTGTTTTGCAGCGGTTGAAACAACGGCCGATCGAAGAGCTGGAGGGCGAAATCGAGGCCATTGCCTGGCGCCGTCACATCGTCCTGCTGCTGCCGGCGCTTTACTCCGAATTCGAAACCCCCGCGATGCCCCGCATCGTCGCGGAGTTGAAGCACGTCCGGTATCTCCATAAAATCGTCGTCTCTCTCGACCGCGCCGACGAGCGGCAGTTCCAGCATGTCAAAACGCTCATGCGGGGGATGCCGCAGAATGTGAAGATCATCTGGCAGGACGGCCCCGGCCTGCAGTCCCTCTACCAGGAGCTCCGCGATGCGGATTTCACCCTGCAGCATCCCGGGAAAGGCCAGTCGGTGTGGATGGCCCTGGGCTACATCCTCGCCGAACGCGATGTGTACGC
This sequence comes from Desulfobacterales bacterium, assembly GCA_025454075.1. The sequence goes on along the minus strand of JALOPD010000038.1, from coordinate 3,701 downwards.
CGTCGCCACGCACGACTGCGACATCGTCGACTACCAGAGGGAAATGCTGGCACGGCTGGTCTACCCCGTGGTGCATCCGGCGACGGACTTCGAGTTCAGCAAGGGATACTACGCCCGGGTCACCGACCGGCTCTACGGCAGGGTCACGCGCCTGTTCTACACGCCGCTGATCCGGACGCTGCGCCGGATCCTGGGCCACAACCCGTTTCTGGCCTACCTGGACAACTTCCGCTACGCCCTCTCCGGCGAGTTCGCGCTGATCGCCAGCCTGGCCATGGGCATCCGCATTTCGCCCACCTGGGGCCTCGAGGTTTCGCTGTTGAGCGAAATCTACCAGCGGGCCTCGGTCAACCGCATCTGCCAGGTGGAAATCACCGACACCTACGAGCACAAGCACCAGGTGCTGGAGAAAGACCGCCCGGACGAAGGGCTGATCCGCATGGCCTGCGACATCGCCAAGGCCCTGTTCCGTTTTCTCTCCCAGGACGGCATCGTCATGAGCGACGCCTTCTTCCGGACGATGCTGACCGCCTACATTCAAGAGGCGCGGGTCACCGTCGAGAAATATCACGGGCTGTCGCTGATCAACGGGTTGGTCTACGACCGGCACGAGGAGATCGAGGCCGTGGAGGCGTTCGTCAGCTCGCTGCGCTGCGCGATCGCCGAATTCACCGCCGACCCGGTGGGCATCCCCATGCTCCCGGCGTGGGTGCGCATCGCCGCCGCCATTCCGGACTATCAGGACCGTTTGAACGCGTGCATCGAAGAGGACAACCGTTGAAAACCCAGGGTTGACTTTTGGGATTTCAGTGATAAGCGGAAAAGGCGGCATCGTCCCCGAGCGCCGGATGGCGCTTCCATCCCCGGTCCCGGCATCGGGCGTTTCTCATCGGGCCGGTCCACCCTTCACGGGGCCGCCGCCGAGGGCTCCCTATGCCGAACGTCAGCCGAGGGTTTTTTCCGAAAAACCTCCTTCGCCGCGCCGAGGTCCTCAGCTTGATCCGCGCGTTTTTCCGCGCGCAGGGCTTTCTCGAGGTCGAGACTCCTGTCCGCATCCCGGTGCCGCTGCCCGAGGCGCACATCGAGCCGATCGAATCCGAGGGCTGGGTGCTGCAGCCCTCGCCGGAGATCTGCATGAAACCGCTGGTCGCGGCCGGCTGCGAACGCATCTACCAGATCTGCAAGTGTTTCCGCAAAGGCGAACGCGGCCGCCGGCACCTGCCGGAGATGACCCTGCTCGAATGGTACGCCGCATCCGAGACCTACGACGACCTGATGACCCGCACCGAGCAGCTGATCCTTCATGTCGCCGAAGGCCTCGGCCTGGGGCATGCGCTCGCGTATCAAGGCGCGCGGGTCGACCTGACGCCGCCGTGGCCGCGGCTGACGGTGGCCGAGGCCTTCCGGCGGTATGCGTCCTTGCCCGCGGACGCCGCCTTGGCCCAGGGGCGCTTCGACGAGCTGATGGGCCTGGAGATCGAGCCGCGCCTGGGCCCCGCGCCGGTGTTCATCCACGACTACCCGGCCGCCTGCGGGTCGCTGGCGCGCCTGAAGCCGGGGGAACCAGCGGTCGCCGAACGCTTCGAGCTCTACATCGGCGGGCTCGAGCTGTGCAACGGTTTCAGCGAGCTCACCGACCCGGTCGAGCAGCGGCGGCGCTTCGAGGCCGAGCTGGAGATCCAACGCCGGCGCGGCCGACCGGTTCAGGGCCTGCCGCAGAAATTTCTGGAGGCCCTCTCCGCCCTGCCGCCCTGCGCCGGCAACGCGCTCGGCGTCGACCGTCTGGTGATGCTTTTCGCAGACGCCTCGACCATCGATGAGGTGGTGGCGTTCACGCCGGATCGGCTGTAGCCTATTTGAAAAACGACGCATGGCTGCCTCGATCCGGTCGGGCCACGATGTCAGGCCCTGGAAAGCCTATGCTGCCTTTACATGCCCTGCCGGATGTGGTAGCAATCGTAACGTCACCCTTCCTGCGAGACCCCTTAACCAGTTTAGGAAAACCCCCATGGAATTCTTCAAGATTCGCTTCGGCAACGACCTGGATGAGCTGACCTCCAAGTTCGAAAAAACCCTCGAGGACATGCTCGGGACCATGGGCCCCTCCTTCATGCTCTCCGAGCGCACCTGGCGGCCGCCGATGGACATGTACGAAACCCGCACGGAGGTCGTCATCCTGGCGGAAATCGGCGGGGTGGACAAAGAGGACCTCGAGGTCGAGATCAGCAGCAAGGCCGTTCGGGTCCAGGGCAGCCGCCGGGCGCCGTCCTGCTGCCAGGACTGCACCTACCGGCTGGCGGAGATCCAATACGGCCGGTTCGAGCGCATTCTCTTTCTGCCGAGCCCGATCGACCCTGAAAAGGTGACGGCGGCCTCCAAGAACGGCTTCCTGGAAATCCGGCTGGTGAAACGGCCGACGGATCAGACCTTCAAAGTTTCCATCGCGCATGAATGACGGCGGGGCCGCACGCCGCTGCGGCGTGCGGCGCCATGCGTTGCGAACCGACCTGAACCGAGGTGGACATGACCGAAGAAAAAGCGCCTGAAACCGGAAACGCCGCCGCGACCCTGCCGATCCTTCCCATCCTGCCGGTGGTCGATTCCGTGCTGTTCCCCAAAATGGTCACCCCGCTGCTGGTGATGCAGCCGGACTCGGTCCAGCTCATCGACGAGGCCATGTCACGGGACCGCATGATCGGCATGGTCTTCGCCAAGCCGGACCCCGCCCAGGAGGGCCCGCCGAAGCCCGACGCCTACGCCGCGATCGGCACCAGCGCCATGATCCTGAAAATGGCCAAGGCGCCCGAGAACCGGACCCAGCTGCTGGTCCAGGGCCTGGGGCGCATCCGGATCAAGGCGCTCGCGCAAGCGGAGGGCAAGGCGTTCTTCCAGGCCGACGTCGAGCACCTGGCCGAAGAGACCCCGCACGACACCGAAATCGAAGCCCTCATGACCAACCTCGTCAACCTCTTCGCGCGCGTGGTGCAGGCCTCCCCGACGCTTCCGGCCGAAGTCGTCTACATGGCCCAGTCCATCAAGGAGCCCGGCACCCTGGCGGACATGGTCGCCTCTTCGCTGAACGCCACGGCGGAGGAAAAGCAGAAGGTGCTGGAAACCCTGATCGTGGGCGAACGGCTCAAGGTGGTCACGCGCATCGTCAACAAGCAGCTCGAGATCCTCGAGCTCGGCAAGAAGATCCAGGACCAGGTCAAGGAGGACATGGACAAAAAGCAGCGCGAGTACTACCTGCGCGAGCAGCTCAAGGCCATCAAGACCGAACTGGGAGAGAAGGACGAGGCCGCGGGCGAGGTCGAGGAATACCGGACCAAGGTCAAGGACGCCGACCTGCCGCCGGAGGCCCGGAAGGAGGCCGACCGCGAGCTGGAGCGCCTGGCGCGCATGCACCCCTCGTCGGCGGAGTACTCGGTGGCGACCACCTTCCTCGAGTGGCTGACGGCCCTGCCCTGGCACACGGCGACCGCGGACAACCTGGACATCCAGAAGGCCCGCAAGGTGCTGGACGACGACCACTACGGCCTCGACAAGCCCAAGCGCCGCATCATCGAGTACCTCGCCGTGCGCAAGCTCAAGCCCGACTCCAAGGGGCCGATCCTGTGCTTCGTGGGCCCGCCCGGCACCGGCAAGACCTCGGTCGGCCAGTCCATCGCGCGGGCCCTCGGCCGCAAGTTCTACCGCATGTC
>JALOPD010000199.1 GCA_025454075.1 Desulfobacterales bacterium | reverse complement strand
AAGGTCTAGCGGCCTGCGGCCGCGGCAGACAGGTGCGAGAGAAAGCATGCCGGAAGAACCCCGATCCGCAGACAGCCGGCCCGAACCGATCGCGGTTCAGCCGATCCCCTTTCGATCCGGCAGGCGAAGCGCGGGCGGCTGGATGCGGCGCGCGGCAGCTTGGCTGGGCATCCTCACGGCCGGCGCGCTTCTCCTGGCTCTGGGGGCCGGGGCGTGGTTCGTGCTCACGGCGCAGCAGGTGTCCATCCACCTGGATCCGGCGCCGGATTCCCTCTCGCTTTCCGGAGGGTGGATGACCCCCCGCATCGGCGGGCATTATCTCCTGCGACCGGGAACCTACACCCTCAAGGCCACCCTCGCCTGCCACGGCGATCTCGTCCAGCGCTTCGAGGTCGGCGCGGATGATCGCGCGGAAATCCGGCTCACCTTCCAGAAACTGCCCGGCCGTCTTCGCCTCCAGGCCCTTCGCGACGGAGGCCCGCAGGAAGCGATCGAGGGGGCTGAGGTCTTCATCGACGGACGGCTGGCCGGAGCCACTCCCGTCGAGTCTCTGGAGGTCAGTCCGGGCCGCCGGCGCATCGAAATCCGCAGCGAACGATACCAGCCGGCCGCTGCGGAGCTGGACGTGGAAGGTTGTGACCGGCTGCAGGAGCTGACCCTCGCCCTGGCTCCCAACTGGTCGGGCGTCGCTGTCAGCTCCATTCCGTCCGGGGCCGCCGTGAAGGTGGACGGACGACCGCTCGGCAAGACTCCGGTCGAATTGGAGCTGGCGGCGGGGAGCCATGAGATCGAGATCAGCGCCGAACGCCATAAAACCTGGCGGGAGCGCATCGAAGTCAAGGCCGGCCAGCCCGTCACGCTTCCCGAAGTCCGCCTACAGCCGGCCGACGGCCGGCTGGCGATCCGTTCCCGGCCGGCGGGGGCGAGCGTGCTCGTCAGCGGCCGTTATGTCGGCCTAACCCCGCTCGAGGTGGAAGTCGCAGCGGGGAAAGAGCATGAGATCCAGCTTTCCAAGACGGGATATGAAGGCGCCAGCCGCAAGGCAGCCGTCGCCAGCGGCGAGACGAAGGGACTGGAACTGGTCCTGGCTCCTCAGGAGGGCGTCGTCTTTTTCACGGTCGAGCCCGCGGATGCCGAGCTGCTCGTCGACGGAACCTCGCTGGGGAAAGTCCCGGCCGAGCTCGCGCTTTCCGCCGTGGAGCACGCGATCGAAATCCGCAAAGAAGGCCACGATCCCCTCCGCACGCGCATCCTGCCCCGGCCGGGGTTGCCCCAGCAGGTAAAGGCGACCCTCAAGCGCCGCGATGCAGCCCCGGCGGCCGGCGCCAGCGCAGCCGTGATCCGTGCCAAAAACGGCTACGAAATGAAGCGGGTGGTCGGGGGCGTTCAAGAACCAGGATTTGAACCGCGACGATCTGCCGGCGGCGATGGTCTCCTGGGAGCAGGCGGCCCTTTTCTGCAACTGGCTCAGCGTCAAGGAGTCGCTGCCACCGGTGTACGTTCAGCGGGAGGGCCGAGTCGTCGCCGCCGATCCTCTGGGAAAAGGCTACCGACTGCCGACCGAAGCCGAATGGGAGTTCAGCGTCCGCCAGGGCCTGAGCGCCAAATACCCCTGGGGAGATGCCTACCCGCCTCCGTCCGGGGCCGGGAACTACGCCGACGAGTCTGCCAGGGGGTTGATCGACGTGACCATCGAAGGATACAATGACGGCTATGCGGCCGCCGCTTCCCCGGGCAGATTCAAACCCGGCGCGACGGGGTTGTTCGATTTGGGAGGGAACGTGGCCGAGTGGTGCCATGACTACTATGCGATCGACCCCTCGGAGCCCGAAAAGGAGCAGGTGGACCCGGCCGGCCCGAAGGAAGGTTCCCACCGGGTCGTGAAGGGCGCAAGCTGGAAGATGGCCGGGATCACTTACCTGCGTGCGGCCTTCCGCGACTACAGCGCCGGCGCGCGCCATGATCTGGGGTTCCGCGTTTGCCGATACGCCGAATGAGTTTTTCGTTCGCCGGTCGGCGGGCGAAAAATTGATATGTGAAGAGAGGGATCGCAAAATGATTGGGAAAATCGCAATCACCCTTCTATGCCTCGTGGTTCTCGGTGCGGGCTTCGGAGCCGGCCGCCTCGCTGCCGCGGAGGGTGATCGGGGCGGCTACCTGGCGCAAACCTCGGGCGGGCCCGCGCGCACGGGTCAGCCGGCGCCGGATTCGGCCTCGCCGCTGCCGCAGGGGAAAACCCGCGCTGAGCCGGTAAAGGAGGAAAAGCCGGCGGCGCCGGCAAAAGGAGACCCGCTTAAATCCTTCGAACCCACGGAAAAGGTGCGGGCGGACCAGGCGCTCGATTTTCCGGCGGACATCTGAGCCGGCACGGGCAGAGGGCCTGGAGTGCGGGAGACCAAATGAAACGTCCCTTCGGCATCTCGTTCGAATTCTTCTACCAGGTATTCTCCCTGGTGGTCATAATTATCGTCGTTCACGCGGCCTACGTCGGCGTCGTCCGGCCCCGGGGCGATGCCATCCTCGCCCAGCAGGCGGCGGCCATGCAGAAAGACAAGTCGGCCGTCGGCGAACGATCGATTTATGTCCTGATCTACGACTGGGAACAGGAGGCCGAGATCATCCTGGCCCTCTGGGCCTTAGCAATCATGGGCTTCAAATGGATGATGATCCTGCGGCAGCGCGCCCTGTTGAACCGGGATTTCCTGCCCCTGGCGGAGGGCGTGCGCATCCTTCCGGACGACACTCGGGAGCTGGCCCGCCAGGTCCAGGCCCTGCCGGAGCCCCAGCGCCGTGCGCTTTTGCCGCGGGCCCTGCTGGCCGGCCTGCAGCGCTTCAACACGACCCGCAGCGTGCAGGATGTGTCCAGCGCCGTGCGCGCTTACTGCGACGCCGAGAGCGAGCGCCTGGAGTCGGAGCTTTCCATGATCCGCTACATCGCCTGGGCCATTCCCTCGATCGGGTTTCTGGGCACGGTGCGCGGCATCGGGGATGCCCTGAACCAGGCCCATCAGGCCATAGAGGGGGACATCTTCGGCGTCACCCGCAGCCTGGGGGTGGCCTTCAACTCGACGCTGATCGCACTGCTCGTCAGCCTGCTGCTGATGTTCGTCCTGCACCAGCTGCAGCGGCTGCAGGAGGGGTTCATCCTGGACACCGAGGACTACTGCGAGGAAAAGCTCACCCAGCGGCTGCACGTAAACTGAAAGGGGATCGATGCCTCGAGGGTTCCGGGGGTCGCGCGAAACGCCGCCGCGCTTCCTTGCCTGCCGTCCTCGGACCCATGACCCCTTGAACCCTTGGCAAGGCATATCGCATGAATCTTCTCGGACTGGAACTCTGCGATGCCGGCATTCTGGTGGCCGGCGGCGAGCCGCCCCGGCTGCTCCGGGTCGACGAAGACGGATCCGAAAGCTCGGGGTTCGCCCTGCCGGAAAAAAAGAGCCTGGTCACCGGCCGAGCCGCCGAACGCCGGGCGCGGCTGCTCCCCCGGCAGATCATGAACCGTTTCTGGGAACAGCTCTCCACCGATCCGCTGGAGCCTCCGCTGCCCGCGGCCGGAAACCAGGCGGAAGTCGCCTGCGCCCACCTGGCGCACATCTGGGAGCAGGCGCGGCATTTCGGAAACTCTCTTGTGATCGCGGTCCCGGGTTTCTTCCAGCGCACCCAGCTGGGGCTGTTGGTGGGGATGGCTCAAGAGCTGGGCATCCCGCTGCAGGGCTTCGTCAGCCTGCCCGTGGCGGCGGCGGTCGCCGGGCCCGAAGGCCTGCACCTGCATGTGGACATCCACCTGCATCGCTGGGAGGTGTCCGTCCTCAAGGTCAACGGCCGCCTGGAGTTCAAGGAGGCCTTTTCGGTCAACGAAAAGGGCCTGGAGGGGCTCTATAAACTCTGGGTGCAAGCCGCGGCCGCAGAGTTCGTGCGCATGACGCGCTTCGACCCGCTGCACAGCGCCGAGACCGAACAGGAGCTCTACCGCCGCTTGCCGGCGGTGCTGGCGGCGTTGCAGCAGGAGCAGGCCGCGACGATCGCGCTCCCGGCGGGAAATTCCCATTACAGCATCAGCCTGCTGCGGGCGATGCTTCTGGAGACCGCCCGGCCGGTGTACGACGAACTGCTGGCCGTCGTGCACGATGCCCGGCGGCGCCACGCCGCTGCCGGAACGGCCGTGGTCTTTGAGGTCTCGCAGCGCGTGGCGCGGCTGCCCGGGATCCGCGCACGCCTGCGGCAGACGCCGAACACGCGGGTGGTTGAGCTGCCGGCCGGTGCGGCCGCGCTGGCGCTGCCCGCCCTCTGGCGTGAGCTGACGGCCGGCCGGCAGACGGCCGGCGCTTCCTTTTTCAGCAGCCGCCCGTGGAACGTGGCGGCGAGCGTATGGGCATCGGATCAAGTCCTGTCCACGCCGCGTCCGACCCATCTGCTCTACCGCCACCTGGCCTACCCCATCACCGCCAACCCGCTCACGATCGGAACGGCCCCCCCGGAAGAAGGCGGCGGCATCCGCATCGAGGGGGAGCCCGGCGGCGTCGATTCCCGGCACTGCAGCGTTCACCTCCAGGGGGGCCAGGCCGTGCTCACGGATCTCAGCGCCAGCGGCACCTTTCTGAACGACCGCCGCGCCGGAGGACCCGAGGCGCTGCGCGTCGGCGACGCCATCCGCGTGGGAAACGCCGCCGAGACCATCATGGTGATCGCGTGTCTGGACCGCAATGAAGCGTAGAAAACTCACCGTCTTCAGCATTTCCTTCATCGACTGCATCTGCTGCGGCCTGGGGGCCATGATCCTGCTCTTCGTGGTGGTCAACTCCCAGAACGCCGCCCAGCGCCAGCGCGTCACCGAGGAGCTCAGCTCCGAGACCAACCGCTGGGAGCAGGAGGTGTTGGACGGCCGGCGCAACCTCGTCCAGGCGCACAACACCCTCGATGAGATCACCGCCGAGATCGCGCAAGCCGAGGGCCTCTCCCGCAAAATTTTGCAAGCCCTCTCCGCCAAGCGCCTCGAGCTGGCCGACCGCAACCAGCAGACCCTGGCCTCGCGGGAGCACCTGAACAAGCTCAAGGCGGATATCCAGTCCCTGGAGGAAGACGTGAAGCGGCTGCAGGCCGGCGCCAAGCGCGAAGAGGAGCTGGGCCGCAATCTGCGGCCTTTTCCCGGCCAGGGCGACCGCCAGTACCTGACCGGCCTGAAGATGGGCGGCCAGCGTATCCTGATCCTGGTGGACGCCTCCGCCAGCATGCTGGACGACACCGTGGTGGGCGTGATCCGGCGCCGCAACATGAGCGGCGCCGAGAAGCTGCGCGCTCCCAAGTGGCGGCAGGCCGTAGCCACCGTCGACTGGCTCACCGCCAATCTCCCGCCGGCCAGCCGCGTCCAGGTTTACGTTTTCAACGAGTCCGCCGGACCGCTGCTCGAGGGCACCCAGGGGACGTGGCTGGAGGCCGGCGACATCGAGCGCCTGAACCAGGCGGTGGACAAGCTGCGCCGCCTGACGCCCGAAAAAGGCACAAGCCTCATCAACGCCTTCGAGGCCTCGGCCAAGATGTCGCCGGCCCCGGACAACCTGATCCTGCTGACCGACGGGCTTCCGACCATGGGCAAGGACAAGCCCTGGGGCAACCGCGTCTCGGCGGATAAGCGCTTGAGTCTCTTCCGCGAAGCCGTGAAGCGCCTGCCGGCGGGGGTGCAGGTCAACGTGATCCTGTTTCCCATGGAGGGGGACCCCATGGCCGCCAGCGAGTTCTGGCGCCTGGCCGTCGACACTCGCGGCTCCTTCATGTGCCCGGCGAAGGATTGGCCGTGAACAAAAAGAAACGCGACATTGACGTGTTCAGCCTCTCCTTTCTTGACTGCATCTGCTGCGGGTTCGGGGCGATGATCCTGCTCTTCGTGCTCTCCAAATTCTCGGCGCCCCAGCAGATCGAGGCGTCCAAGGTGGACTTCAAGGCGCGCATCGAGCGGCTCGCGGAGGAGCTGCACGAGATCCGGGGCGAAACCGACATCCTCAACCGGGAGCTCACCGCCAAACGCGAGCAGCTCTCCCAGGAAAAGAGACGGCTCGCCCGCCTGCAGGGCGACATTTCCGCGATCGAAGGCCGGTTTGCAGCCTCCAAGGGGGACGCCGAGGTCCAGAACATCATCGACGGGCAGCTCGCCCGAGCCCTGCAGGAGCTCACCGAGGAGCAGAAGCGCCTCCAGCGGCTGCAGCCGCGGCGCAGGGCCGACGGCCAGGTCGGCGGCATCCCGGTGGACAGCGAATACATCATCTTCGTCATCGACACCTCCAACAGCATGCAGCGCGGCGCTTGGCCTCTGGTGCAGAAGAAGCTTCAGGAAACCCTCGAGGTCTATCCCGAAGTCAAGGGCATGCAAATCATGAACGACGACGGCATCTACATGTTCTCGCAGTACGAGGGCAAGTGGATCCCGGATACCGCCGGCCGCCGGCGCATCATCCTTTCCACCCTCGGCTCTTGGCAGCCGTTCAGCAACAGCAGCCCGGTGGAAGGCATCATCGAAGCCATCCGCGGCTACCATGCCGCGGACAAGCGCATCAGCCTGTATGTGTTCGGAGACGAATTCAGCGGGGCGGCCATCCAGCCCGTGCTCGACGAAGTGGACCGCATGAACCGTTCAACGGGCGGCGCCGAACGCCGGGTGCGCATCCATGCGGTGGGCTTCCCGACCGTGATCGAACGCACCCAGCAGCCGGGCAACACCGGCCAGCGCTTCGCCACCCTGATGCGCGCGCTTTGCTACCGCAACGGGGGGACGTTCGTGGGGTTGAACAGCACGGGACCGTAACCAAGCAAAGGGCAGAGGGCAGATAGCAAAGGACATATCGACTACAAAATGAAAGCCACGCGGCGGTTGACATCGCGTTCAACTTCATCATAATAAACCGTATCCTGTTTCAAACTCGCTTCTTTTCCTCAATCTGCGGGCACGCGCCCAAATCCAATCGGAAGGAGGCGCCATGAGCACCCGGACTCCGATTCCCGCTATCGCGCTTCTGGCCGGCATCATCGGCGTCGGCCTCGGCCTTTCGCCACTTGAATCGGGAGGAAACGACATGGCCATCACCGTCACATCTTCCGCCTTCACCGAAGGGGCGCTGATCCCCAAGAAGTACACCTGCGATGCCGAAGACATCTCTCCGGACCTAAAGTGGTCCGGCGCGCCGCAGGACGCCAGGAGCCTGGCCCTGATCTGCGACGACCCGGATGCGCCGGTTGGCACCTGGGTACACTGGGTGCTCTTCAACATCCCGGCCGACGTGGCAGCGCTTCCGGCGGGCGTCCCGGCCGATGCCACGCTGAAGAACGGCGCCCACCACGGCAGGAATGATTTCCGCAAGCTCGGCTACGGCGGCCCCTGCCCGCCCGGGGGCACCCATCGCTACTATTTCAAGCTCTACGCCCTCGACACCGTGCTCAACCTGGAAAGCGGCAGCACCAAGGCCCAGCTGCTCGCCGCCATTAAAGGCCACATTCTCGCCGAAGGTCAGCTGATGGGGAAATACAGGCGCTGAGTCAGCTCGGGCCCTCATGCTTTGGCGCATTCAGGACTAGTCTTTATATGGAACCGACATGATCATCGAAGGTCACTGCCCTGCCGGCTTCGCTGTTGTCTGCGCGCGGAGGGCTGGCGGCTGGGCTGGGCTTGATGGCGGCCGACATTCCGGCGGTGTTCGACTTTCAGGCGACTTTCAGGCGGATTGACAAGGACGGGTATATCCACCTATTCTTATCCTGAAACTTGACGATCTCTTGGAAAAAAAGGAATCCTAAGCAGCGCTATTCTGGCGGCAATACAGGATAGCATTTGTGGGAGTGGCTTCCAGCCACGATTAAGTCGCGGCAAGATGCCGCTCCCACAAGAAAAATTCAACTTTACGACAAGTCATCCGGATCCGTGAATTGGAAACAACTATGACAACACGCCGACGCTATCGCAAGAAGGCCGACCAGTACGTGGTCGCGGTCAAGCTGGACCTGGACACCCCCGGATTCACCTACCGCAAGTGGGGCGCCCAAC
>JALOPD010000198.1 GCA_025454075.1 Desulfobacterales bacterium | reverse complement strand
CATGAAATCGGCCGCGTGCGTGAACTGATACGGCGAGCAGATGTCCCCGGCCGCGTAGATGTCGGGCCGGGTCGTCTGCAGCCGGTCGTTCACCTGGACGCCCTTTTTGGAATAGGCCACCCCGGCCGCCTCCAGCCCGAGGCCCTCGACATTGGGCGCACGGCCCACGGCGACCAGGACCCGGTCCACGACCTCGTCAACCCCCTGACCGTGGGATTCGGCCGACAGGCGCACCCGGCCCCCTTCGGCCTGAGAGAGCTTCAGGTCCTTGCCGCAGCACGCCAGTTTGACGCCGTCCCGGAGCATGGAGGTCAAGACCCGTTCGGCGGCGTCGCGGTCCTCCCGCGGCAGGATGCCGTGCGCGGCCTCCACCAGCAGCACGTCCGAGCCGAAGCGCGCGAAGGCCTGGGCCATTTCGCAGCCGATGGGCCCGGCGCCGATCACCGCCAGCCGCCGGGGCAGCTCGGTCAGCGCAAAAAGAGTCTCGTTGGTCAGGTAGTCCACCTGGTCCAGGCCCTCGATCGGCGGGGCCGCGGCCCGGGCGCCCGCGGCGATGACCGCCTTGCGGAAGCGCAGCTTCTCGCCGCCGACCTCCACCGTGTGGGCGTCCGCGAACCGCGCCGCGCCGATGAAGACGTCGATGCCCAGTTCGCGGAAGCGGGGGGCGGAGTCGTGCGGGGCGATCGAGGCCCGCAGGCGCCGCATGCGTTCCATGGCCTGGCCGAAATCGACCCGCACGCCCTCCGGCACGTGCACCCCGAACTCGGCGGCGCCGCGCACCGCGGCGGCGGCGCGCGCCGCGGCGATCAGGGCCTTGGACGGGACGCAGCCCACATTGAGGCAGTCGCCGCCCAGCAGGTGCCGCTCGACGAGCGCGACCTTCGCGCCCAGACCGGCCGCGCCCGCCGCGCTGACGAGCCCGGCGGTCCCGGCCCCGATCACGACCAGATTGTAGCGGGAGGCGGGCTTCGGGTTGGTCCAATCGGGCGGGCGGACCTGGGCCACCAGGTCCTGATTGAACCGGTCCCAGGGCCGGATCATCGGTCCGGCGTTCTCGGTTTCGGACACGTGCCTCTCAGCCATTTTCGCCTCCGCTGGATTAAGGGTTGAACATCATGGCATGCGCCGCGGCCCCCAGCAGCGCCGCCTTCGGGTTGAGGATCACCCGAACCGGAAACGTCTCCATCAAACCGGACATGCGGCCCTTGTCCCGGAAGGCCTTGATGAACTGTCCCTCCTGCAGCGCCGCCAGGATACGGCGCGGGATGCCGCCGCCCAGGTAGACCCCGCCCGTGGCCAGGACCTTCAATGCCAGGTTGCCGGCCTCGCCGCCCAGGATGGAGACGAACAGGTCCAGCGCCGCCCGGCAGATGGCGCAGGGCTGCCCGGCGTTCAGCGCGGCGGCGACGATCACCGGCGTCGGGTCGTCCGCCGCGGCCAGGCGCTCGGCCAGCCAGGCAGGCTCTTCTTCGCCGCCGCTGTCCTTCAGAAAGGCATAGATGTTCGGAAACCCGATGCCGGAGCATACCAGCTCGTAGCTGACATGCGCGAAGCGCCGCCGCATAAAGGACAGCAGGCCGGCCTGGCGCTCGTCGACGGGGGCGAAATCGGCATGCCCGCCTTCCGACGGATAGGCCCGGTAGCGGGTGCCGTCCCAGACCAGGTAAGCCTCCCCGAGCCCGGTGCCCGGAGCGATCACGGCGATGGCGCCGCCGGCCGCGGCCCGGACCTCGTCGAGCGGCAGGAGGTCGCTCACGGCCAGAACAGGCACGGCGGCGGCAACGGCCTGCAGGTCGTTGATGAGCGTCACGGATTTCAAGGCGAGTCGTTCGGCGAGGGCATCTTCATCCATGCGCCAGGGCAGGTTGGTGATCTTCGCCTCCCCGTTCGCGACGGGACCGGCCACGCCGAATGCCGCCCGGTCGACCCCGGTTCCGATCCAGGCCAGAAATTCCCGTACCACGGCGTCCAGGCCGGCGTAGTCCCGGCTCCTGAAGGTCGCCTGCGCCAGCGGGGCCCTCGGCCCCGCAGCGGACGAGAACACGGCCAGGTCCGTCTTGGTGCCGCCGACGTCTCCGGCAAGAACGAGTGGAGGGGCTGCGTTCATGACCGTTTCTCCGGCGATCGCCCGGGGCGAATGCGCTCCTGCGGTTGAGCTCCGCCGCTTTCGATGCAGCGCGCGACCAGGGCCGTCCATCCGGTCTGGTGGCTCGCGCCCAGGCCGCGGCCGGTTTCGCCGTCGAAGAATTCGTGGAACAGGAGCAGGTCCCGGCCGTCGGGATCTTTCCGGAAATCGCAGCGGCCCCCGTAAAAGGGGTAGCCTCCATCGGCATCGGGCAGAAAAAGGCTGACCAGGCGTCGCGAAATCTCGTCGGCGACGCCTTGCAGCGTCAGGTAGTTGCCCGAGCCGGTGGGGCATTCGACCTTGAAACGGTCACCGTAGTAGTGGTGGTAGCGTTCCAGGGCCTCGATGAGCAGATAATTCACCGGAAACCACACCGGGCCGCGCCAGTTGGAATTGCCGCCGAACATGGCGGAATCGCCTTCCCCGGGTGCGTAGCCGACCCGGAATTCATGTCCGTCGACCCGCAGCACAAAGGGGTGCCGGTCGTGGAACCTGGAAAGCGACCGGATCCCGTACGGGGAAAGAAACTCGTCTTCGTCCAGCATGCAGCGCAGCACCCGGATCAACCGCTCCCTGGAGGGGATCGCCAGGAGCCAGTGGCGGTGCCCGGAGCGGCAGTCCGCATCCGTCCAGGTGATGTGCCGCGCCAGCTCGCGGCGGTTGGCGAGAAACCATTCGAAACGCTTTTTGAAACCCGGAATCCGCTCGATGGCGTCCTTGTCCAGCGCGCTGACGGCGATCAGCGGCAGCAGCCCGACCATGGACCTGACCTTCAGGGGCACCGGCGCTCCGCCGTCCAGGACGACCTGGTCGTAGTAGAACCCGTCCGCTTCGTCCCACAGGCCGGTCCCGCCCAGCGCGTTCATGGCATCGGTGATCTGAATGAAGTGTTCGAAGAACTTCGAGGCCATGTCTCCGTAGGCGACTCTCAGCCGGGCCCCGTCATGCGCCAGCTCCATCGCGATGGAGAGCATCGTCAGGCAGTAGAAACCCATCCAGGCCGTGCCGTCCGCCTGCTGCAGCGTGCCGCCGGTCGGCAGCGGCTTGGAGCGGTCAAAGACCCCGATATTGTCCAGGCCCAGAAAGCCGCCCGCAAAAAGGTTCTTGCCGCGGGTGTCCTTGCGGTTGACCCACCAGGTGAAGTTGAGCAGGAGCTTCTGGAAGGTTCGCTCCAGGAAGTCGCGGTCCCGCGCCCCCTTGGGCGCTGATATCTTGTAGACCCTCCAGACCGCCCAGGCGTGCACCGGCGGGTTGACGTCACCGAAGGCGAATTCATAGGCCGGGATCTGCCCGTTGGAATGCATGTACCATTCCCTCAGCAGCAGAACCAGCTGGTCCTTGGCGAATTGCGGGTCCAGGCGCGCGAACGGCAGCATGTGGAAGGCCAGGTCCCAGGCCGCAAACCAGGGATACTCCCACTTGTCCGGCATGGACAGGACATCCCGGCCATGGAAATGGCCCCACTCCGCATTGCGCCCGGTCAGCCGCCCGGCCGGGGGCGCCGGCATGTCCGGGTCCCCGTTCAGCCAGTGGCGCAGGACATAGTGGTAGTACTGCTTGCTCCACAAGAGGCCGGCATAGGCCTGCCGCGCCGCGGCCCGGGTATCGGGCGCCAGCTCAGGCGGCAGCCGTTCGGCATAGAACTCGTCGGCGTCGCGGATACGGCGTGCGAAAACGGCATCGAAGTCGCCTGCCTCCGCGGGTTGCCCCGCCGGTATTCCGGATGAAAGGCGCAGCTGCACCTGGTGCGCGGCGCCCGGTGCCAGGCGCAGCACATGGTGCGCCGCGGCCTTGGTGCCGCAGGCGTCCGGGTTGACCGCCGCCGTGCGGCCCTGAACGACATAGGCATGGAAGGCGTCCTTGGGGTATGGAGAGGGGTTCGAGATGCCGTACAGGCGCTCGAAATTGGTTTCATTCTCGGTGAAGAGCACCGCCGGCGGGTCCCCTGACGGGCCGGGTCCGATCCAGAGGCTGAAATCCCCCAGTGTCTCGTGGGACAGGCTCAACCGGTCGTTCCGCCAGGGGGTGATGCGCGGCTTCCTGAAAAAGCCCTCGTAGGCGCAGCCCCAGGACCAGGTGTTCCGGAACCAGACCGTGGGAAGGAGATGGAGGACAGCGGGCTCCGGCCCGCGGTTGTGGGCCGTGACCCGGATGAGCAGGTCATCCGGCCCGGCCTTGGCATACTCGGCCACCACATCGAAATACCGGTTGTCGTCGAAAACTCCGGTGTCGGCGAGCTCGAACTCCGCAGCGCCATGGCCGCGGCGCCCGTTTTCGGAGACCAGCCGGGCGTAGGGAAACTCCGCCTGCGGGTACTTGTAGAGCGCCTTCATGTAGGAGTGGGTCGGAGTCGAATCGAGGTAGAAGTACTCCTCCTTGACGTCCTCGCCGTGGTTGCCCTCGGACGCCGTCAACCCGAACAGCCGCTCCTTCAGGATGGGGTCGCGCCCGTTCCAGAGCGCGAGCGCAACACACAGGCGGCACTCCCGATCGGCGATGCCGAGCAGCCCGTCTTCGCCCCACCGGTACGCCCGGCTGCGGGCGTGCTCGTGCGGGAAATACTCCCAGCAGCGGCCGTCCGCGGAGTAGTCCTCGCGGACCGTCGCCCACTGCCGCTCGGAGAGATACGGACCCCAGCGTTTCCAGTTCCTGACTCGCGCGGCATCCTCGGCCAGTCGAGCGGCTTCGGCGCTGGTCGGTTTCATGGCCGCGGTCTTTTTCCCGTCGATCCTGGCAGGTCCCGAATCATGCACTACCTTAACCACACGATCGCCGGTGTCAAACCGACCGGGGCCGCCGGGGGTGCGGCCGTGAACGTGGCTCCGCCGGCCTCCCCGGCCGCAGCGCCTGTCTTGACAGCGCTTAGGTTTGTATCCACCTTGAAGACGCCTGATGATGTGACTCCCGAACGGCCGGGGCCCGAGTCGATCCCATGCCGTTCGCTCAAGACGGAACCGGAATGAGGACAAGAAAAACGGTCATCGGATGCGGTGCGCTCCTCGCTGTCGCCGCTGCGCTGGTGTTGAAGCCCGGGCTGTCGTCCGATCCCGTGCCCGGGCACCAAGCGGCGGCGACGCCGGTCGCGGTGGCGCCGGCGATCACGGATACGGTGTATGACCGCATCGAGGCGCTGGGGACGGCCTTCTCAAACGAATCGGCGACCATCTCTTCCACCGTGACCGAGAAGGTCGTGGCCGTCCACTTCGACGACGGCCAGGCGGTCCGCAAGGGGGACCCGATCGTCACCCTGGCCCAGCAGGAGGAGTCCGCCGCGCGGGATGCCGCCGTCGAGCAGTTCGCCGAACACCAGCGTGAGCTCAACCGTCTGGACAGCCTGCTTCAGAACCAGTCGATCGCCCGCCAGCAGGTGGACCAGCGCAGGACGCTCCTCCGGGTCACCCAGCAGCGCATCCGGGAGCTCGAGGCGCGCATCCAGGACCGCACGATCCGGGCGCCCTTCGACGGCGTCCTCGGGCTGCGCAAGGTCAGCGCCGGGACGCTGGTGGAGCCTGGGACGGTCATCGCCACCATCGACGACATCAGCCGCATCAAGCTCGATTTCCCGGTTCCCGAAACCTACCTCGGCGTATTGAAGCCGGCCGCCGCCGTGAGCGCCGTCAGCCGGCCCCTGGGAGGACGGACCTTCACCGGAAGCGTCGCCAGCATCGATACGCGGATCGATCCGGCCACCCGCTCCTTCGTCGTCCGCGCCATCCTGCCCAACCCCGACCGCGAGCTCAAGCCGGGCATGCTGCTGACCGTGACCCTGTTGAAGAACGAGCGCCGCGCCCTGGTCATACCCGAGGAGGCGCTCGTCCCGCTCCAACGCCGGAATTTCGTCTGGGTGGTCGCGGCCGGCCAGGAAAACATCGTCGCGCGCCGCGAGGTGCAGATCGGCGGACGACGGCCGGGGCAGGTCGAAATCACCGCCGGCCTCGCGCCGGAGGAGCTCGTCGTCGTGCGCGGAACGGAGCAGGTCCGTCCGGGAGGCCGCGTAACCATCGTTCAGACCATGGGCCGGCCGGCCGCCAGCCCGGCCATGTAACCGTTCACCGCAGCAACGACCCCGCACCTTCACGGCGGACCCCAGGCGTATGTTCATATCCGATCTCTCCGTCAAACGGCCGGTGCTCGCTTCGGTCGTCGGCCTTCTGCTGATCGTCTTCGGGGCGGTGGCCTTCATCCGGCTGCCGCTGCGGGAGTACCCGGACATCGACCCGCCGGTGGTGTCGATCGAAACCGTCTATCCGGGCGCCGCGGCCGGTGTGGTCGAAACCCGCATCACCCAGCTGATCGAGGACCGCATCGCCGGGGTGGAGGGCATCCGCAGCGTGGAGTCCCGCAGCATCGACGGGCGCTCCACCATCACCGTCCAGTTCGAGGTCGCGCGCGATGTGGACGCGGCCGCCAACGACATCCGCGACCGGGTGTCCGGGATTCTCGACGACTTGCCGGACGAGGCCGATCCCCCCGACATCCGCAAGGCCGACGCCGATGCGGAGGTCATCATCTGGTTCAACCTGGCCGGCGACGGCATCGCGATCATGG
>JALOPD010000037.1 GCA_025454075.1 Desulfobacterales bacterium | reverse complement strand
TCAGCGTCGTCTTGCCATGGTCAATGTGACCGATCGTGCCTACGTTCACGTGCGGCTTCGTCCGCTCAAACTTCTGCTTGGCCATGTGTTCGTCCCTCCGTACCCGTTGAAAAGTCGACTCTTGTCAGAACCAACCGCCGCGGCTGACGGCGGTGAAGAAGTGGAGCCCATGACCGGAATCGAACCGGTGAACCTCTTCCTTACCAAGGAAGCGCTCTACCGACTGAGCTACATGGGCTCGAGCAGCCGGGCCTGCCGTCGTTCGGCAGATCGCCCAACCATAAGCTTGGAGCGGGCGACGAGATTCGAACTCGCGACATCCAGCTTGGAAGGCTGGAGCTCTACCAGCTGAGCTACACCCGCACACGCACGGCGGTCGTCGGGTCCGCCCCGGGAGTGACCGGGGCACCTCGATCCCGAGGGGACAGAAAGACTCATGCAGGAAGTCCTGTAGTGACTATCGATCCCGGACGGGGTCTCCGAAATCTCCTACACAAGACTCATCTCAGGATGGTGGTGGGGGGAGGATTCGAACCTCCGTAGGCGTTCGCCGACAGATTTACAGTCTGTTCCCTTTGGCCGCTCGGGAACCCCACCGCAACCGAACCATTCACGAACGGCTCCCGGATCGAGTGCCGGTTGGAGTGCCGGCAGGGCCAACCCGCTCGTTGCTTTTGTGCGCCTGGAGCCAGCGGAGGGAATCGAACCCCCGACCCACTGATTACAAATCAGTAGCTCTACCACCTGAGCTACGCTGGCAGCATCCCGGCGTTTCAGCCCGCGGCAGCAGCATCAAACAGAAAAAAACCCACCAGGCTCTTTCAAAAAGAGCTCTTTTAGGAGGTTCGAGCACCGATGTCAAGCTAATTTTTGTGGGGATAATAGGTCTTCTACTTAAAAATGCAAGTTTTTTTTGATGGGGGGGCTGACTTTTTCAAGAAATGTAAGGTATCATTGGTTGGGAATCGGCCTTGCCCGACCGTGAAACCGGGACGGCCGCTTTTCGGCCGGGGAACTCGAGCCTGGAGCGAGCGCCATGCCATTAAGCCTTGACAAAGACGAATGTCTCTGTTTTATGGGGCGGCATCCAATGCCCGAGGCGGCGGAAGACCTGCACCCACCGCCCCGCTCATTCAACGGTTCATAGGAGTTGTCACGCATGATGCACCGATGGTTTTGGGGGTTGCTGGCGCTCTTTTTCCTGGCAATCGCCGGGTGTTCCACTGCCGGCAACGGCCGGTCGGTGCCCGCTGAAGCAGTCCCGGCCCCTTCCATGCCGGAAACCCCGCCTGCGCCGGCCCCGTCGGCACCGGGGGCGCTCACGGGAACGCCTCCCTCCAACGCCCCGGCCATCTCCAAGGCCGACCCCGGCACACCGGCCAAACCGCCCGGCGTCCAAGCGCTCGAGGCCGACGAGGAGTGCCTGATCGACGATGACGAGCTCGACGCCAACGCCCTACCCCCCCAGGGCAAGGAGCCGACCCTCAACCGCGCCCTGGTCTTCTGCCGGGCGGCGCAGGCCCATTGGAAGAGCGGGGATCTGGAAAAGGCCATCGACACCCTGGATCAGGCGTACGCGCTGGTGCTGAGCGTGGACCCCGCCACCGACCCCGTGCTGCTGCAGGAAAAGGAGGATCTGCGCTTCACCATTGTCAAACGCATCCTCGAAATCTACTCCTCGCGCCGCGTCGCGGTGAACGGCAACCGCAACGAGATCCCCCTGAACATCAACAAACACGTCCAGGATGAAATCGACTCCTTCACCATCGGCCGCGAGAGGGATTTTTTCGTGGAATCCCTGCGCCGCTCCGGCAAGTACCGGGAAAAAATCGAAGCCGCCCTCAAAGATGCCGGCCTGCCGGCGGAGCTGGCCTGGCTGCCGCTCATTGAAAGCGGGTTCAAGGTCGGCGCCCTTTCGCCGGCGCGCGCGCTGGGCTTGTGGCAGTTCATCCCGTCCACGGGCTACCGCTACAACCTCAACCGCGACACGTACGTCGACGAGCGCATGGACCCGGAGAAAGCCACGCGCGGCGCCATCGAGTACCTTCAGGAACTGCACGGCATGTTCGGAGACTGGATGACGGTGCTCGCCGCCTACAACTGCGGAGAGAACCGCGTGCTCCGGACCATCCAGAGCCAGAACATCAACTACCTCGACCACTTCTGGGACCTCTACGAGCGCCTGCCCCGCGAAACGGCGCGCTACGTCCCCCGGTTCCTGGCCACGCTGCACATCGTCCAGAACCTTCAAAAATACGGCATGGACGCGGTGGCGATCGAGCCGCCCCTGGCCTATGAGACGGTCGCCATCCCCAAGCAGGCCAGCCTGAAAAGCATTGCCCTGACGACCGGGATCGGTGAGGAGGTTCTGAAGGAGCTGAACGCCGAGCTGCGCCAGGCCATCCTGCCGGAAAACGGCTACGACCTGCGGGTACCCGTGGGCGAGGGCGCACCGGTGGCGGCCAAGGTCGACGACATCCCCGCCTATCGGCCCCGGCCGGCGCTGGCGGTGGTCACGCACAAGGTGCGTAAGGGTGAAACGCTTGAGAAGATCGCCAAAAAATACCGCACCGACACCAAAAGCATCATGCTGGCGAACAACCTGCGCCGGCCCGCCCCCGTGGCGGCCGGCACCACCCTGCGTATCCCGCTCGAATGCCCGCCCTATCGCCCGACAGCCCCTCTAACGGCCAAAGGCCCAACCCCCAAACGCGAGCCCGTGGAGCACGTCGTCCGTCAGGGAGACTCCCTTTTCAACATCGCCAAACGCTACGGCACCACCACCGAGGAGATCCAGCGGCAGAACAAGCTGTCCGGGACCGGTCTGAGCGTGGGGCAGGTGCTCAAACTTGTTCCCGCCTCCGCTCCGGCCAAAACCGAACCGCCCAAGCCCAGCCCGAAGGTATACGCCGTGCGAACCGGCGACACCCTCTTTTCCATCGCCAAGAAGCACAACATAACGGTGGAGCGCCTGCTGGCATTGAACCATCTGAATTCAAAGTCCAAGCTGCAGCCCGGGCAAAAAATGGTCGTTGAAAATTGAAGGGCGCCAAGGCGCCCTTCAATTTTGAATGGGTTGTAAAAACACTGGTTCGGAGCCCGATGCATGCCCGGCCGCCGCCTCTCCCCCTCGCCGCGCTTGACCGAATGGTGCGTGATCACCGGAGCGCCGTGCTCCGGCAAGACGGCCGTTGTCGACGAACTCGCCCGGCGGGGTTTCCGGGTGGTGCCCGAGGCGGCGCGGGCCCACATCGACGCCGAATTGAAAAAGGGCCGCCGCCTCGACGAGATCAAGTCCGATCCGGCCCGGTTCGAGGGGCGCATCTTCCGCGCCAAGCTCGCCATCGAGGGCCGCCTTCCGGCCCGGGAACGGCTGTTTCTCGACCGTGCCCTGCCGGACAGCATCGCCTATTACCGCCTGGAAGGCCTGGACCCGGCGGAGCCGCGGCGCCTCAGCCGCAGGCTGCGCTACCGGCGCGTCTTCCTGTTCGAGCGCATCGAGTTCATGAAGGATTCGGTTCGCACCGAGGACGCTGAAACGGCGGCGCACATCGAGCAGTTGATCGAAGCGGCATATACCGATCTGGGCTATGCGGTCGTTCGGGTGCCCGTCATCGCCGTCGCCGAGCGGGCCGACTTCGTCCTGGCCCACGCGTGACGGTCGCCCGTCGGTTCGTCGGCGCTCCCTTACCGGCGACCGGCAGACGAACCGACGGGCGACAACCTTCCCAAAGGAACGGCCGTCTTACCGTTCCGGCGGCAGGAGCGCTTCCACCTCCTCCGGGCGGAGATGCCGCCAGGCGCCTTCCGCGAGCCGGCCGAGCCGCACGGCGGCCACGCGGGTGCGTTTCAGCTCCACCACCTCGTTGCCGAGCATCCGGACCATGCGCCGGATCTGCCGGTTGCGGCCCTCCTTCAGAACGATCCGGAACGCCCGTTCGCCGAGACGGGTCACGACGGCCGGCCGCGTGCGGGTCTCCAGGATGGGCATCCCATCGGCCATGCGCCGCAGGGCGCCGTCCGAGATGGGCCGCTCCACGGTGACGTCGTATTCCTTTTCGTGGTCGAATGAGGGATGGGAGAGTTTCAGGTGCAGCCGCCCGTCGTTGGTCAGAAGGAGCAGGCCGGTCGAGTCCTTGTCCAACCGGCCCACCGGGTAGATGCGTTCGGCCACATTCACCAGCTCCAAAACGATTTTCTTGCCGGCATGGCGGCAGCTGGTCACATACCCCCGGGGTTTGTTCAAGGCGATGTAGACCAAGCGCTGCGCCGGACTTACCGGCAGGCCGTCCAGCGAAACCCGGTCTATGTCGGGGTCGACCTTTGCGCCGAGTTCGGCGACCACCCGCCCGTTGACGCTCACGCGCCCGGCGCGGATGAGGTCCTCCCCCCTGCGGCGCGAGCACACCCCGGCGGCGGCCATGAATTTTTGAAGGCGTACGAGAGACATGGGGTGCACATCCGAAATTCGAATATCGAAACTCGAAATAAAAATTTCCGCTGTCAATTTTCGGATTTCGAATTTGATGCTTCGAATTCAGCTTTCAGCTTCGGTAATCGGCGTTGATCTTGACATAGTCGATCGAGAAGTCGCAGGTGAACATCGATGACGCCCCGCCTCCCAGGTGCAGGTCGACGACGATGGTGAACTCCTCGCCTTTCAGCACGCGGGTGGCTTCGGCTTCGGCGTCTTTGCCGCAGCCGGCGCCCGCGGCCACCATCTGGACCGCACCGACGAAGATGTCCACCCGGCCGGGGTCGAGCGGAACGCCGGCCCTCCCGGCCGCCGCCAGTATCCGCCCCCAGTTCGCGTCCTCACCGAAGAGCGCCGTCTTGACCAGGGGGGAATGGGCGATCGTTTCGGCGATCCGGCGGGCATCGGAATCGGAACCCGCCCCGCGCACGCAGATTTCCACGAGCTTGTTCGATCCTTCGGCGTCCTTGACCACCCACTTGGCGAGGGCCAGCATCACCTCGTCCAGAACGGCCTGAAACGCGGCGCAGGCCTCCCGGGCCCGGAGGGCGGCTCCCGAAACGCCGCTGGCCAACAGCAGGATGGTGTCGTTGGTGCTGGTGTCGCCGTCCACCGTGATGCGGTTGAAGGAGCGATCCGCCCCGGCCGCCAGCGCCTCCCGCAGGAGGGCCGGGTCCGCCTGCACATCCGTCATGAGGAAGCAGAGCATGGTGGCCACATCCGGGCGGATCATCCCCGCCCCCTTGGCCACGCCCGTCACCGTGAAGGTGCGACCGTCGACCCGCCCCTGCCGCGAAACCCCTTTCGGCACCCGGTCCGTGGTCATGATCGCCTCGGCGAAATCCGCCAGCCCCTCGGGTCGCACGGCGCGCAGGAGGTCCGGCAGGGCCTGCTCGATGCGCTCGACCGGCAGCGGCTCGCCGATGACCCCCGTCGAGGCCACCAGCACCTGAGCCTCGGGGACGTTCGCCCCGCCGGCGACCGCCCGCGCCATGCGTTCCGCATTCCGGTAGCCGGCGTCCCCGGTGCAGCAGTTGGCGTTGCCGCTGTTGACGATGACGGCCCGGCAGACGCCGCCCGCCGTGCGCTCGCGGTCGAGCAGCACCGGCGCAGCCTGCACCCGGTTGCGGGTGAAGACGCCGGCGACGGAGGCCGGGGCGCCGGCCAGAATGAGCCCGAGGTCCTTGCGACCGTTTTTCTTGATGCCGGCGGCCACGCCGGCGGCCTTGAACCCTGGACATGGAATGATCTGCATCGAGCGTTCTCCCGTGTCATGCGGTCGCTGCGTCGTCAGGAACAAGCGTCTACACACCCGGAGCTGATGTGCCAGAATCGCCCATCAATGTCAACGGCGCCGGCCGATCGACATTTGACAAACGCCGGCCGTTTCAAGTAGGTAACGAATCTTCCTTATGACATCAACCCGAACCGGATGGATTTCAAACCGATGCAGACAGTTTCGCCGGATGTGAGTTGCCGCCGCTGCGGCGGTCGGCTGGAGCTGCGGCGGGCCTGAACCTCCACCGCCCTGTGCTGCAGGTCATGCGGCGCAAGATACTCCCTTGCGGACTACCGAACCAACATCGATGATCTGCTCGAGGCGCAGCTGGCCGAAACGCGCTGCGATCGCCTGTAATGATTTCCGTTTTCGAAAACCTTTTCCCCGTATTTGCGCTCATTTTCGCCGGGCATGTCCTCCGCCGCTGTGAGTTCACCACCGGTGCTTTTTTAAAGGTGTCGGACCGCCTGGTTTACTTCATCTTCTTCCCGGTCATGCTCTTTTGGAAAATCGGAGGGGCGCCCCTCGCCTTCACCGGAGAGGGCGGGTTTTACGCCTCGGCGGTCCTCGCGGTGGCGGTCGTGTTTCTTCTGAGCACGGCCTATATCCTCTTCGCCGGCGTGGCACGGTATCAAGCCGGGTCTTTTTCTCAGAGCTGCTATCGCTTCAACACCTTTATCGGTGTCGCCGTGGTGATGAGCGCCTTCGGCGAGGAGGGCGTCCGTCGCTTCGGTCTCTTGATCGGAGTCGTGATCCCGCTGATCAACGTCCTGTCCGTAGCCACGCTGACTTGGTTCGGTGGCCGGAAAGTCTCCCCGACGGATCAGTTGCTGCACACCGTCCGGGCACTTGCCACCAACCCGCTGGTGCTCGGCTGTTTAGGAGGGATGGTCTATGCCCGGTTCGTCCATTGGTTTCCGGCATTCCTGGACAACACCCTTCGCATGGCATCCTATGTGACTTTGCCGCTCGCGCTGATTTCCATCGGAGGCGCGCTTTCGCTGGAAGGCATGAGGACCCACCTCCGCCTGTCCCTGACGGCGTCCATTTTCAAATTGGCGATTCTTCCGGTCATCGGGTTTGCTTCCATGAAAGCGATGGGCCTGACGGGGCAGCCCTTCCAGGTGGGTATGGTCTTCTTTGCACTGCCGACCTCGACGGCGCTGTATATCCTATCCTCGCAGTTGAACAGCGATACGGACCTCGCGGCGGCGGCCATTGCGCTTTCAACCCTATTGTCCATTTTTTCTCTTTCCGCCGCCCTTCTTATTTGAGCGGAGCCGCCGGGCGGGCGCCTGCATGACCAACTTCAAACTCACCGTTGAATACGACGGCACCGCCTACAGCGGCTGGCAGCGGCAGGCCGAGGAGCCGACCGTGCAGGCGGAGATCGAACGGGCCCTGGCGTCCATGACCCGATCGAGCATCACCTTGACCGGCGCCGGGCGGACGGATGCCGGCGTCCATGCCCTCGGGCAGGTGGCGAATTTCCATTGCGATACCCGCCTGGGCCCCGAAGCGTTTCTCAAGGGGTTGAACAGCCTCCTGCCGGCGGACATCGCCATCCGCGACTGCCGCCGGATGCCGGAGGACTTTCACGCCCGGTTCGACGCCAAGAGCAAGGTTTACCGGTACCAGATTCTGAACCGCGGCGCCCGGGCCGCCGTCGGCCGCAGCTATGCATGGTTCCTCCACCGGCCTCTCGACCTCGAGGCCATGCGCCGGGCGGCCGAGGCGATCGTCGGCCGCCGGGATTTCAAGGCGTTTGAAAGCTCCGGAAGCCCCCGGGCGCACACCGTGCGGAACGTCCTGGATGCGGGCTGGGTGGAAGGCGAGGACCGGCGCCTCACGTTTCAGATCGAGGCGGACGGGTTTCTGCGCTGCATGGTGCGAAACATCGTGGGGACCCTCGTGGCGGTGGGGTTGGGGAAGCTTGCACCCGGCGCCGTTCGGGACATCATCGACTCCCGGGACCGCAAGCGCGCCGGCGCCGCGGCGCCGGGACGGGGGCTTTTCCTCGTGGAAGTCAAGTACTGAAAAAACCGCCAGGCCGCCTGCCGCATCTCCTCCGCCTTCCGGTTGTTGGAGTTGAAGCCGCTCGCAGCCGATGGTATAGGATACGGCCGGTCGATGGGGCTGCCATGCAGCCGCTGTTTCAATTTCGTTCACAGGGGGACTGAAGGTCATGCCGGATATCAAAACGCTCGGTGCGCAGCAGCGGAAAGCCGCGTTGGATGCCTTGAAAACACGCTATCAAGAGTTCCAGGCGCGAAAGATGAACCTGGACATGACCCGGGGCAAGCCCTGCCCCGAGCAGCTCGATCTGTCCGCCGGCCTCATGGACTGTCTCGGCCGCAAGGATTTCAAAGCGACCGACGGCAGCGACTGCCGCAACTACGGCGGGCTGGACGGGCTTCCCGAAGCCAAGCACCTTTTCGCGGAGTATCTGGAGGTGTCGCCCGATGAACTCATTATCGGCGGCAACTCCAGCCTCGGCCTGATGCACGACGCCATGACCTGGGCCTTCATCTTCGGTGCCGCGAAGGGGTCCGCGCCCTGGTCCGCCCAGGCGCCGGTGACGTTTCTGTGCCCGAGCCCGGGGTATGACCGGCACTTCGCCATATGCGAGCACCTGGGAATCCGGATGATCCCCGTGGAGTTGAAAGGGGACGGGCCGGACATGGACGCCGTCGAGACGCTGGCGGCCTCCGAGGCCGGCATCAAGGGCATCTGGTGCGTCCCCAAGTACAGCAACCCCACGGGGGAAGTCTATTCGGACGAGGTCGTGGAGCGCCTGGCCCGGATGCCGGCCAAGGCTTCGGATTTCCGCGTCTTCTGGGACAACGCCTATGCCGTTCACCACCTCGGGGCGGGCCCGGCGCGCCTGGCGGACCTCCTTCGCGCCTGCCGGACGGCCGGCCGCCCGGAGCGGGCCCTTGTCTTCGGCTCCACGTCCAAAATCTCCTTTGCCGGCAGCGGCCTGTCATTCATGGCCGGCAGTGCGGCCAACATGGAGTGGGCCCGGGGCCATCTCGGGTTTCAGACCATCGGCCCGGACAAGCTGAACCAGAGGCGGCACGTGGTCTTTTTCAAGGACATGGCCGGCATCGAAAACCACATGCAGAAACACGCCGCCATCCTCAAGCCGAAGTTCGACGCCGTGCAGGAGGTGCTCGAACGGGAGTTGGCCGGCAAGGGGATGGCCGAATGGACGCGGCCCGTGGGCGGATACTTCACGAGCATCAACACCTGGGACGGGTGCGCGCAGCGGGTCGTGAAGATGGCCGCCGACGCCGGAGTCAAGCTCACCCCCGCGGGGTCCACCTACCCGAACAAAAAGGACCCGCGCGACCGCAATATTCGCATCGCACCGTCCTTCCCCTCCGTAGCGGATATTCGCATCGCCATGGAAGTGCTGGCCGTCTGCGTCGAGATCGCCAGCCTTGAAAAAACGGAGCAACGCTGACCGGCAGGACGGGCGTTGATGAAACGCCCGGTCCCGGTGAGGGGATAAGAAAAAACCCCGCCCGAGGCCGGGCGGGGTCGTTTAGCGATCGCAGGATTTACTTGCCGGCCGCGCGTTTCGAGGCTTTGAGCGGATTGATTTTCTGCTTGGGTTCCGTGGAGACCGCAGCCGACACGTGGGTGGCCAGGTTGCAGATCCCGGTGCGCCATTTGACCGTCGGCTCGGGGCAGGAGGTGCAGTACCAGCCGGAGCTGTACTGCCCCTGGCGGCCGCATCCGCTGCATTGTTCCACGACCTGTTGACAAATCCCGCCTTTGTAGCCGCATCCGCCGGCCGTCATGAAGACACATTCAACTCCGGGCTTAACGCTGGTGCATCGCATGGAAACCGTCCCCTTTCTGTTTTGATTCGGAATAAAAAAACCGGGAAAACCGGTCATCTTGCAAAATTATTATTTTGAACAGAGTTTTTTATCCCAAGATTATTTTGTTGTCAAGCGTTTTTTTTAATGGTATGAATTTGCCTTCGGATCGAAAAGGGCACGCCGACGGTCGCCGATCTTCGGCGCACCGGACGGCCCTGCCGCAGCGCTTCCGAAGAAACGGAAAGAAACGGCCATGGACTTAAAAGAAACCTACACCTCCAATCTAGCACCGTGCAAAATACCAAGCCCGGTGATCAACCGGGCCGAGGGGGCCAACCACATCAGCTTTGTTTCCGATGCCGACCGGATTCTCATCGATCTCAACGTCCAACGCGCCTGCAAACAGATGGAGGAGGGATTCGATCCCCCTTCCTACGAACTGGCCGGCCCCCGCCAGCACATCTTTTTCGACCCCAGCAAGCTCAAATGCGCCCTGGTGACGTGCGGCGGCCTCTGCCCGGGGCTGAACGACATCATCCGCTCGATCGTCCTGGAGCTGCACTACGGGTACGGCGTGCGCAACATTTTCGGTGTGCGCTACGGGCTGCGCGGGTTCATCCCCGGCTACGGGTACGACATGATGCCGCTGACCCCGAAGGCCGTGGTGAACATCCACGAGCGCGGCGGGGTGGTCATCGGCTCCAGCCGCGGCCCCCAGGACATCGAGGAGATCGTGGACACGCTGGAGCGCATGGGCATCGGGATCGTTTTCATGATCGGCGGCGACGGGACGCTGCGGGCCGCCACCTCCATCGTCGACACCGTCGCCAAGCGCGGGCTGAAGATCGGTATCGTCGGGGTGCCCAAGACGATCGACAACGACATCCAGCTCGTGTCGCGCTCCTTCGGCTTCGACACCGCCGTCGAAGTGTCCACCCGCGCGATCGTCAGCGCCAGCAACGAGGCCGAAGGCTACCCCAACGGCATCGGCCTGATCAAGCTGATGGGGCGCGAGTCCGGATTCATCGCCGCCACCGCCACCCTGGCCCAGCAGGATGTCAACTTCGTGCTGATTCCGGAGGTGGACTTCGATCTCGAGGGCCCGAACGGCCTTCTGGCCAGCCTGGAAAAGCGCCTCTCCGACCGGGGGCACGCCGTCATCGTGGCGGCGGAGGGCGCCGGCCAGAAATTTTTCGCCAACGAGCCGAAGGAGCTGGACCTGTCCGGCAACGTCAAGCTGAAGGACATCGGGCTTTTCCTGAAACAGCGGATGCTGTCCTACTTCGAGGCGCGGGGCGTGCAGGTGACCATAAAATACATCGACCCCAGCTATATGATCCGCAGTCTGCCGGCCAACGCCAACGACCGGGTGTTCTGCAATTTTTTAGGCCGCAACGCCGTGCACGCGGGGATGGCGGGAAAGACGGACCTGCTGATCGGCAACTGGAACAACCATTTCGTGCACGTACCGATGAAGCTTCTCGCCGGCAAGCGCAAGCACGTGGACCCGAAGGGCATGCTCTGGCGCAGCGCGCTGGAGGCCACCGGACAAGGCTCCCTCAAAAACGGTTAGGCGGGCTCGCCGCAGGCCCGATTTCGGCGTTGCGCTTCACCCAGCTGCCGCTGCGGCGTACATGGGGTACGCCTCACGGAACTGGATTCGCGCGCCTTGAACTCAGGCCTGGGGCTAACCCGCCTTCTTTATCCTTCGGCGGCTTTACTCCAGTTCGACGAACCGCTTGCCCCGCACCCCCAGAATGTGGAGCACCTTGTCGGGTTCGCCGTGGGCGTCAAAACGGGTCAGGCCGGTGGTCCCTTGAAATTCCGCAGCTCCCCGCAAGGACGCAGCCACATCGCTGCGCAGCCGCACCCCGGGGCGGCCGACCACCTCAAAAAGAATCATGGCCGAGTCATACACGATGGCCTCGATGAAACCCGGTTTTTCCTGATAGGTCTCCTCAAACGCGGCGACGAACCGATTGACCGGCGCCTCCGGGCTGCCCGCGAAAAACGCATCGGGCATGATCGCTCCCTGCACATACGGCTCGGCCTGCTGGATCAGCGTCTCCGAATGCCACAGGTTGGTGCCGAGGAGATAAACATTTTTGATGTCGTGGTAGAAGAGCTGCGGCACCAGCATTCCGGCTTTTCTGGGCTCATCCGGGATGAAAATGGCCTGGAAATCGAACACCAGCTCGGTGTCTTTTTCCTCCAAACGGCTCCGGCGGGCGCCGCTTTCCCGGGCCTCCCTGCGCTCGGGCCTGCCCTCCTTGGGGACTTCCCTGGAGAAGCGCAAAAGTTTTTTGATCGGGGCCGAAAAATCGGTCGCGTCCGGGCTATAGGCCACCGTCGCCAGGGTTTCCCCGCCGCGGGCCTGAAATTCGTCGCGGAATAGCCTCATGAACGTCCGGCCGTAGTTCTCATCCGGATAAAGAATGACGGCCTTGGATACCCCCAGCTTGTCTACCGCATACGACACGAGCGAACGCATTTGCGCCTGCGGCGTTAAGAAGTTGCGGAAGACAAAGCCGCCGGCTCCCGTCACGCCCTCTTTTTGCGTGATGGCCATGATCGGCATGCCCATCCGCTGCGCTTCCGAGCTGATCGCTTCCGTATGGACCATGGGCCCGATGATGCCGGAAACGTTTTCGCGCTCCAGCTCCTGCAGCGCCTGCAGGGTCTGTCCGGCGTCCGACGCCGTGTCTTTGACGATGACATGCACGGGCGGCGTCCCTTTGACCGAATTGTGCATGCTGACCGCAAGCTCGATGCCGCGCAGCGCCCGTTGGCCGACCCCCTGGTGGGATCCGCTCAAGGGCAGCAGGCACCCCAGCACCCGGCGTCCCATGGGCAGTCCCTTTTCGATTTCGCCGATGGCCTGTTCCGCCCGTTCCCCATACTCATGCCCGGGGTAGCGGGCCCCAAACGATTTCAACAGAATCAGGGCGTCCGGTGCCCGCCCTTCGCGCGCGAAAAGCATGCCGGCCTGAAACAGAAGGTAATCCATGGGGAGGTCGTCGTCGCGCCGCTGCGCAAGTCGCTGGACCTCGTCCGGGCTCAGTTGCAGGATCGCCGACCTGAGCTTGGGAACCAGCATCTCCTGTTCGTTGGGCGAGGCGAGCTTCAAAGCCTGGGTGTAGGATTCCACGGCCTTCAGCCGCTCCCCCAGCGACGCCTGAGCGTCTCCCCGCAACCCGAGGGCCCGGGCTCGCTGCGCCGGCACGGTCGTCACCTTCAAGACGTCGGCGCTCTGCGCGACCACCTCTTTGTGGTGCCCGTCCCGCAGGAGAGAGTTCAGGTTCTCCAGCATGGCCTCGAGCCGCAATGGGCTCGACGGATAACCGGAAATGAGGCGGGCGTATGCGTTCCGGGCCGAAACGGGGTTGCCCTGGAGGGTGTGGATATTCCCCATGCGCATGAGAGCGGCCGGCGCCAGGGGCTCGTCCGGGTACCGGGCCACGTACTCCGTGAAAAGAACCAGCGCTTCAGGGAAGGCGCTGGTCTGGTATTTCTGCTCGGCCTGCTGGAAGAGCTGGTCCGCCGCCGCCCGGCTCTTGGGAAAAGGCGCCAGTTCGGTTCTGGGCCGGGGCGCGCAGGCCGTTAAGACCACGGCCGACAGCGCTCCGATGAGGATAAAACGGGAAAGTCGGTTTGTCATTTCAACCTCTTGCGGGCCTCGGGAAAACTGCAGGACCGACGAGTCGTACACTCTACACGAGAATTTTGCTTTGTCAAAAATTTTTTAGGGCTGAACCATGCCCCCACGCCCTGAACTTCGCGAGGGGATGGCCATCTAAAGTTTTTCGGGAAAAAGCGGATAAACAGGCAGAAGACATCTTAATGGGGCGAGGAGATGGGCCATGAAACTCTGTCTGAGCGTGGCGCTGGCGGTCAGTCTGGCGGTGGCCGGGCCGGCCGGCGCGCAATTCTACAAGTATCTGGACAAGCAGGGGCATGTGCGTTTCACCGACGACATCAACCAGGTCCCGGAAAGCCAGAGGGCCAAGGCCCGCAGCTACGAAGAATCCCGGCCTCCGGCCGCTGAATCCGGCGAGAGTGCTGAAAAAAAAGCTGGGGCCGGCACCGGCGCAGCGGAATCCCCCGCCCTCTCTGCAATATCGGCTTCAGGCGATGAGGATTCCCTGGATTCCAGGAAAGCGCGCATCGATGAGATGAAAAAACAGGTCGACGCCGAGTACAAGGCCTTGGTGAAGGAAAAAGAGGCCCTTGCCAAGGAAAAAGAGGCGCGCAAAACGCGCGAGGAGATAAACGACTACAACAAGCGCGTCGAGGCCTTCAACCAGCGGGCCGCCCAGTACGAGACCCTGAGCGATGACCTCCGCAAAAAGGCGGAGGAATTCAACAACCGCGTCATGGAGGAAAACGCCAAGGCCCCCAAAGCCGCCAGGAACTAAACAGGCCTTGACCCCCGGCCGTCCGGTCGACGCGTGGAACGCCGTCGCTCGAACCGAGGCAACGGCCCGTGGCCTTTGCCCGCCGCCTGCCGAACGCGGCGGGCTGCACTTTTTTTCAACTCTGTTTTATTCTGCGTGACACTCCCCGACCAGGCAATAATCGCTTCAAAGGCGAACGGTTGCAGCCGCCTGAAATATGAGCTAATATTAAAACAATATGTATTGACCCACAGCCGAATGGTTGGGGGAAGCGATCCACCGCTCGATGTGACTGGGTTGGCTCTTGATGGCCGTCACTGCGGATTACAGCATCGTACCGTACGATCCGGGCAGGCAGACCCTGGGCCCGCTTGAACGACTCTATTCAAATCCACCGCCGACTTCACAAGCACGGGCGGAAGGTCTCCGCGATGGCCGGCCCGACCCGCCTCTGAGTGGGCGGCCCGCGCCGTCTTCCCGGCCTTACGCCACCTACTCTTCTCTGCGCGAAATTCAGGCCCACCGGCCCGCACCCACCGGTTCGGTGATCGACATATTCGTCTGAAAAGGAGGCCCGTCATGCCAGCATCGAAGACCAGCACGCCCCGAGGGTTCAAAAAAGCGCTCGAGATCGGCCGCCCGCCGAACATCGTCAAGCTCTTTCCGCACTCGCAGGCCCTCATCGTCAGCGGCAAGTTCATCGACCGGGCCATGCTCATGAAGGGCCATGCCATTGCGCTGGCCGCCAACGGCCGCAGCTCGTTCGTCATCCGCGGCGCGCTGAGGGCGGCCCAGCGGGCCGATGCCGCCCTGATCATCGAAATCGCCAAGTCCGAAGGCGGCGCCGCAGCCTACTGCGCCGTGAATTTCTGGAACATGGCCCGGATGGTCGACGCCTTCTGCAACGAGATGCGCATCACCATTCCGGTCGCCATCCATGCCGACCATTACGGCATCAAGGGCCCCAAGGACATCGAGGCCGCCAAAGCCGAAATCCCGTCCATGTTCGACGCCGGCATCACCTCCATCGCCATCGACGCCTCGCACCTGCCGGACGAGCAGAACCTGCTGGCGAGCATCGAACTGAATCCCTGCATTCCCAAGTGGGCCGGCCTCGAAACCGAAGTCGGCGAAATCAAGGGCAAAGAGGGGCTTTCAACCCCCGCCGAAGCCCTGTTTCTGATCCAGGGGCTGAACGCCCACGGGATCTATCCGGACTGGATTGCCTTGAACAACGGGACGACCCACGGAATCGAAGCCAGCGATTCGGGAATTCAGGTGGACCTCACCCGCCGGATTCACGAGGCCATCGCCGCCTACAAGGTCTCCGGTGCCCAGCACGGCACCTCCGGCAACAGCTCCGAACGGCTGCGGGAGATCGCGGCCAAGACGCGCACCACGAAGGCCAACGTCGCCACGGCGCTGCAGATGATTTCATGGGGCCTTGAGGTGAACGACTACGGCAACGCCTTTCTCGATGCGAACGGCAACTTCGTCAAGGTGCCGGAGGAGGGCCTCACCGAAACCCTGTGGGCGGAGATGGTCGCCTACGCCCAGGCCCGCAGTTTGAAGGCCGGGGATTACAAGAAGCTCAACCTGCCCTTCGAAAACAAACTCCTGGGTCTTCCGCGAGAGGTGCGGGAGCGCATGGCTCGCCGGGTGGAGGAGTTCGCCTACCGGATGATGGTGAAGGTCTTAAACGCCGAGGGCACGGCCCCTCTGGCCATCGAGGCGATTCTCAAGGCCGGCTCCTACCATGCGCGCCCCAAGGCCCGGCGCATCGAGAAGGCCGCCGATTGGACGGCTGAGAAAATTAAAGAGAAGGCCGCCGCTCTGCAGCCGGACAAGGGGCCGCAGGGGAATTTCGACGACTGAAAACCCGGAGGCGGGCCCGGCCCGGGCCCGCCTCCGGGTTTTCCCAGTGCCATTCTCAAGAAAATCAGCCGATCGTTTCTGATGGAAGAGCGTCCGGTCCGTGCAACCGCACGGGCCCGGCCCCCCGGCCGTACTTCTCGGCTCAAGACGTACCACCCACCGAGCTATGCCCGAATTCAACAGGGTCTCATCTTGCTGTGTTACTTTTCAACACTCTGAAATATTTACTTTTAAAAATGCATTTGCATTTTTAACTAAAGTCCCTCCGCGCCCACGCCGATAAGTAGGTACAGGAGGGTTCCGGAATGCAAGTCAGCAGCTACCAGATGCAAAACGTGCTCGAGTGTTTCGGCAGGAGGCTGAGCCGGATGCGCAAGAACGAAAAACCGGCCGAGGGTTTGCCGAAAAAAATCGCGGACGAGCAGGCCTTGTCCGCGGAGAGCAGCCGGCAGGCCACCATGGAAAAGATCTCCCGGCAGGTGCTGGACAAGGTAACGGATGTGGTGGCGCTTTCGCTCTCCCAGGAAAAAACAGCACCGAAATCGCCTGAGAGCGAGGGGGAGGCCGCCGCTGCGCCGGGTCCGGCTGAAACGGAGTTCACCTTCAACGTGATTGATGCCATCAATCGCAAGCGCACCGGCCGTCTGGCCATGGGGGACCCGGCCGCGTTGATCCGGCGGCTGGACCGGATGGCGGAAAAGCCCTCCGCGAGTAAAACGGAATCTTGGGTTTGAGCAAGCAGCGTGAACCCGTGGGCGGCAAACGCCCCGGAGCCGGGACACGCGGTCGGAGCTGAACCCGGCACCGCAGCGGTTGACGCCGAAAGAACCCGATGCAGGACCTGGCGATTGGCAGAACGTCAACCCAGGAGTACAAAGGAGGACACCATGTTTGACAGTATCGGTGAGGCGGCTGTTCAGCAGATGCCCCGGGCGGGCACCTATGACAGCGGCGCGGAAAAGGACGTCATCGTCCAAAAAGCCGTGCGGATGCGGGAAGCGCGTCCGGTGGAGAAATCGAACGACGGCGAAAAAGCGAAGCTTCAGAGCAGCGAAGAGAACGGCCACAACCGGACCCGGCTGGAGGACGGCAAGATCCTTATCGAAAAGTACGACGAGGACGGCAAGCTGATCAAGCTCACGCCGCCGGGTTATCTGCCCTTCGGGAAAATTGCATAAGCATGCCCTTCACCAGGCCGTGCGGACCTGAATGCCGCAGCGGATCAGGAAGGACTTGATGTCGGCCATGGTATAGGCCCCGTAGTGGACCATCGAGGCGATGAGGGCGGCGTCCGCCCTTCCGACGGTGAGGACGTCCCGCAGGTGTTCCGGCCGACCGGCGCCGCCCGAAGCGATCACCGGGATCGTCACCCGTTCGGAGACCAGGGCGGTCAGGTTCAGTTCGTAGCCCTCCCGGGTCCCGTCGGCATCGATGGAGTTCAGGCAGATCTCACCGGCCCCGAGCCCCTCTGCGCGCAGTGCCCACTCCAGTGCGTCCATCCCCATGTAGGTGCGCCCCCCGTTGATCACCACTTCGTAGCCGCTGGGAATGCGCTCGCTCGGCCCGACGTGCTTCACGTCCATGCCCAGGACGATGCACTGGCTGCCGAAGGCCTCGGCACCCCGCGCGATGATCTCGGGGTTGCGCACGGCGGCGGAATTGACGCTGACCTTCTCCGCGCCCGCCAGCAGCACCTCCCGCATGTCCTCCAGCGTCCGGAGGCCCCCGCCCACTGAAAACGGGATAAAAATGGTTTCGGCCACCCGGCGGACCACGTCGATCATGATGTTGCGCCGCTCATGCGATGCGGTGATGTCATAGAAGACGATCTCGTCGGCCCCCTGCTCGTAGTAGTGGCGGGCCATGTCGACGGGGTCCCCGATGTCGATGTTGTCCTTGAAGCGGATGCCCTTGGTGGTCCGACCGTCGCGGACGTCGAGGCAGGGGATGATGCGCTTGCTCAGCATAAGAGGTGGGTCGTTAGTGTTTTGTTTTTGGTTTAATTTCAGTCGAGTTAGGCATTTTATTGCTCCGGCAAGTAAATATATCTAATACCATCC
Source organism: Desulfobacterales bacterium (assembly GCA_025454075.1). The sequence continues at coordinate 2,608 of JALOPD010000037.1, read as the reverse complement.
TCCCACGCAGAAGCGGAGCGGGGGGTCCGCCGCTCCGCCTGACATCGGCTGAAGTGGCACCTGTTTTATGCCGGAGCAATAGCTCATTCTATGCATTGGCTTTAAGGGGTCCAGGCGCAGAAATTCTGAAGCATGCGCAGTCCGGGCCGGCCGCTCTTTTCTAGATGGAACTGAGTGGCCGCCAGGTTGCGGCAGCCGATGACCGAAGCAAAGGGGATGCCGTAGTCCGAGGATGCCAGGACGCAGGCCGGGTCGTCGGGCACGGGGTAATAGCTGTGCACAAAGTAGAATTCGTCTTCCGGCCCCACCCCCGCGAACAGCGGGTGCGGCCGGTGGATGCGGATGCGGTTCCATCCCATGTGGGGGATTTTCAGCCGCACCCCGGAGGCGTCCGCGAGCGCGGGCGGGAACACCTTCACCCGGCCCGGCACGATCCCCAGACAGGCGGTGTCGTTTTCCTCGCTGCGGCTCATGATGACCTGCGTGCCCAGGCAGATCCCCATGATGGGCGTGCCGGCGGCGAAACGCTCTCGGAGAACCGCATCGAGGCCCATGCAGGTGAGGCTGGCCATGGCGGCGCCCGCCGCTCCCACTCCGGGGAATATGATGCGATCGGCCCCGCGGATCTCGTCGGCCTCGCGGGTGATCCGGCAGGGATATCCGAGATGCGCCACCGCCCGCGCCACGCTGGTGAGATTGCCGGCGTTGTAGTCGATGATCGCGATCATTCGTTCGACTTGACCTCTTCCCAGATGCGGTCTTTTTCGCTCTGGGCCACCTCCTCCAACGCCCGGCCGCTGCCGGCGATGATCCGCTCCATGGCCCGAAAGCGGCGCTCGAACTTCTGGATGGCCCCCGCCAGCGCCGTTTCCGGGTGAATCCCGCTGAAGCGGGCGACGTTGACCAGCGTGAAGAGGATGTCGCCGAACTCCCGAGCCGCATCGTCCCGGCCGCCGGCCGCCTTGAATTCCGCCAGTTCCTCATCCAGTTTCGCGAAAACCCCGGACAGATCCTCCCAATCGAAGGCGGCGGCCGCCGCCCGTTTGGACACCGCGTGAGCCCGCAGGAGCCCCGGCAGGCTGGCCGGTACGTCATCCAGTACCGAGGCCGGCTCCCCGCCGTTTTTTTCGTTCTTCTTGATCTGCTGCCAGTTCCGGACGACTTCGGCGCTGTCGGCCACCCGGGCCTCCCCGAACACGTGCGGGTGACGGCGCCTCATTTTGGCTGCGATCGTCCGGCAGACCGCGTCGAGGTCGAACTGGTCCCGTTCGGCGAACATCCGGGCCAGGAAAAGCACGTGAAAGAGCACATCCCCCAGCTCTTCGCACACCGGCTCCGCCGCGTTCGATTCGACGGCGTCGGCCAACTCATAGGCCTCTTCCAGAAGGTAGCGCACCATCGAGCGGGGCGTCTGCTCACGGTCCCAGGGGCAGCCCGACGGCCCCCTCAGCCTCTCGATGACCTGGAGCAGGTCGTCCATCGCCGAAGGCCGGGAAGTCATTTCAAGGAGTTCCAGGCTTTTTTCAAGGCATCCAGTTTCGCGGAAAATTCGGTCTTGGCGTCGTTGGAAACCAGGGCCGCCAGCTCTTCGGAAACCATTGAAACATACGGGGCGGAGACGGAATCCCTGATCAGCGGGGTCCCCTTGGGGAGGAACGCGGTGAGCGCCAGGAAAATGACCGAAACGATCAAAACGCCCTTTAGGGCGCCGAACGCCGTCCCGCCCAGGCGGTCCAGCCAGCCGAGAAAAACAACCCTCATCGCGTATTTGACGACGAGGGCCAGCAGGTTGACCAGGATCACCACCCCGCAGAAAATGACCATGAAGGCCAGGATGTTTCGATACGCGGGGTTCGACACCAGTCCGGAGAGATAGCCCGCAATGGCGCCGTAAAAGGAATAGGCGGCAAAAAACCCGCCCAGCACCCCGACGATCGAGGCCAGTTCCCTCACCAGCCCGCGGAAAAGACCACGGATCAGACTGTAGGACAAAACCACGGCGACGACGATGTCGAATGCATTCATGGGACGCTCGGGTGTGGGGTGGCCGGACGATGTGCCGGACGCGCGCATCGATCCACTAACAAAGCGGCCCCCCGTCCGTCAAGCCTAAAGTACGGACCCCCGCCTCGGCGGTGGAGGCGCCGTTTGCATTTCACGCAGAAGCTGTGGTAGGGGTTGGAGGCTGGAACGGTTCGGCGCCGGCAAACTCCGGGCGTCGGCACCCCTATTATGAGCGATCGCCACCTCATCACCGTACCGTTTGCGGACAACGACCACGCCCGTCAGCTTTTCGGCGAGCACAACGGCAATTTGCAGCGGCTGGCCGACATTCTCGACATCCGCATCAATACGCGCGGCACGAACGTTTTTCTGGAGGGCGAGCGCGCCCTGGCCGAGCTCGCCCATAACCTCCTGAACCAGCTCTACGGCCTGTTGGCGGAAGGCTACCCGCTGCATCCGAACGACATCGAGTACGCCGCGCGCATGCTCAGCAGCAACGACCGCCTGAACCTGAAAGACATCTTTCTGGACACGGTCTACATCACGGCCAAGAAAAGCGTCGTCACGCCCAAGACCCCGTCCCAGAAAGACTACATCGAGGCCA
>JALOPD010000197.1 GCA_025454075.1 Desulfobacterales bacterium | reverse complement strand
CGCCGCGGCTCTGGGCGTCGATGCTGGCCATGGCTTCGTCCAGGAAGAGCACTTCAGGCCCCGACACGAGCGCGCGGGCAATGAACACCCGCTGCAGCTGCCCGCCGGACAGATCGCCGATTCTCCGGTCCCGGACCTCCCAGACCCCAAGCTGCTCCAGGGACGCCTGCGCGGCCAATCGGTCTTGCCGGCTGTGCCGCGACCAGCCTTTGCTCGTTCGCAGCCGGCCCATCAGGACCACATCGAGAACCGAGACCGGAAAGGTTTTGTTGACGTGGACGTTCTGGGGCACATAGCCGATCCGATGAGTCGCTTCGGCCGGCGGCCGGCCGAAAACGCACACCGATCCACGGGTGGGTTCGAGCAGCCCCAGCATCAGCTTGAGCAGGGTCGTCTTGCCCCCGCCGTTGGGGCCGATGACAACCAGGAAGTCCCCCCGCTCCACTTTCAGGTCCACGTCTTGGAGAACCTGCTGACCGTTGAAGGAAAACCAGACCCCGCTGACGTCAATGATGGCTTCGGCCATTGCGGGCACCCTCAGCGGAGGGCGGCCCTGAATTTCCGGCCGACCTCGAGCAAATTTTCAGTCCAGTTTGCCGCCATTGGGTCGGCAATCACCACCTGACCGTTGATTTCACGGGACACCATCTCCGCGCTTTTCACTGAAAACTGTGGTTGAACGAAAATCACCTTGATGCCGTGCTCTTTGGCATGTTGAATGAGCTCTTTGAGTTGCGCGGGCTTAGGGTTCTTGCCTTCGATTTCTATCGGCACTTGTTCGAGACCGTAGGCCTGGGCAAAATAACCCCAGGAGGGGTGAAACACCATAAACCGGTTACCCTGCCTGCCGGCAAAAAGTGAATTTAAGTCGGCGTCCAGCGCATCGATTTCCCGTATAAACGCGGCATAGTTTTCTTCATAGCGCGTTCGGTTGGCCGAATCAACCGCAACGAGCGCATCCCTGATGTGCCCGGCCTGGACTTTCACCAATGGCGGAGACAGCCAGACGTGGGGGTCCGCCGTACCCTCGGGATCATGGTGATGCTTGTCTTTGCCATGGGCATCTTTTTGCCCTTTATCGAGCACCTGATGGTGTTGCCGGGCAATGTCTATCTTTGCAATGCCTGAGTCGGTTGGCACGATCCGCATGCGCGGGTTGGCAGCGGCAATCTTCTTCATCCATGCCTTTTCGAAGTCGACTCCGACGGCAAAGTACACGGCGCTCTTCGCAAGCTCGGCCATCTGCCGGGGTTTGGGCTCATACGTGTGCGGGTCCGCCCCCGGTGCGACCAGCACCGAAACATCCACAAGGTCCCCTCCGATTTTCTGGACGAAATATTGCTGGGGAGCGATGCTGACAAAGGTCTTGACATTCGCGGCCGATGCCGGATAACCGACCATGAGAAGACAGAAAAGCAATCCCGTTCCGCCAAGAATGTGTTTCATCACGCTCTCCTTTCACCACCTTAAGCAATTTTGTTGCAAAAACAGAAATTGTTCGGAGGTCGCCGGAATCAATTTAAAAAGGTGGCAGTGCTATGGCATTAACAGATTTATTTATTTATAAAATAAACGCATACACCATCCCCTCGACCAAAAGTGGCGACTATAGCAATTGCTCCATTTTAAGTGCAACTATGTTGCATTTATCGAAGGATGTCAACTGATATTGGGAGAGCTACGGGACAGTGGTCCGATTGGAAGGGACTACGGCTTCAGGAGTTTCATCCCGCCGCGCGCATCTTTGACCGTGTACCCCAGCATCTGGATCTCATCGCGCAACCGGTCGGACTCGGCCCAGTTTTTGGCTTCACGTGCCCGGCGGCGCGCCTCCACCAGTTTCTGGACTTCCGGCGGGATCTCCTGGGGTTTGTCGACCTGGTCCAGGCTAAGGCCCAGCACCCGGTCGAAATCGATAATGGTGGCATGCTTCTCGGGGTTGGGGATGTCGCTCTTAAGCATCTCCTGGATCACCGCCATGCCACGCGGCATGTTCAGGTCGTCGTTGATCGCCTCCAGGAATTTCTCGCGGAAGGCGGGGTTGCTGCCGCCGGCGGGCGCTTCGCCGCTCTTGGCCGTGTCACGGACCTGGTTGCAGAGATGCTCCAGGCCGTTCCTGGCGGCTTGGATGGACTCGTCGCTGTACTCCATGGGCTTGCGGTAATGGGTCAGGAAGGCCGCGAACCGGTAAGCGAGCGGCGGGATCCCGCGCTTGATCAGGGCGTTTTCGAGCGTGAGGAAATTCTCTTCGCTCTTGGCCATCTTCTTGCCGCCCTGGATGTTGAGAAACGCCCCGTGCATCCAGAAGTTGAAAAACTTCCGGCCGGTGGCCGCTTCGGACTGGGCGATCTCATTGGTGTGGTGGATGTCGATGTGGTCGATCCCGCCGCAGTGGATGTCGAGCTGCTCGCCGAGAAACTTCATGCTCATGGCCGAACACTCGATGTGCCACCCGGGAAACCCGACCCCCCAGGGGGAATTCCACTCCATCTGGCGCCGGGCGCCGGCCGGCGAGAACTTCCACAGAGCGAAGTCCGTTGCGTTGCGCTTCTCCGGGTTTTTTTCGACCCGGGCCCCTTCCTGCAGCGCATCGAGGTTCTGGCTCGAGAGCCTGGCGTATCCCGGAAATTTGGCGGTGTCGAAATAGATGCCGTCGCCGGTCTTGTAGGTGAACCCCCTCTCCTCCAGGATGCGGATGAGGTCGATCTGCTCGGGAATGCTGTCGGTTGCCTTGCACCAAATGGTGGGCTCCAGGATATTCAGCTGCGCGATGTCCTGCTTGAAGGCCCGGGTGTAGGACTCGGCGATGTCCCAGGCCGTCTTGCCCTCGCGGCGCGACCCGGTCTCCATTTTGTCCTCGCCCATGTCGCGGTCGCCGGTCAGGTGGCCGACGTCGGTGATGTTCATGACGTGGCGCACCGCGTAGCCGTTGAAGGCGAGCACCCGCTTCAAGACGTCTTCGAAGATGTAGGTGCGCAGGTTGCCGATGTGGGCGAAGTTGTAGACCGTCGGGCCGCAGGTGTAGAGCCCGACCTCGCCGGGCCGGATCGGGACGAACGCCTCCTTTTGCCGCGTCAGGGTGTTGAACAGGTAAAGCTTCATCGATCGCCTCCGTGCAGGAATACGCGGCCCTGTGTAGCACACCCTGACGCCGCACTCAACCGACGCGCATGGGAGCCGACGCCTTTATTGCTCCGGCAATTTAATGTGCCAATTTCCGAAATTTGATCGCCGGTTTAATGATTTACAACGCCGCAGCCGATGCGCGCCCCCCCGCCCCCCAGCGGCTCCGGCTGGTCCGAAAAGTTGTCCCCGCCCGCGTGAATCATCAGGCTGCGGCCTTTGAGGTCCGTTATCTTCAACCGCGGCGCCAACACCGGCAGCGTGGACCTGCCCTGGGCGTCGACCACCAGCGGCGGCAGGTCCCCCAGGTGACCGTCTCCGTAAGGCCCCAGGTGCTTGCCGGTTTTTGCCGGGTCGTAGTGGCCGCCGGCGCCGAGCGAGGCGACGGGTTTCCCATCCTTGTCCATGGGGGCGCAGCTGGGGTGCTCGTGGACATGGAACCCGTGCACCCCGGGAGTGAGGCCGCTCAGGTTCGGCGTGAACAGGGTGCCGTAAGGGGTTGCCGCGATCGTGACGCTGCCGAGCACCGCGCCGGGGCCGGAGGGCTCTGCGGCGCGGATTTCGACCACCGTCTGCTGCGCGGCAGCGTAGCCGGAAAATGCCGCCAGGGCCAAGAGACTCAGGACCGCAATTTTTTTCATGGGGTTGCTCCTTTCATCAGCAAGCGGTTGGGCGACCCGCGGCAGGGAAGTCCCTGCTCGCAAAGCGGCTCGTGCGAAGAGGAAGAACCCGGGAAGCCGGCTTAAAAAAACATGGAATTGCAGCACGAGAGGGTGAAAGCCTGCCGGTCGCTGTCGGGGTTAAAATAATACACAAATCCGGCCTGGAAAGATGGCCGGGGGGATGGCTGCGCGACCGCGGCCGGCCTCACAGCCGGCCGCTGCGCAGGATCGCCACCAGCAGCCAGATGCCCATGAGCGCGGCGGCCAGGAACCCGATGATGCCGATGAGCGAGATGCCGTAGAAAAGCGGTGGTGTCTTGGAGATGACGATCAGGGCCGAGCCCACGATGAGGGCCGCAATGACGATGGAAAAGGATAGGCGGTTGCTGATCTGGTCGTGGGTGGCCAGGACTTTTTCAAGCCCATCGTGCTTGATCTGCAGGCTGAGCTTCTGCTGTCTCAACAGGCCGGCCAGGTCGAGGAGGTCTTTGGGGAACTGGTGCAGGAACTTGAGCATCCGCGCCGCCAGGTCGCCGACGTCCTCGGCCACCCGCTGGGGTTTGAAGCGGTCCATCAGGACCTGCTCGATGAAGGGGGCCGCTTTCGCGATCATGTCGAACTCCGGGTCGAGCATCCGGCCGACCGCCTCCACGGTGCTGATGGCCTTGAGCATCAGGAAAATATCCGGCGGGAGTTGCAGGTGAAACCGGGTGGCGATCTCCAGCAGATCGTGCAGGAGCTTGCCGACCTCGATGTCCTTGAGCGGGCGGTAAAGATGCCGGCCCATGAAATCCGAAAGCTCGCGCTCCAATTGCCGCAAATCCGGCGGCTGCTCCCAGCGGGTCAGCTGGAGGAGGACCTGGGCGGCCCGGGATTCGTTGCGCCGCACGACGCTGTCCACCAGCTCGACGAACATCTCCCGTGTCTGGCGGTCCACCACACCCACCATGCCGAAATCCAGCAGGCAGATGACGTTGCCGGGCAGCGCGAAAATGTTCCCGGGGTGCGGGTCCGCATGGAAGAACCCGTGGTGGAACACCTGCTTCAGGACGATGTCGGCCCCCCGGGAGCAGAGCAGCCGCCGGTCGTAGCCGGCGGCATCGAGCTCGCCGATGTTGGAGATCTTGATCCCTTCCACGTATTCCGTGGTGAGAACGGCGGCGCTGCTGAACTCACGGAAGACCGCCGGGATGTAGACGGCCGGGTCGCCGAGAAAGCTCTGGGCGACCCGGTCGATGTTGGCAGCCTCGATGCGGAAATCGATCTCTTTCTCCAGGGTGCGGGCAAACTCTTCGACGATGGTGACCGGCTTGTGAAGGGCCAGCTCCTCCACGTGTCGTTCCGCCAGGGTGGCCAGGTGGAGCATGATCTCGAGGTCCACCTCGATGACTGCGCGGATGCCGGGGCGCTGGATCTTCACGGCCGCCTCTTCGCCGTTTTTCAAGCGCGCGCGGTGCACCTGCCCGATGGACGCCGAGGCCGCCGGCTCGGTGTCGATGCGGTCGAAGACATCCGAGGCGGGTGCGCCCAGCTCGCGCTGGATGATGGTCTCCGCGTCGGCAAAAGAGAACGGCGGGACGCTGTCCTGGAGCTTGGACAGTTCTTCGGTGAACTCGACCGGGATGAGGTCCGGCCGGGTGGAGAGCACCTGGCCGAGCTTGATGTAGGTGGGGCCCAGCTCCTCCAGGGCCTTGCGCAGGCGCTGCGGCCGGGTGAGGGGCTCCTCGCGCGGGCCTCTCTTTTTCGAAATCAACTGCAGCCCGACTTCGAGGTACTGGTCGATCCGCAACGACTCCACCACTTCGCCGAACCCGTGTTTCAGCAGCACCGCAAGGATGTGGCGGTAGCGGTTGAGATGGCGGTAGGTCCTGCTGACGACTCCGATTTTACGGATGCTCAGCATGGTCGGCCCGGAGCCGAAGCCCCATTCGTTCAGGCGGCGGACTTGGCTTTGGGTTTGCCCTTGGCGGCCGGCTTGGCCTTGGCAGGCGACGCCTTGCCGGCCTTGGCCGCCTTGAGTTCTTTCCGAAGGGTCTGGATCTCGCGCTTGAGCGCCTTCACGTCGTCGTTGGTCGCAATGTCGGCCTTCTTGAGGATGTCCTTCACCAGGTGTTCGACCTGCGACTCCATCTTCTTCTGGGTCTTTTCGTAGCTCTCCTTCAGCTTCTTCAAAAATTGGCCGGCATCTTTTTCGGAGAGCTGGGCCTTTTTGACCATTTCCTTTCCCGCCGCTTCGACTTCCGTCCAGGTTTTCAGGGCCAAGCCGACACCCGTGGTCAACGCTTTCTTCAGCTGCTCGATCATGGTCGTTTTCCTTTCATGGTTACTTCAGCTTGCCCAGCACTGCGCTGGCGATCGTGTTCTTCTGGATCTCCTTGGTGCCCTCGTATATCTCGGTGATCTTGGCGTCGCGGTAGAAGCGCTCCACCTCGTATTCGGTCATGTAGCCGTAGCCGCCGAGCAGCTGGATGGCCTCGTCCGCCACCTCGACCGCCGTGCGCGCGGCATACATCTTGGCCATGGAGGTGAGTTTGGGGTCGATGCGGCCCTGGTCGTAGTTCCAGGCCGCCTTGTAGGTCATCAGTCGGGCCAGCTCGATCTTGGTGGCCATGTCGGCCAGCTTGTGCTGCGTCACTTGGAAATCGGCGATCCGCTTGCCGAACTGCTGGCGCTCCTTCACGTAGGCGAGCGCCCGGTCGAAGGCCCCCTGGGCGATCCCCAGGGCCTGGGCGGCGACGAGAATCCGGCTTTCGTCGAAGAACTCGAGCACCTGGTAGAACCCCCGCCCTTCCTTGCCGATCAGGTTGGCGGCCGGCACGCGCACGTCCTTGTAGTTCACCTCGGCGGTGGCCATCATGTGAATGCCCATCTTCTCGCCGACGTCGGCGGTGGTGAGCCCCGGCCGGTCCGCCTCCACC
>JALOPD010000196.1 GCA_025454075.1 Desulfobacterales bacterium | reverse complement strand
CACGCGGGTGGTGGCCGCCTGGGACATGGGCTTCGAACGCGTCTGCCGCGGAGCGCCGCATGTGATCGTGGCCCACGCCGACAAGAACTGGGGCTTCGGGTCCGAGGACACGGCGCTCGCTCTGAGCTACCTCGAGCTGTATGCCCCGGTGCTCGGCCTGGGATCCTGCTGGGCAGGGTATTTCTATGCGGCCGTCAACGCCCACCCGCCGCTGTTCGAGGCCCTGAAAATTCCGGCCAAGCACAAGGCCTTCGGGGCCGTGATGGTGGGCTACCCCAAATTTCGCTACCAGCGCCTCGTGTCCCGCAAGCCGCCGAAGGTGAACTGGTTAGGGTGAGGCGTTCGTCTGCCCGTCTGGTGATCAACGGACACGGGCGAACAGGTCCACGGGTAACCGGTTCCGCCCACAATGGACGGAATGGAGGACGGAACGAGTATGAGTGAATCCTTTTTGGTTGCCGCACCGGCCACTGGCGGTTGCCTGTGCGGAGCCGTGCGCTACGAGATCCGCGGACCGCTGCGCGACGTCATTAACTGCCACTGCAGCAAGTGCCGGCGGTTTCACGGCCACCTCGGGGCCTACACGTCCGTGAAGCGCGAGCAGCTGGTGCTGGCCAGGGCGGAAAGCCTGAAATGGTTCCGCTCCGTGACCGACGAGACTCCCAACGTGCACCGCGGGTTCTGCGCCGAATGCGGCTCCAGCCTGTTCTGGGACCCCAGGGGCGGCGGGACGAACATCGCCGTTGCCGCCGGCTCCCTGGACGAGCCGACCGGCCTGAAAACGGTGGGCCATATATGGGTATCCCAGAAGGCCGACTATTTCGATATCACCGACGACCTGCCCCAGTTCGCGCGGTCCCATGACGGGAAGCTCGGCTGAAAGGAGGTCCCCGTGGACCGGAAACGCGTCGGAATCGTTTTATTCGACGAAATCGAAGTCCTGGATTTCTGCGGGCCCTTCGAAGTGTTCAATGCCGTGCGCCTGAACGAGACGAAACGGCGCGAGGAGCCATCCCCGTTCGAAGTGATCCTGGTGGCCGAGCAGAGCGGCCCGGTGATCGCCCACGGCGGGATGAGGGTGATACCCGACCACTCCTTTCCGTCCTGCCCTCGGCTGGACATTCTGGTGGTCCCCGGCGGCTGGGGTACCCGCCGCGAGCTGAAAAACCCCGTCATGCTGGACTGGCTGAGGCAGCGGGCCGCCGAGGTGGAGACCCTGACCTCGGTCTGCACCGGGTCCATGCTGCTCGGTTTCGCCGGCCTGCTCGCCGGCCGGCACGCCACCACCCACTGGAAGTCGCTCGACTGGATGCGCGATTCCTTCCCGTCCGTCACCGTGGAATATGATCAGCATGTGGTCGAGGACGGGCGTGTGCTGACCTCGGCGGGAATTTCCGCCGGGATCGACATGGCCCTCAAGACAGTGGCCCGCTACTGCGGCGAGCCGATCGCCCGCGCCACCGCGAAGCATATGGAATATCCGTATCCGGACTCCAACGCCCGGCGGGTCGCCATCTGAGCGCCGAACCGCGCAGCCATTATAATATCAGCCGATGCCCGACCCCATCGCCACCAAGCTTGCAGGACTCTTCCTTCGGTTTGCCGGTGAAGCGGATGCCGAGTTGATCCTCGATCTGATCCGCGGGCTGGCCGAGTTCGAGAAGCTTTCCCACGAAGTCGTCGCCGATGCCGACACCCTGCGCAGGTTCCTGTTCGGCGGGCAGCGGGCGGCCGAGGTGCTCATCGCCGAATATGAAGGGCACCCGGCCGGGTTCGCCCTCTTCTTTCACAACTTTTCGACCTTTCTGGGGCGGCCGGGCATCTACATCGAGGATCTGTTTGTCAGACCCGAGTTCCGGGGCAAGGGTATCGGCCGCGAGGTGCTGGCATTTCTGGCGCGCCTGGCGGTGGAACGCGGCTGCGGCCGCCTGGAATGGGCCGTGCTGGACTGGAACACGCGCGCCATTGCGTTTTACGAGCGGCTCGGCGCCCGGCCGATGGATGACTGGACGGTCTTCCGGCTGGCCGGCAGCGAGCTGGAGCGCTTGTCTCGCCGGTCATGAATCCACGAGGCGGCCGGCGCCCTCCGCCTCGCTTGAAGGTCCATTTCATTCATGGTAGTTGAAAACCGTTATCGTCAAGCGGGCCGCATTAGAATCGGCAATGCAACCGAACCGCCAAATGAAAGGGGGACGCATGCAAAGACAAATGCTGTGGATGGCAGTGGTGGCAGTGATCGGTCTGTCGGCCGGGGCGGCCTTCGCCCAGTTCGCCAAGACCGAGGATGCCGTCAAGTACCGCCAGTCCGTCATGTCGGTGATCGGAACCCACTTCACCCGGATGGGGGCGGTGGTCAAGGGCGAGGTGCCTTACGCCAAGGACGCTTTTGAGAAAAACGCCAACGTGGCGGCCACCCTGATTCCGCTGCCCTGGGATGCGTTCATGGCGCCCGGCAGCGACAAGGGCAGCGGCATGAAAGCGGATGCGCTGACGAAGAAAGACGATTTCATGAAGCTGGCGGCGGCGAACCAGGCGGAAGTCGTTAAGCTTCTGGCCGCGGCCAAGGGCGGGGACATCAACGCGATCAAACCCCAGTTCGGCACGACCGGCGGAAGCTGCAAGGCCTGCCACGACGCCTACCGCAACAAGTAAGCCGACTTCAAGAAAGCAAAAAGACTCTTGGGCGGTACCCCCGGCGAAGGCCGGGGTCCGGAAAATTCAGAAACAACGGGATTCCGGCGTTCGCCGGAATGACGGATGCTGCTGAATTTCGGTTTGATACGCGTTCTTCAGGAAATCAGCCCATAAAAAAAGCCGGGCCTGCCCCGGCTTTTTTATTGCACCAGCAGATAAACCGCGACCGCCGCAGCGACCGCCGCCAGCGCGGCCTGCCAGATCGGGGCCGGTGTCAACGCCGCCTTCGGAGAACTCTTCCAGGGTTTCCTGCCCGTGATCATGGGCAGGATCAGGTTTTCTTGCTTATAGAAAAGGTGAAACAGCACGGCGGCGACGTGGACGGCCACCAGAACCATGATGACGTCGTGGTTGAAGTGGTGGATGGACGTCAGCCGGTCGCTGGTCGCCTTGCTCACCCACTCGTAAAGCGGCCCTTCGATGAAGATGTCGTCGTTGGCGAAAAGACCGGTGCCGGCCTGGATCAGCAGGACCAGCAGCATGGCCATTACGGACCAGCCGCCCAGGGGATTGTGGCTGAGGTGGTGGTCTTCGTCGCGCCGGAGAAGCGTCAGCGCATATCGAAACACGGTTGACGGGCCGGCCAGAAAGGCGCTGAAACGCGACGGAGCGCTGCCGATGAAGCCCCAGACGATGCGGAAGATCAGAAGCGCCAGGATCGCCTCGCCGCACCATTCGTGATAGATCATGGCGTTGCCGCCGGCCCTGCCGGTTGCAAAGGAAGCGGCGACCAGCGCCACGAGCAGCCAGTGGAAAAGTCGAGTGGGCAGATCCCAGACCGGGACCGTCCCGTGCCCCTGCCATTCGCGCATCTTCTGGTCCATGGATCGCCATGCCTCCCGCGTGGCCGGTGCCGGATGATCCTTCTTGACCTCCAACGGTTGCCGGAAACCTACATGTTATGCGGATCGATGCCAAGCTTTTTTTCAAAAATCCAGGCATTTTATCCTTTGCCGCGGTTTCTTGACAGCGCTCCCGGACTCCTGATATTGAGGCTCCTTCTTTACGCCCGGGGCAGACCCGGGCGGCAATCGATCGGCCCAAGGAGAACGAAAAGCCATGGCACCGCAGCCGCTAGAGACCTTTCTGGAAGCACGCGATTTCCTGTTTAAGCACCGAACGGACTACACCGCCGCCTACCAGGGTTTTGCATGGCCCGAACTGACGCATTTCAACTGGGCGCTGGAGTATTTCGATCCCATGGCCGCCGGCAACGAGCGTCCGGCGCTGTGGGTCGTCGATGAAGACGGCAGCGAAACCAGGCTTTCCTTCTCCCAGATGTCCGAACGGTCCAACCGGGTCGCCAACTATCTGCGCTCCGCCGGCGTCCGGCGCGGCGACCGCATCCTGGTCATGCTCGGCAACGAGGCGGCGCTCTGGGATATCATGCTGGCCGCCATCAAGCTGGGCGCCGTCCTCATTCCGGCCACCACCCTGCTGACCCCCGATGACCTCAGGGACCGGCTGGACCGCGGCCAGGTGAAGCACGTCATCGTCGGCGCTCCCAACGCCGCCAAGTTCGAGGCCCTCCCGGGAAGCTATACCCGCCTGAGCGTGGGCGGCGCCGCGGCCGGCTGGGCTGCTTTCGAGGACGCGTATCGGCATGTCCCCGTGTTCTCTCCGGACGGCCCGACCCGCGTGGACGAGCCCCTGCTGCTTTATTTCACCTCCGGCACCACCAGCCGACCCAAGCTCGTGCTCCACACGCATCAGAGCTACCCGGTGGGGCACTTGTCGACGATGTACTGGATCGGCCTGCAGCCCGGCGACATCCATCTCAACATCAGCTCGCCGGGTTGGGCCAAGCACGCCTGGAGCTGCTTTTTCGCCCCCTGGAACGCCGGCGCCTGCGTGTTCATCTACAACTATGCGCGGTTCAACGCCAAGGCCGTCCTAGAGGTGCTGGTCAAGTACGGCGTGACGACCCTGTGCGCCCCGCCGACCGTCTGGCGCATGCTCATTCAGGAAAAGATGGCCGCCTACCCAGTGAAGATCAGAGAACTGATCGGCGCCGGCGAGCCACTCAACCCCGAAGTCATCGACCAGGTGAAGAAGGCCTGGGGGATTACCATCCGGGACGGCTACGGCCAGACCGAGACCACCGCCCAGGTCGGCAACACGCCCGGCCAGACGGTGAAGCCGGGCTCCATGGGCCGGCCGCTGCCGGGATATGACTGCGTCCTGCTGAACCCGGACGATGAAGTGGTCGGCGAGGGCGAAATCTGCCTCGTGCTGAAACGCCGGCCGGTCGGCCTCATGGCCGGCTACGCCGGCGACGACACCAAGACCGCCGACGTGGTGCGCAGCGGGTTCTACCATACCGGTGACGTGGCCGCCCGGGATTCGGACGGGTATCTGACCTACGTCGGCCGGGCCGACGACGTCTTCAAGGCCTCCGATTACCGCATCAGCCCCTTCGAGCTGGAAAGCGTGCTGATCGAGCATCCGGCGGTGGCCGAGTCCGCGGTGGTTCCCAGCCCCGACCCGGTGCGCTTGGCGGTGCCCAAGGCCTTCGTCATCCTGCGGACCGGCTATTCGCCCGGCGCGGAGCTGGCCAAGGACATCTTCGCTTTCCTGCGGCAGCGCCTGGCGCCCTACAAGCGCATCCGCCGGCTGGAGTTCTCGGACCTGCCCAAGACCATCTCCGGCAAGATCCGGCGCGTGGAGTTGCGCTCCAACGAGGCGCGGCTGCGGACCGCCAGCCGGCGCGGTACCCAGGAGTTTTTCGAAGAAGACTTCCCGGAGCTAAAGGGCTGACGGCCGGCCCGGCGCCCGAAAACGCTTGCCCTGCCGTCGGATATCGCTTAAACGAATCAGTGAACCGGCGCCGGCCGAGCCTTCGACCGCCGCTCCAGGCCTGTCCGCTTTCCGCCGCCCGCCGACGGCATCGCCACCCGCGAGGAGGTCCGCGTAGCATGCGCGCCCGCGATATCATGGACACCCGCTTCCACACCCTGCGGCCCGACCAGAGCATCGCCGAGGCGGTGAAGACCTTTCATGCCGCCAGCACCGCCGAGCAGAAGAAGATCTTCGGGTTGATGGTGACCGACGAACGGAACCGGCTGGTGGGCATGCTGTCGATGTACGACATTCTGCTGTTCGTAAAGCCCAAGCACGCCGGGCTGTGGGGCGAGATGGAGGACCTGCCGCTCGCGGACGCCTTCGACGAACTGCTGGAGCGGGTCAAGGCCATCCGCGTCGCCGACATCATGACCGCCGAGGTCGTCACCATCGGGCCGGGCGCGCATGTCATGGTCATCGCCGATCTGATGATCAAACGGCACATCCGCCGGCTGCCGGTCGTCGAAGGCCAGGCGATCATCGGCATCGTCTATATCTCCGACGTGTTCAACCATCTGCTGAAAAAATTCTTCTGACGCCATGCCGGTCGTGCAGCCACGCCATGTCCTGAGCGGTATGCTGGTAAACGAAGCCATGCGGCGGCAGGTCGTCCAGCTGCCCGTCACGGCCTCGATCGCTCGGGGGATCCATCACCTGCTCAAGTTCAAGGTCAACGCGCTGCTGGCCATGGACGCCGATCTGCGGCCCCGGGGCGTGGTTTCCAAAACAGATCTCATCGGCGCCTATTACGCGGGGCTTCCGACCACGACCCCGCTCGGCGACGTCATGATCGGCCCGCCGCTCACCTGTTTTGCGGACGATGCGATCGAGTCCGCCCTGGACCGCATGCGCGCCCATGGCGTGCACCGCCTGTATGTCACCGGGGCCGAGGCCACCACGATGATCGGAACGCTCTCCTACACCGATGTGGTGGCGCTGCTCTACCGGTATTGCCGGGCCTGTCCCAAAAGCACCGCTCGAAAAAGCGGCCGGGCGATACCTGCGGAGGAAGGCAGGCGCCTGCAGGTCCGGGAAGTGATGAGCCCCGCGGTCGTGTCCTTCACGCAGGACGCTTCGCTGGCGCAGGTCATCGAAGGCCTGACGGCCCATCGCTTCGGCGCCGTCCTGGTCTGCGACGGCCAGGGGGCGGCGCGAGGGGTCATCTCCAAGACCGATCT
>JALOPD010000565.1 GCA_025454075.1 Desulfobacterales bacterium | reverse complement strand
TCGGATGGGATCCGCCCCAACCGGTCGCCGGCCGGGGGCACCACCGCCAGGGGGGCTTGCCGGCCGATCAGCGGCCGGGCCGCGTCGCGGTTGAAGCGGCTGGTGAACAGGAATCCGTCCAATGTTCGAAAATAGGTTTTTTCCACCCAGCCGTAAGCGGTCGCAAGACCGCGGGCATGGGGCTGGCGGCAGAGGACCTGATGCACGATGGCGACGAGCACCGGCCCGCGGGCGGCGCGGATGCGGCGGTTGAGGCCGATCAGGGAAGGATGGCAGAGCCCGTCCTGCAGGATCAGATCCCAGCTGCGGCCGGCCGGCAGGCCCGCGCGCCGGTCGGATAGGTTGTCGAGCAGGCGCAGCGCATACGGCTTGACGCTCAGCGGGATCACCTCCACCCGATGTCCGCGCGCCCGCAGCGCCTCCACCAGTTGACGGTCGTAGAGATAACCGCCGGTGAGAGTATCGAGCCGGCCGTAGATGACCAGGCCGATGCGCATCACATCGTTTCGGTGTAGGCCGCCCACGCGCCGGGGCTTTCCCAGATGGTCACGGTGGCTTCGCGCAGGCGGGGATCGCAAAACCGGGACCGCAAACAACGGCAAAGGATGCGCGCGAAATGCTCGATGCTGGGGTTAAGGCCCTGAAACTCGGGCAACTCGTTCAGCGTCCGGTCGCGGATCCCGGCCAGGACGTCGTCTATTCCGGCCGTCAGCGCGTCGATGTCCGCCAGGTAGCCGTGAGCGTCCAGGCGGTCGCCGGCCAGGCGCCATTCGATGCGGTAGCTGTGGGAGTGGGGCCGGTTCTCCGGCCCGAAATCCCCGCCGACCAGGTAATGCTGCGCGATGACCTCGCGCTGGACGGCAACGGTGTACATGCTAGAGGCTCCTTTCCGTCACGGCATCGATGCCGGGTTCAGTACGCCAGAACGACCTGGAGCGTTTTCTCCGGGCGGCGATCCAGCAGGTCATAGGCTTCCGCCGCACGCGCGACCGGTACGGTGTGGGTGATGAGCCGGGACGGCCGCGTGAGGCGGATCATTTCCCAGGCGGTCTGCTGGCGGCGCTCGCGATCCCAGCGGGCGAGGACGTGCGTGGGCAGGGTGCTCACCTGGCTGCTGATCAGGCGAATGCGACTGCGGTGAAAGCGGCCTCCGAGATGGAGCGCGGCCGGAGCGGTTCCGTACCAGGAGCCGAGGACGATGCGGCCTCCGAACCCCGTCAGCGCAATGGCGGCGTTCAGGGCGGAGGGATCGCCCGAAAGCTCGAACGCCAGGTCCGCCGCGGCTGCGGCGGCTTGGGAACCCGGCGGCGATGCGATGGCGTCGACCTCCGCAGGATCCATGGCGACATGGGCGCCCATTTCCAGCGACGCCTCGCGGCGGCGCGGGATCGGGTCGACGGTGACCAGGCGGCGTAGCGGGTGACGCGCGAGCAGCGCGGTTGCGAGCAGTCCCACCACACCCTGACCGAGGATGGCGGCCGTCTCGCCGATCATCGGCCGCCCGTCCAGCATCAGGGTGACGGCGGTCTCCATGCCGGCCAGAAACAGCGCGTCGCGGTCGTCGATGTCGTCCGGAATCGGGACCGCGTCGATGGCATGGGCGCAAAAATGACTGGCGTGCGGATGGAAACAGAAGACGCGCCGGCCCAGGAGGCGGTCGGGGGCCTGCGCCCCGACCCCGGTCACTTGGCCGACCGCGGCATACCCGTAGCGCAACGGGTAGCCCGCGGCCCCGGACAGCGCTGAAAGCGTAGCGTCCAGCGGCAGATCGCCGGGGATCCGGCCGCGGTAGCACAGCATCTCCGTGCCCGTGCTGATCGCCGACGCGCACGCTTGGACGGCGACTTCCCCCGCCCCCGGCGGCGGCAGGTCCTCCTGTTCCACACCGATCTGGAACGGGCGCTGGAAGACGACGACGGTGCGCTTCATGCGCTGGCCCAGCGCGGACGGCCCCATACGACGAGATCCCGTCCCAGGGCCCACCAGCCGCGGGCTGATGGTGACGACGATGACATCGGCCAACTGCAGGCGGATGAAGCTGGTGATCACCCGGGCGCCGCCTTCCACCATGACGCTGTTGACACCGCGTCCGGCCAGCCAGCGCATGAACGCCGCCAGGTCGATTCGTCCGTCGGCGCCCGTCGCGCAGGCGATCGGCTCCGCACCGGCCTCGCGAAGGGTGCGGATCCGTTCAGGCTGGGTTTCGGGGGCGTGGACCAGCCACGGACGTGCCTCCGGGCGTTGGAGCAGTCGGGCGGACGCGGGGGTCCGCAGATGGGTGTCGAGCACGATCGGATGCGGGTTCGGGCCGTGCAGGTGTTTTACGGAGCAGGTCAGGTGCATGGATTCCGGTCCGCTGAGCTGAAGCCGTTCCCGGTCGCGGCCGGCGATGCTGCCGTCGATGCTCTGGGCATAGCTCAGCACGACGAACGGGCGGCATCGGTCGATGCGCAGACCGGGCGCGGCCGCCAGCTGGGCTCTCAGGTCCGGCAGCCCGCGAATGCGGGGTCGGGGGTCGGGTGAATCCGGGCGAACTATTTCCATAACCTGTCTTCCGGCGGCCGCAACCGCGGATGGCCGGCACCCGTCAGCATCAGAGACAGGGTTGCCATCAAGGTGGCCGCGGCGGTGCTTCCCGGCATGGACGGGATCAGCCATAACGCGCCCAGCAGGCTTAATAGCATTGCGGCCGCGCGGGTCGCAACCCCCAACACACAGAGGGTGACGGCCGCGAGCACCAGGATGGTAAACGACGGCGTCGCGCCCCAGCCGGCCGCGGTCGGGCCTGCACCCAGCGTCAGCGCCCAGCCGGTGCGCCAGCGCGCTTCCGTCCTCGGCGGCATGGCCGCAGACGATGCACCAGTCCAGGCCGAGGCTGACGGCCAGCGCCAGGGTCATGATCCATGACGCCGGCCGGGTGGCCTCCGGGCCGAAGACCGGCAGCAGCGCCAGTGCGGCGAAGGCCATTTCGCACCCGGCCACCCAACGGGCGCCAGGCCGCGGCGCCACCCGCCCGACCGCGCGTCCGGCTCTCCGGCGCAGACCAACGGCGGCCTGCAGGATGTAAACGCCGAGCCCGACGCCCAGATACGGCCAGGGGGCCTTGGCGCTCTTGACCAGCAGCAGTCCGGCGAACAGCAGGCCGAGGGCGTCGACGTGCGTGTCGAGGTAGGCCCCCAGGCGCGTGACGGTCTGCAGGCGCCGCGCGATCCGGCCGTCGGCGGCATCCAGCGCCACCGCCGCCAGGTAGACCGTCCCCGGCGCCCACTCCAGAAGGTCATTCGTCTCCCGAGCCGGATCCAGGAACAGGAATCCGGCCAGCGACGCCGTCAGGGTCGCCCGCAGGACGGTGACCAGGTTGGCGGCCCCGAGGCCGGGGTAGAGGTCAGGGGCGTCGGGCGGGTGATTGAGCGTCAGGGACTTTCTCAGGCGCATGAAAAACCAGACCAGCCCGATGACGACCGGAGGGCTCCAGCGAAGGGCGGCATCCGGCCCGACACGCATCAGGATGAGGCTGGCGACAGCAGCGGCCAAAAATCCGGTGAGCGCGGCGAGCGCCGCCCATTGGCGCTTCAGACGGTCAAGCGCCGGCCGGGCGGCGCTCATCGCTCCTCCCCGGCGACGGCATTGAAATGCTGGCGGATGAAGCCCTCCATCTCTTCCAGCCGTCCGAGCTGGTCGGCATCGAGCCCGGCGGCCGATCGCAGTTCGCCGAGCTCCTGCAGCCCCGCTCGCGCGCTGCGCCGGGGGGTGCCGGTGAAGTCCAGCGCCGGCTCCCCGCGTTGGATGCCCTCGTAAAACGTGTCCGACTCGTGCCTCCACCGCTCGGGCAGATCGGACGCAAAGTTCCGGAACAGCAGCCGCGCGGCGAGCAGGCGGGCCTCGCGCCCGGCGAAGTGTTCGGCAATGGCGATCTTACCGGGCAGCTCGGCGGCGTGGAAATCGCGGCACAAGGCCTCGTCCGCCCGACTGAAGAAACCGTTCTGGTAAAGGCCGGCATCGGCATCCAGGTCCGGGATGAACGGGTAGCGGTAATGGCGGTGATGCAGAACGATGCGTTCCAACGCCACCGGATTGGCTCCGAGCCAGTCCAGGTTGTCCTGCATGCATTGCCGCCGTTCGCGGTCGACCCGTTCGATGTAGCGTTCATGCGGCGGGAGCAGGATGGGCGGCTCGCCGAATCGCTTGCGCACCACCCAGGTGGTGTCGGCCACCGCATCCGCCCGGGTCTCGCGCAGATGGGGAAGATCGAGGCGCAGCCAGAGAGTCTGCTTGGGGTAG
>JALOPD010000564.1 GCA_025454075.1 Desulfobacterales bacterium | reverse complement strand
CGGTGACTGAACCCATCTCGTCCCTCAACCCCTCCCCGGAGGGGACGCTCGCGCGACAGCACCGGCTCCAAGGCTGGCTGATCGTCGGGGCCTGTTTTTTCCTGACCCTCACCCTCGGGGAAACCTTCTGGACCTTCGGTGTGTTCTTCAAGCCGATCCAGCAGGAATTCGGCTGGAGCCGGGCTGTGGTCTCCTCCATCTTTACGGCCTTTCTGATGGGATACTCCATATCGGTCATTGCCAGCGGCCGGCTGGTCGACCGGTTCAATCCGCAGCCCGTCCTGTTGGTCAGCGCCCTGCTGATCGTT
This sequence comes from Desulfobacterales bacterium, assembly GCA_025454075.1. The sequence continues at coordinate 2,207 of JALOPD010000564.1, read as the reverse complement.
GCGGGCCTCTGCCTCTGCAGCCTGGGCGGCGCGATCAACCACTTCCGCGCGTTTCTCTTCATTGTGGGCCTGGGCTCCGGGGCCACTTGGGCGGTTCCCAATACCGTCGTTCAACGCTGGTTCTACGGGAAGAAGGATGCCGGGATAGCCCTCGGCATTGTCATCTCCGGCGTAGGAGCGGGCGCGCTGATCTTCGCTCCTCTCATCAATTTCCTGATTCAGAATTACGGCTGGAGGACCACTTTTTTATTGCTCGGGATTCTCTTCGGGATGGTCGTCGGGGGGGCAACGTTCGTCCTCAGATCGGTCCCCAGCAGCTTGCGGGCCATGGCCGGAGGCCCCGAAACAGCGGAGCTGCGTCCCGGGGGTCTCATCTCCGCCGGGAACCGGCGCTATGCTTCATGGGCCTTTGCAGCCCTGGTTTTCGTCGTCGTCGTCGGCATATTCGCCTTCCAGGTCATCTCCGCGCACATGGTCCCCTACGCCACCGACGAGGGCATTTCCCCATCCGCCGCCGCAGCGGCACTCGGCCTCATGGGCGGGTTTTCCATCCCAGGAAGGCTTTTGTCCGGTCTTTTATCCGCCCGGCTGGGATGGTGCCGCCTGCTCTCGTTGGCCTATTTTGGGACGGCCGCCTCCATGCTCTGCCTCTGGTGGCTGCGGGACATCTGGATGCTGCACCTCTTTGCCTTCTCTTACGGCCTCTTTCACGGGATGCGGGTAGCGGCCCAGATGGGGGTGATCCCCGAGATCTTCGGCATGCGTTCTCTGGGCGAGCTGATCGGCATTACCACCGCCGCAGGCCAGTTGATCAGCTCCGTAGCGCCCTATGCGGCCGGCGCCCTCTTCGATGCCACCGGCAGCTATTCGCTGGCCTTCCTGTTTATTCTCCTCTTGCTGACAGCGGCAGGTGTGGTCGCGGGATTCATGAAGCGGATTGCGGCCCCCAAGCAACGTCCTTAGCAGGTTCGCGACGTCTCGGACTGAAATAAAAAAAGGGCAGAGTCCGTAAAAGGCCCGCCCCGTTCATCCGGCCTCACGGCAGCCGTTTTTCAGCCGCCGCCCTGAGAATCTCGCAGATCAGGCGGGTGTTGGGAACCACGCTGTCGAGCTCCAGGTATTCGTCCGCGCTGTGGGCGTGGCCGCCGCGGGGGCCCATGGCGTCGATGGTGGGGATCCCCATGGCGGCCGTGAAATTGCCGTCCGACCCTCCGCCGGTGCTGATGAGCGTCATTTCAAGGCCCAGCCCCTCGCCGATGCGGGCGATCTGCTCCCACAGCCGCCAGGTCCCTTCGGAAGGCACCATGGGCATGCGGTTGATTTCACCCCGCACCTCCACCCGCACGCCGTCGGCCTGACCGCTGGCGGAAAGGTTCCGGAAACAGGCCTCGATGCGCCGGGCCTCATCCAGGCTGGCGATCCGGATATCGAACCCGGCCCGGGCGAAGTCTGGAATCACATTGCCCGCCGTGCCGCCTGCAATGGTGGTCACGCTGACCGTGGTGCCGGCTTCAGGCCGCGCAAAACGGGTCACCGCCAGCACCTGGCGGGCGAGCTCCAGCACGGCGTTGGCGCCCTTCTCGGGTTCCACGCCGGCATGGGCGGCCCGGCCGCGGCAGAGCACCTCGAAGTCGGCCACTCCCTTGCGCTGCAGCACCCGCTGGCCGGTGGCGAGCCGATCTCCTCGTCGCTGTTGAAGGCGATACCGATGGAAAGATCCCCGGCAAAGCCGGCCTGCTCGATCGCTTCCGCCGCGTGCAGCATGGTCACGAGCCCGCCCTTCATGTCGCAGACCCCGGGGCCCCACGCCCGGCCGTCGCGGATGCTGAAGGGACGGTGCGCCGCCGTTCCCACAGGAAAGACGGTGTCCATGTGACCTAAAAACAGGAAATCGAAGCGTTCATCCGCCGGAAGGCCTTGGCGGTTGGCGACCTCCAGGCAGGGCGCCGACCCGCCGTCGAATTCAAGCGCCCGCGCATGCCATCCGAGCCGTTCAAAGCGCTCCCGGAAGAACCGTGCGACCGTCGCAAGCCCCGGCGCGTAACCGCTGCCGCTGTCCACATTGACGAGGGTCTCGAGGTCCCACAAAAACTGGTCGTAGCGCGATGCGATGTACACATGCATGGTCAAAACCCCGTTATTCCGGAAGCTTGATCCTCAGGCCGAACCGCCGTCCGGCGTCTCCATGAATCGCCCGCCGGCCCGCA
>JALOPD010000563.1 GCA_025454075.1 Desulfobacterales bacterium | reverse complement strand
CTTCTGCCGCGGCTGCTGCAGGTCAAGCGGCTCCCGGAAACCCCATAAGGCCGAACGGCCCGGAGGCGGATCGAGATGAACCTTTCCATTTTCGAGGCGATGGACGCGCCGCAGCTCAGGCAGTACATCCGTTTTCTCCTGTGGCATTACCGGGTGATGGATTCCTTCTGGTATCTCAACGTCGCCGAGCGTTTCGACGAGCCCACGGCCGACCGCTTGAACGAAAAGGTGTGGGAGCGCATCGCGGCCATGGCCGCCAAGGATCTGGTAAAACGCTTCGAGATCGGCGAACGCGGGTTGAAGGGCTTCGTGGCCGCGCTGCGCTACTGGCCCTGGTGCATCCTGGTGGATTACCGCATCGCCGAGACGCCTGACGATGTGCTGATCACCGTGCCGTCCTGCCCCACCCAGGAGGCCCGCACGCGGCGCGGGCTCGAGGAATACAACTGCCGCGAGATGCACCGCCGCGAGTTCAGCAGCTTCGCGCGGCAGATCGACCCGCGCATCGAAACCCGCTGCCTGTTCGCTCCCCCCGACCCGCGCCAGGAGGGGGCGATCTGCAAGTGGCGGTTTTATATGACGACTGAATGAGGGTGGAATGCGGAAGGCGGAAGGGGGAAAGTGAAGGTTGAAGGGGGAATGCGGAAGGCGGAAAAAATCGCCAATCCGCATCCTCCGGCATAGTAGGTTAATTTCCTTTCCTTTTTCCGCCTTCCACCTTCCGACTTCCGACTTCAAACTATGCCACTCGCGTTTGAATCTTTGAGCCACGGAACCGTCGCCTTCGGGTTCTTCAACATCGAATCGGACCTGCTCCTGCTCGATCGCACTTTCTTCTTTGCCGCTGACTTTTGCAGCCTCATCATAACGATGGCCGCGGGAGATTCTGAGTCCTGCCTTCTGAAGCCGGCCTGGCTCATCGAACCGCCCGCAGCAATCGGCGACCTCATGGGTGCCATCGAGGGAACCCGTTATACGGGTTTCATCGGTGAGGTCTACCAACGGTTTCCGTTTCCTGAGGAACCGTCGGGGTTCATACAGAAGCCGGGCGGCTGGAAGACAAGGCCGATCCTGCTTGAGCCGATCGGTGATTACCGCTTCAGCCGGCCGGGGTTTCATGAGCTTCTGGACTACGTCTGGCGCGGCGGCTATCCGCGCTGGGAAAACGGGGTTCGGCCGGATTACGTGCGGCACATGATGCAAGCCGCACAAGAAAGTTCCAGCGCCATTTTCGCGGGGGCAGTATTCAGGCATGAAATCGAGGCGTCTTTCGAACGTTTCCGCTGAGAGTCGAGATTGGCCATGATCACGGCTGGAATTGATTGCGGCGCGAAGAACACCAAGACCGCAATTCTGAATGACCGAACGATCATCGCTGCGGCCATGGCGCCGACCGGGTTCGACCAGGACAAAGCCGTCGAAGACTCCCTGGCCGCGGCCCTGCGGCAGGCCGGCATTGCGCGTCAGGCGATTCAGCGGATCTTCGCGACCGGCTCGGGCCGGAACGCCGTCAGGGTCGCCGACGGCGCGGTAAGCGAGATCAAGGCCATGGCCCGGGGCGCCTTTTTTTTCTTCCCGGGTGCGCGCACCGTGGCCGATATCGGCGCCGAGGAGGGGCGGGCGGCCAGGCTGGACGACCTGGGCCGACCGGTGGATTTCGCCGTCAACGAGAAGTGCGCGGCCGGCGCCGGGGCCTTTATCGAGGCCATGGCCCGGGCGCTCGATGTCAGCGTCGAGGAAATGGACGCGCTCGGCTCGATCTCCGAACGGGAGGTCCGCATCAATGCGCAGTGCGCGATCTTCGCCGAATCCGAAGTCATCGGCCTGATTCATTCCAATGTCCCCAGGGCCGATATCAGCCGGGCCGTATTCGATTGCATCGCCGGCCGGATCGCCGCCATCATCCGGCGCGTCGGCGTCCAGGGGGACGTGGCGCTGATCGGGGGCCCGGCACGCAGCGCCGGCCTGCTGGCCTGCCTGGGGAGGCAGTTGAAGGTGCAGCAGGTGCTGGCGCCGCCCGAGCCCGAGTTCGGCGCCGCCGCGGGGGCGGCCCTTTGCGCGGCCGAAGGGCCGTTGTGAGCCAGTTCCGCCGTGCGCACGCGCGGCGCGGGAGAAGCGTCCGATGACCGCGGAGAAGAAACCTGACTTCTGGCGCTGGACCGAGTCCGCCTGGAGAGATCCCGACCTCGCCTGGCGCACGGCGCGCTGCATCACGGTCGGCGTCGACGTGGGCTCCGTCAGCTCCCAGGCGGTCCTGGTGGCCGACGGGCGGATCCTGGGCTACAGCAACCTGCGAACCGGGGGCGACAGCTCGGGCAGCGCCCGGCGCGCGCTCGCGGCCGCCCTGGACGCCGTCGGCATGCCCGCGGGCCGTCTGGACGGCTGCGTCGGGACGGGCTACGGCCGCGTCAACGTGCCCTTCGCGGAGCGCACCATCACCGAGATCGCCTGCCATGCCCGCGGCGCGAACTACCTCTATGGCCCCGACGTGCGCACGGTGCTCGACATCGGCGGGCAGGACATCAAGTGCATCCAGTGCGACGCGAAGGGCAGGGTCACGAATTTTCTGATGAACGACAAATGCGCGGCTGGCACCGGCCGGGGCATGGAGGTCTTTGCCGACCTGCTCGGAGTGCCCGTCACCGACGTCGGCGACCGCTCCTTCGCGTTCCAGGGCGCCGAACCCGCTGCGGTCACCAACACCTGCGTCGTCTATGCCAAGTCGGAGGCGATCGGCCTGCTGCGCAAGGGCTGGAGCCGCGAAGCGGTGCTGGCCGCCTACTGCCAGGCCATGGCCGCGCGCATCTACGCGCTGGTGCGGCGCATCGGGGTGAAACCCGGTTTTGCCGTAACCGGCGGCATGGCCAAGAACCGCGGGGTCATGGACCGGCTGATGAAGAGGATCGGCCTCGAACGCATGCAGACGGCCTGGGACACCCAGATCGCCGGCGCCGCGGGCGCGGCCCTGTTCGCCTACGACTTTTGCCTCAGAGGCGGGAAACGGCCGTCGCCGGAATGATCCGTCCAAAGAGGAGAGCCGTTGATTGCCGTTTGATTAAATAATTGTCCCCCGCCATGGCGGGGGACGATTATTTCAGGACCTTGCGCAGGTTGATGAAGTTGCTGCGGTCGAAACCGAGGGTCTTGAAGAAGGACAGCATATCCGTCGAGTCCCAGCGGACCGAGGTGTAGACGTTTTCGATGCCCCGGCTGCGGTAGAAGGCGAAGATCTCCTGGG
>JALOPD010000195.1 GCA_025454075.1 Desulfobacterales bacterium | reverse complement strand
GGGATCCTGATCGTCGAGTTCGCCAATGCGCTCCAGGAGCAGGGCCGCTCCAAGCGCGCCGCCGTGCGCGAGGCCGCCATGACCCGGCTGCGGCCGATTTTGATGACCACGGCGGCCACGATTGCCGGCCACTTCCCGCTGGTTCTGGTGACGGGCGCCGGCGCCGCTGCGCGCAACTCCATCGGGTTGGTGCTCGTCGGCGGCATGGCCGTGGGCACGTTCTTCACGCTGTTCGTCGTGCCCTCCATCTACATGCTGATCGCCCGGGAAAAAAATGAAGCCTTAAACGAGGCGTCGGCGTAATTCAGGCTTGCCGGATCTCGCGCTCGCTGATCCCCATCAGGTAAAGCAGTCCGTCGAGGCCGACGCTGGAGATCGACCGGTCCGCGTTGGCGCGGACGATGGGTTTGGCGTGGAAGGCCACCCCCAGGCCGGCGGCGTGCAGCATGGGCAGGTCGTTGGCGCCGTCGCCGACGGCGATGGTCTGCTCCAGGCTGATGTTCTCCACCATGGCGAGTGTCCTGAGGATCTCCGCTTTCTTCGGACCGTCGATGATATCGCCCTTGAGCCTGCCCGTCAGTTTGCCGTCGACCGCCTCCAGTTGATTGGCAAAGACATAGTCCAGCCCCAGTCTCGCCTGGAAATACTTTCCGAAGTAATCGAACCCGCCGGAGATGATCCCCAGCTTGTAGCCGAGGCCCTTGAGGGTGGTGACGACGCGCTCGGCCCCGTCGGTCAGCCGGAGGCCCTCCGCCACTTCCTCGAGCACCGTTTCCGGAAGCCCTTTCAGGTGCGCGACCCGCCGGGTCAGGCTCTCCTTGAAGTCCAGCTGGCCGTTCATGGCGGCCTCGGTGATCCGGGCGACCGGCTCCCCGGCGCCGGCCCGTCCGGCCAGGAGGTTGATCACCTCCGCCTGCACCAGGGTGGAGTCCATGTCGAAGACCACCAGGCGCCGGTTCTGGCTGTAGAGGTTGTCGACGTGGAAGGAGATGTCGACCCCGGTCTGCTCCGATATCGCCAGCAGCCGGCTGCGCAGGGCGTCGGGGTCGGCGAGCCGGCCGGAGACGCTCATCTGGATGCAGGCCTTGGGGCTGGCCTGCGCGCTAACGAGGGAAATCCGGCCGGAGAGGCGCGTGATCACCTCGATGTTCAGCCCGTTGTCCGCCATGGCCCGCGCGACCTGGTGGATCTGCCCGGCGCTGATCTTGCGGCCGAGCATGGTGATGATGCGGCGCTCCTTGCCCTGCTGGTTGACCCAGACCTCGTAGCGCTCCTCGTCGATGGCGGTGAACTGCGCCTGGATGCCCAGTTTGTGGGCGGCAAACAGGATGTCCTTGAGCACCGAGGCGGACTTGGACTCGTCCGGGATTTCGATCAGGATGCCGAGAGACAGGAAGTCGTGGATTACGGCCTGGCCCATGTCCAGGATGGTGGTGCCGTAGGCGGCCAGGGTCTCGGTCAGGCGGGCGGTGAGCCCGGGCTTGTCCTTGCCGGTGATGTTGATCAGAACGATTTCACGCATGGTCGATGGGTCCAAGGGTTCCAGGGTTCGAGTGCCGCCGCACCGCCTGAAAAATGGGTTGCGGCTCGCCGCGGCGGGCACCCCGCTCCACCCGGCATCGGCTTAAGCTGCACCTGTTTTATTGCCGGAGTAATATAAAGACTTGGCCGCGAGGTCAAACGAAATAAGCCGGCGCAGAAATTCCCCTCCCGCTCCCGGTGCCGGTTTTGGCCGGCCCGCGCTCGTCCTGCGGAGACCTCACTCATTTCAGCCGGTTTCTATGGGGTGTTGCCCGAGAGCCGAAACGGCGGGATGGGCGCCACGCCGGACGCCTCCGGCGGCGGTGCAATGGATCGGATATGGACCGAGTCGACGCTCATCGTAAAAACCTGGTTGGAACTTGCCGATGTCGCGGGTTTTAAATTGGGGTCATACGCTTCAGGCCACCCCGGATCGGGCACCCAGATGTTGAGGTGAAAATTCATAGGTCCGGTCGGCACATGACGGGTGTCTGTCCGGACGAGATGGCCATCGATAAACCAGGACACCTGGTGGGGCTCCCACTTGATTTCGTAGGTGTGGTAGTCGGTGATCGACCCGGAAGCATAGGGCACGAATTGTACGTGCCCGGTGCCCAGCTTTTCATTGCCATAGATGTTGGTTTGTGCGCCGTTGGGCAGATTGGTGAGAAGTTCGAAATCGATCTCATCATGGTAGGTCGTGCTACCCGGTTTGAGGCTATACAAGAAGATGCCGCCGACGATGCCCGGCGTGGTCGTATTCATTTTAGCGCGCACGGTCACGTGGATCCCTTTGCCCAAATCGAACGACTGATTGCTTCTTAAATCCGTGCCCAAGAAAGAAGACGCGGTTGGATTGTAAGTCTCAACTGCGATCATCGCATTGCCGTTCCGGGCCGCCGGGAGCGAAGCGTTTTGAGTATATCTGAACTGGGTGTGGCCGACGACGGTCCCGTCCGTTGGCGACACCCAGGTTGGGATGTGCCACTGGCAGGAACTCACCCGGTCCCCGTCGAAGTCATCGTGGAGGAGGGTCGCCGCCAGTGCAACCGACGGCGAAATCACTCGAAGGCCGATTACGATCCAATAAAGCGTTTTTCGCATGATGCGGAATCCCTAATTCTTCAGATAAACCCTCGGCACGCGGGCGGTGAGGTCGCAGACGATTTCGTAGTTGATGGTGCCGAGCGCCCGGGCGAGGTCGTCCGCCGAGATGGACGCACCCCCCTGCCGGCCGAAGACGACGACCTCGTCCTCGACCCGAACGCCGGGGACCGATCCCACGTCCAGCATGGTCAGGTCCATGCACACCCGGCCGACGACGGGCACGCGCCGGCCGCCCACCAGCATCTCCCCCCTTGAGGAGAAGAGCCGCCGGAAGCCGTCGGCGTAGCCGGCGGGGACGGTGGCGATGACGGTCGGGGACGGGGTGCGATAGGTCATCCCGTAGCTGATGCAGGTTCCGGCCGGGACCGGTTTCAGGTGGATGATGCGGGTCTTGAGCGCCATGGCCGGTTTAAGAGAAACGGCGGCGAGGTCGACTTCGTCGGAAGGCTTGAGCCCGTAGAGCGCGATCCCCGGCCGGACCAGGTCCAGGTGCGACGCCGGCAGTGCGATGACGGCGGCGCTGTTGGCGGCGTGCCGGAGCGCGAACTCCAGGCCGGCCGCTCGCAGCGCCGCCAGCACTTCGAGGAACAGGGACAGTTGGCGTTCGGCGTAGGAGGTGTCGGCGCTGTCCGAGGCGGCGAAGTGGGTGAAGATGCCTTCCGTCTCAAGGCCGGGGAGACGTGCGATGGCCGTCGCCTCGCGGATGAAATCCTCCCCCACGGCATGGCCCGGCGTTTTTCCGGAGAGGGTCGCCGGCACCATCCCGAGCCGGCCCATGCCCGTGTCCACCTTCAGGTGCACCCGTATGCGTTGGCCGAGCGCGGCGGCGACGGCCGAGTAGGCGCGGGCGGCGGCCGCCGAGTAGACGGACTGACGTAGGTCGAGGTCGATCAGGCGGCCGGCCTCGGCCGGCGGGGTGTAGCCGAACACCAGGATCGGCACGTCGAACCCGGCCTCCCGTAGGGGGACCGCTTCCGGCAGGCGGGCGACCCCCAGCCACTCGGCGCCGTTGGCGAGCGCCGTGCGCGCGACCTCGACGGCGCCGTGGCCGTAGCCGTCGGCCTTGACGACGGCCATCACCTTGGCCCTCGGGTCGGCGCAGCGTCGCAGCTCGCGGACGTTGTGGGCGACGGCGCCCAGGTCGACTTCGGCCCAGATCAGCGGATTCGCGTTGCTTGCGTTCATGGTGTTGCTCGCGTTACTTGCGTTACTTGCGTTCGGGCGGTGCTCGCGTTCGCAAAGCCGGTTTCGAGAGTTTGAACTTTTATGCGATGGGCGCCGGAAACGCAAGCAGATGCGTTCAAAAAGCGGGCGTGGCATCTGTCGGCTTCAGGCCCGCGAGACGCTCCTGTCTTCTGACCAACAACGCAAGGAACGCCACCAACGCGAGCAGCGCCCAAACGCGAGCAACGTGCCCATGTGCTAACGCTTCAACGCGTTGAAGGACTCCTTGGCGTGGTAGGAGCTGCGCACGAAGGGGGCGCTGGCGACTTCGGAGAACCCCATCTCCAGCGCGTCCCTGCGCCAGTTCTCGAAGTCGTCGGGGGGGACGTAGGCCTCCACCGGCAGGTGCTCCGGCGACGGCTGGAGGTACTGGCCGAGGGTGAGGATGCGGCAGCCGGCCGCACGCAGGTCCAGCAGCGTCTGCCGGATCTCCTCCGGGCGTTCGCCCAGGCCCAGCATCAGGCCGGATTTGGTCGGGGTCCCCGGGGCGATCTCCCCGGCGCGGCGCAGCAGCTCCAGCGAGCGGCGGTAATCGGCCTGGGGCCGGACCCGTGGGTAAAGCCGCGGGACGGTTTCGATGTTGTGGTTGAGGACGTCGGGCCGGGCACGCAGGACAACGTCGAGCGCGGCGGGGTTCCCCTGAAAGTCGGGGATCAGCACCTCGATCTGCACGCCCGGCGCCCGGCGCCGGATTTCATGAAGGGTCGCCGCGAAATGCCCGGCCCCGCCGTCCGGCAGGTCGTCCCGGGTGACGGAGGTGACCACGGCGTATCTCAGCCCCATGCGCTCGACGGCCTCGGCGACGCGCTCCGGTTCATCCGGGTCGAGCGGTTCGGGAAGGCCGGGGCTCACCGAACAGAAGCGGCAGTTGCGGGTGCAGCGGCCGCCCATGATGAGGAAGGTCGCTGTGCGGTGGGAATAGCACTCCCAGATGTTTGGGCACTTGGCTTCCTGGCAGACGGTGTGGAGCCGGCCCGCCTCGATCAGTTCACGCACCTGGTTGAAGGCCTCGCCGGCCGGCAGGCGGCGCTTGAGCCAGGCGGGTTTGCGGGAAGAGGGAGGGGATTGGGTCATGTTTGGAATGCCTAAAGTGAGCTGAAATGCCTAAAATGCCTAAAATTGAAAAGCAGCTTTCTTCAGTAGTTCACCGACTGCCACCGATTCCAGGCGGACGCCGAAAACCGCTTCGATGTTGCGTTCGGTCGAAGCCAGCGCCTCTTCCATCTTCACCGGTCGGCCGGCCTCGCGCACGATCGAGGTGACCCCCACGCCCTGCAGGCCGCAGGGCTGGACGAACCCGAACGGCGTCAGGTCCGGGTCCACGTTCAGGGCGAGCCCGTGAAAGCTCACCCCGCGCCGCACCGCAAGCCCGATGCTGCCGATCTTGTTCATGCCGATCCAGGCCCCGCGGTTGAGCGCGTTGCGGCCGGCCGCGACACCGAAGTCGCCGCAGGTGCGGATCATGACTTCTTCCAGCCGGTCCACCATGTCCACGACGCCGATTCCCACCCCCGGCAGGTGCACGATGGGGTAGACCACCAGCTGGCCCGGGCCGTGGTAGGTGATGTTGCCGCCGCGCTCGACCTGGAGGATCGGGATCCCGCGGTGTGCGAGCGTTTCCTCGGGCACGAGCAGACTCTCGCGTCCGCCGCGCTTGCCGAGGGTGAAGACCGGCGGGTGTTCGAGGAGCAGCACGGTGTCCCGCTTTAGCCGGTTCGCCTGCCGCGCCTCGACCAGCCGTAGCTGCAGGTCCCAGGCGTCCGGGTAGGCGATTTGTCCCAGGCGGGCCGCAAACCAAATGCGGTCGAAGCTCATAGCGGATAGCAAGGGCAAATATATCCGACAGGATTTACAGGATCGACAGGATCTTTCCCGCTCTCCGGACGCGAGCGGGAAAAAGCATGCCTTACTTCCTCCCAAGAGCCCTTGTTGTTCACCTTGTCGTTGTCTTTCAACTCGTAAACTGCCCCACCCAACTCGTAACTTCTCTTCTCCAATTTTAGGCAATTAAGGCATTTTAGCTCACTTTAGGCACTGGCCTTATCCCGACAGGCAAGGCTTGCGGGCGGCGGCGGTTTCGTCCAGTCTCCGGCGCTTGCAGCGGGTGGGCGCCTGGTGCAGCGCTTCCGGGTTATCGCGGGCCTCGGCGGCGATCGCCTGCATGGACGCGACGAAGAGGTCCAGGTTCTCCTTGGACTCCGTCTCGGTCGGCTCGATCATGATGGCGCCCGGCACCACGAGGGGGAAGTAGATCGTCGGCGGGTGGAAGCCGTAGTCCATCAGGCGCTTGGCGATGTCCAATGTCGACACTTTGTGCGCCTGCTGGAGCTTGTCCGAGAAGACGCACTCGTGCATGCAGATGCGGTCGTGCTCCAGCTGGTAGGTGCCCTTGAGCCGCTCCTTGATGTAGTTGGCGTTCAAAACCGCCAACTCGCTTGCGCGCTCGAGGTTCTTGGCCCCCAGGCTCATGATGTAGCTGTAGGCGCGGATGAGGATGCCCATGTTGCCCCAGAAGGCCTGGAGCTTGCCGATGGACAGGGGGAAGCCCTCCGACCAGCGGAAGACCCCGTTTTCCACGACCACCCGCGGCACCGGCAAAAACGGCTCCAGGTGCTTGCGCACGCAGACCGGGCCGGCCCCCGGTCCGCCGCCGCCGTGCGGGGTGGAGAAGGTCTTGTGCAGGTTCAGGTGCAGGACGTCGATCCCGATCCGGCCCATGTCGACCTTGCCCAGGACGGCGTTCATGTTGGCGCCGTCGCCGTAGACGAGGCCGCCCTTGGCGTGCACGATGTCCGCGACCGCCTTGATGTTCTCTTCGAAGAGGCCGAGCGTGTTGGGGTTGGTCACCATGATGCCGGCGGTGTCCTCGTCCATGACCGCGGCCACCATC
>JALOPD010000562.1 GCA_025454075.1 Desulfobacterales bacterium | reverse complement strand
CTTGTAGCGCATCATGATTTCCAGCTTGTGCGTGCGCCCGTATCTCTGGATGGAGCCGACCACCTCGCGGTGAAAGGCCAGGATGTCGGGCTCGGCGACGGGCACGCCTTCTTCCAGCGCCATCTGGCGCATGACGTCCATGAACGCGGCGATGTCGATCGCCTGGGGGCAGGCCATCGAGCAGGTGTTGCAGCCGATGCAGTACCAGATGTCCGACGACTCCAGGGCCTCGCGCCCGCGGCCGAGCTGGAGCAGCCGGATGACCCCGTTGGGCCGGTAGGTCATCGCCTGGGAGACCGGGCAGCCGCCGCCGCAGCTCTGGCAGTGAAAGCAGCGGCGGATGTCGGTGCCCGAGCGCTCGACGACGGCCGCGATGAGCCTCCGGTGAGCGTGCCCCGATGATGCGGCGATACGGATGGTGTCGGTGGTCTGCATGCGAGCGAACTTAGCCGATGCGGGCCCGGGCGGCATTGACCTAAGTCAAGCGGCGGGAAGTCCAAACACCTTCACCCAGCCGAAGGACCTCGCCGAAGAATTAGTTGCGCCGGTCGGCGCAACCCCATTGGACTGGCCAACTATGATGCCGCCAGGGTACCAGCGGCCAAAGGTGCACCGCAGGAGGTCCCAAGACAGTATGAACGGAAAGAAGAAAATGATCGAAAGGTGCACCGCAGGAGGTCCCAAGACAGTATGAACGGAAAGAAGAAAATGATCGACAGCTTCAAAAAGGCAGCGGTTATCGGGGCCGGCACCACGGGCCGCGGATCGATCCGGCTGTACTGGGCTGGATCAAGGAATCCCTGGAGCGCCTGCAGAGGAATACTTGGGCAAGCTGATAAACCACATCGTCACGCACGGCGGTGAGCAATTGCGCACGCTTCAATTGCAAACTCAGCGCTGATGCGGGCTTACAGATATTTATTGCGCTGATTCATTCGCCGCCGTGCATAATGGCGCAGGGGACTCCGATGCAATTTTACGGCTCCCTTCGATCGGGTGTGTGGAACTCGCTTCAACTCCAGCGGATGCAGCCAGCACAGGCCAGCCGATCTTGGAGACAGGCTGTAATGAAATACTCGATGTGAGCAGACCCCGGAAGCAACCTGACTGCAACTCCGCTCGATGCCGATTCGTCCGTTCCCGAGGTCAACCAATTAGCCTTCCGATGACCGGCGGAATGTCCGCGCCGTAGCATTACTTCTTCTGCAACTCCTTCCATTCCTCAATCACCGTCTTGCATGCGGGAGTCGCTTTCTCAAGATTCTCCGGTTTGGCCACACACGCCCTTCTTCCGCCACCGCCTACTGGTACGTCGGCACAGGGCCCTCCCTGCGCAATCATAGCCGCACACTCTTTTTCAAACTTTGCTCTGTTGGCTTTATCGGCTACCTCATCCACCGCAATTGCATTGACACTGAAAAGCAACAACGCGATCAAAACCAGAAAGATTTTCATGGTTCCCTCCTGAGATGTGGTGGGGGTCTGCTCACACGCTAGAGATATCCGATGTTGGTTTGGCCTGTCAAACTGAGATTTGGCATCGTTTTCGGGATAATCCCGCAGCGGCAGGCGACGAATGCTTCCTGGCGTTGTGCTCAGAGCCCGTTGACAGTCGCTCCGATACCCGACCGATGCCCGCGGTGAAACCTCAAAGGCGGCATCGCACGGGCGCTGGCGTTGAATCCCAAGCTGATCGTATGCGACGAGCCGGTCTCGGCTTTAGACGTGTCTATCCAGGCTCAGGTGATCAACCTGCTGGAGGATCTGCAGGCCCAGTTCCAGCTGGCCTATCTCTTCATCGCCTACGACTTGAGCGTCGCCAAGCATATCTCCAACCGCGTGGCCGTGATGTATCTCGGCAAGATCGTCCAGATGGCCCTGACCCAGGAGCTTTTCCGCCGGCCCCTGCACCCCTGCGCCGAGGCCCTGATTTCGGCGGTCCCCATCCCGGACCCGGCCATCGAGCGCAGGCAGATCGTGTTGAAGGGCGAGGTCCCCAGCCCCATCCACCCCCCTTCCGGCTGCCGCTTCCGCACCCGCTGCCCGTATGCGGAAGGCATCTGCGCCGCGGAGGAACCGCTGCTGCTGGAGTTGTCATCTCATAACCGGGTAGCCTGTCACGTCGTCGCCCGTTCCATGCCCAACTGATCGCGGGCCGGGCACGCGACGCCGGGCCACGGATAGAAAAGGGTTGACACCCATATGTACAAAAGTTATAACAACAGTACATCTATAGGAGCTCCAATGAACCCTCCGGTCGGCGCCGGGCGCACCGGGGGTCGATAAAGGAAACCGCATGCGGACCGGTCCGGAAAAGGTTGTCATCGAGGAGCAGGGCCTGCGCGACGGTCTGCAGGGCGAGACAGTCTTCCTGCCGACCGCAAAGAAATTGGAGCTGGTCGACGCCGTGGTCGCCGCCGGGGTCACGCGCGTCCAGGTGACCTCCTTCGTCAACCCTAAGTTGATCCCGCAAATGGCCGACGCCGAAACGCTGTGCGCCGGGCTGCGCCAGGTGGACGGCGTGGTCTACAGCGGCCTGGTGCTGAACGCGAAGGGGATCGAGCGCGCCGCCGACGCCGGGCTCACGCACGTGGCCGCCTCGATCTCGGCCAGCGACACCCACAGCCGCAGGAACGCCAACGCCTCGCTGGCGGAGGCCCGGCAGCGGTTTTCCGAGATGGTGCGCATCGGCAAGCAGTGCGGCCTCACCGTGCGCGGCGGCTTGCAGTGCGTGTTCGGCTGCCGCTTCGAGGGCCGGATCGACCCGCAGGCGGTCTACGATATCGTCGCCGAGCAGCTCGATCAGGGCGTGGACGAAATCG
>JALOPD010000561.1 GCA_025454075.1 Desulfobacterales bacterium | reverse complement strand
CGCAAGGTCGGCGAGCAGTTCATGGCCACCTTCAACGCCTACCAGAAGATGATCGACGACAACAAGACCGACGATCTCTCCGGCTCCCAGCCCACCAAGGGCAACATCCGCGGCGGGTTGACCACCATCGAGGAGAAGGCCTTCGGCAACCTGCAGAAGATCGGCAAGAAGGCAAAGTATGTCGGCGTCCTGGACAAGGCCGAGGCCCCCACCGGCCCGGGCCTCTGGTTCATGGACACCTCCAGCGCCGCGGCCGAAGCCGTGACCCTGTGGGCGGCGGCCGGGTTCGTGGCGCACTTCTTCCCCACCGGCCAGGGCAACATCATCGGCAACCCGATCGAGCCGGTGATCAAGCTGACCGCCAACCCGCTGACCGCCAAGACCATGAGCGAGCACGTCGACTACGACTGCTCGGCCATCCTGCGCGGGGAGATGACGCTTGACCAGTCCGGCGACAACCTTTTGCAGATGCTGATCCGCACCTGCAACGGCCGGCTCACGGCCCAGGAAGTGCTCGGGCACGAGGAGTTCGTCCTGACCAAGCTGTACGAAAGCGCGTGATGAACCGTCGCCGCCGGGAGAAGTTTCGAACGAGCTTCTCCCGGTGGCATCGGGTCGATCGCTGTTCATGCTAACGGTCCGCGGCAGGTGATCACCGGAGTCTGACCATATAGCTCCGCACCCCAGGGACTCAACCCAAGGAGGGCTGTCATGCAATTCGGATTCATCGGCGTCGGCCAGATGGGTGGCGGGCTTGCCCGCAATCTGATTCGCGCCAAGAAGAACGTGTGGGTGTTCGACCTCAACCCCGAGGCTGTGAAGGCCACCCTGGCCGCCGGAACCACCGGACGGGCCGCAACGAAAATCGAAGAGCTGGCTGGAGCCGACGTGGTGTTCACCAGCCTGCCGCTGCCCCAGCACCTGGAGTCCGTCATGCTGGGCGACAAGGGCCTTCTCGCCAAGATGCGAAAAGGCGCCACTTACATCGACGTCAGCACCATCGACCCCGGAACCGCCCGCAAGCTATCGGATGCGGCCGAAGCCAAGGGGATCGACTTCCTGGAGTGCCCGCTCGGCAAGACCCCGGCCCACGCCGAGAAGGCCGAGGAGCCCATTTTCGCCGGCGGCAAAAAGGCCGTCTACGAGAAGATGCTCCCCACCCTTCACAGCAACCTCATCGGCATGACCAACCTGGCCGTTTTGGCCGAGGGCATCCGCATCGGCGAAAAGGCCGGCATCGAACCGAAATACCTGCTGGAGCTGCTCAACGACACCGGCGCGAAAAGCTTCCAGATGGACGTGCGCGGGCCGTGGATCGCCGGCGGCGATTTCAAGAGCCGCTTCGGGCTTGACCTGGCGCTGAAGGACGTCCGTCTGGGCTGCGAAATGGCCAAGGCCTGGGGCAACGACGCCAGGACCATGCAGATCGCTCTGGATTATCTTAAAAAGGGCAGCGAGGCCGGACACGGCAAAGAAGACTGCAACGCCATGTACAAGATCATCAAGTAATCTCTGGAATGGAAATCCCCGGGAGCTCCCTTTGTGGAACTCCCGGGCACCATGCCCACCCGGTCCCATAAGGCCGCATGATTGGAAGGTAGGACGATATGCCCAACGGCTACAACGGAAAAATCCTGCACGTGGATCTGAGCGAGGGGTCCTGGCACGTCGAGGAGCCCGAAGAAAAATGGTACCGCACCTACATGGGTGGGTCCAACTTCATTTCGTATTACCTGCTCAAGAACCTGAAGCCCGGAACGGACGCGCTGTCTGCCGAGAACATCCTGATCTTTGCCTGCAGCGTCGTCACCGGCGCGCCGCTGTCGGGCTTCAACCGCTACACGGTCGGGGCGAAATCCCCGCTGACGGGCGGGTTCGCCGAGACCGAGGCCGGCGGCTACTGGGGGCCCGAGCTCAAGTTTGCCGGCTTCGACGCCCTCATCGTGCACGGGCGCGCCGCCAAGCCCGTATATCTGTGGATCAAGGACGGGGCCGTCGAAATCAGGGACGCTGAGGGCCTCTGGGGGCTCGACAACTGGCAGACCCTCGAGCGGCTGGAAGCGGAGCTCGAGGACACGCGCATCCGCGTGGTCTCGATCGGACCGGCCGGCGAGCGGCAGGTGCGCTATGCCTGCGTGCAGAACGATCTCGAGCACTACAACGGCCGCACCGGCATGGGCGCCGTCATGGGCTCCAAAAACCTCAAAGCCGTGGCGGTACGCGGCACCCAGAAACTGCAGATGGCGGACCCCGAGAAGGTCAAGGAGATCGCCCGCTGGCACAACGAGCGCATCAAAACCCACCCGCCGAACGTCGGGCTTTCGAAGTTCGGGACCACCGGCCTGGTCAAGGGCATCAACGACGGGGGGTTTCTGCCGACCCGCAACTTCAAGGAGGGGGTATTCGAGGGCGCGGACAAGCTCGCGGCACCGGCCTACCACGAAACCATCTTCCACTCGAACAGCACCTGCTGGGCCTGTGCCGTGCGCTGCAAGCGCCGAGTGGAGCTGGCGCATGAGAAGTACCCCCTCGACAAGCGCTTCGGCGGGGCCGAATATGAATCCCTGGCCGCCCTCGGCTCGATGCTCGCCATCGACAATCTGCCGGCGGTGGCCCGCGGCAACCAGATCTGCAACCTGCAGGGGCTTGACGTCGTCTCGACCGGCGCGGTCATCGCCTTCGTCATGGAGTGCTTTGAGAACGGCATATTGACGGAAATGGAGACCGGCGGCCGCGCCCTCCGCTACGGCGATGCCGACGCCATGATCTGGCTGATCGAGCAGATCGCAAGCCGCAGCGGGCTGGGCGACGTTCTGGCCGAGGGCGTCAAGCGCGCCTCCGAAAAAATCGGCCGCGGCGCGGAGAAGTTCGCCTTCCACATCAAGGGCCAGGAGCTGGCCTTCCACGACGGACGCGGCAAGACCGGGATGGCGATGGGGTTCGCCCTCTCGCCCACCGGCGCGGACCACATCGAAACCCCCCACGATGTCGCCTTCCAGGGCGAGGGGGTGAGCAAGCTCTACCCCATGGGACTCTACGACCCGGTCGACCCGTTGAAGACCGACGAGGCCAAGATGCGCTTTTTCGTCATCGGTCAAAAGGCCTGGGGGATCAACAACGTCCTCAACCTCTGCAACTTCACCTCGGTGCCGATCCACGCGATGACCTTCGGCCGTCTGGTCGAGGCGGTGCAGGCCGTCACCGGGTGGGATGTGAGTCTCTGCGAGCTGGTGCAGGCGACCGAGCGCTCCAACGTCATGGCACGGGTGTTCAACAACCGGGAGGGGTTCACCCCCAAGGACGACACCCTGATCTCCCGCTGGTTCGAG
>JALOPD010000194.1 GCA_025454075.1 Desulfobacterales bacterium | reverse complement strand
CCTCAGGCGTCGGGCTGCAGTCGCTGAGCCACTATATAATGTAAATTCAGAATTTTTCAAGCCTTTGAAACCCTCGGGAAAAATAGCGGAATACATCGATGTCGAAAGGGCCCATCGCGACCCCACTTCCCGGGCGCTCTACCTTAAGGCCGGCCAAGCGGTCCGGGTACCGGTGGACTGGCGGCGCTTTGCCGTCGGTTCCGATGGCGACGGTCCGGCGCGCGGCCTCGAAAAGGAGCCATGATGAACTGGGAGCGCGTTTACCATAATTTTCCGGTCAACAGCGAACTTGTCTGGCTCAACAACTGCGGGGTGGCGCCGCCGGGCGGGCACATCCTGAGCGCCATGGCGGATTTTTTTGACGACTACGCCCGACGCTGCATTCTTTGCGAAAGCGAAACCTACCCGGCCGTAAAAGCCCGCATCAAGGCGATTCTGGCCGGTCTGCTGGGCTGCGCGGCGGACGAGCTGGCCCTGGTCCACAACACCGCCGAGGGGATCAACTTCATCTCCCACGGCCTGCCCCTGGAGGCCGGTGACGAGGTGATCCTGCTGGAAAACGAGTACCCCAGCAACGTCTACCCCTGGCGGCACCTGGAAAGCCGTGGGGTGGTATTGCGGACGGCGCCGATGGGGGAGAGCCCCGAGGGGTTTCTGGCCGCGCTGGAGCCCGTGATCACCCCCCGCACCCGGGTGCTGGCCCTGTCGGCCGTGCACTGGTGCACCGGGATGCCGCTGCCGCTGGAGGCCGTCGGCCGCCGCTGCCGCAGCGCGGGGATCGCGCTGGTGGTGGACGGCGCCCAAGGGGTCGGCCTGCAGCCCATCGACGTGCGCCGCTGCGGCATCGGCTACATGGCCTTTTCGGCCTGGAAATGGCTGATGGGGCCGTTGGGGCTGGGGGTCCTGTTCGTCGCCCGCGAAAACCTGGACCGGCTGCCGCCGGTTTTTTGCGGCACCGAGTCGGTCGTGCGCGCCCGCGAATATCTGCCGTACCGCCGGGAACTCAACCCCACGGCCGACCGCTTCACCTTTTCGACCGCCAACTTCAACGACTGGGTCTACTTCAAGGCGTCCCTGGAATATCTGCACGCTATCGGCTTCGACACCGTCCGCCGGCGCATCTTCGATCTGTGCGCCACGCTGAGCGCGGGGCTGCGCCGTCACGGCTACCGGCTGTGCGCCGACCGGTTTGCGGCCTGGCCCACCGGGGTTGCGGTCTGCGAGCGGCCGGGCAGCGAAACGGCCGAACTGATGCAGCGCCTGAAGGCCCACGGGGTGGTGGCGGCCGAACGCCTCGGGCGGATCCGCTTCGGGCCGCACATCTTCAACTCCGAGGACCAGCTCGCGCGCGTGGTGGAGATCCTTGCGCCGCGCTGAACCAAGACACAGGCCAAGAACGCCCCTGAAAGGAGACCGGATGCCGGACAGCCCGTATGCGCGCATCGTGCGCAGCCACCTGGAGGCCTTGTTTCACGCACCCCCCCCGGACCTGGCCGCTCGGCTGGGGGGCGCCGCCCGGCAGGACGGGGTGGCCTTGCGGGCCTTCGGCGAGGCCTGTGACCTGACCCCCCGGGGGATCTTCCTTGGCGGGCGGCCGCAAACCGGAGTGCTGGGGATCCTGATCGCCCTTTACGGCCGGCATGCCCACCCGGCGCCGCAGCGGCTCGAACCATGGCGGGCCTTCAAGGAGCTGCCCGGCAGCATGCCCTATGCGGGCGCCTTTGCGGCCAACGCCGAAGGGATCCTGGTGCCGCACGCCGCCAGTCTGGAGCACGACCTGGCGACGGTGACGGCGGCGCTCGACGGCGGGCCGGGGCCGGTCGCCCTGGGGGGGGATTTCGCCTTCAGCGTGCGGCCTTTTCCGAAGATTTCCCTCTGCTATATCGTCCACCGCGCGGATGAGGAGTTTTGCGCCGCGGTCACCTGCCTTTTTTCCGCCAATGCCGACCGTTTTCTGCCGCTCGACGCGCTGGCCGACACGGCCGAGTACACCGGCCGCGGGATTATCGCCCTGCTCCAAGGCGGTGCGGGCGGCGCGCGCCCCGGCGAATAAACGCCGGGGGCTACCCCGGGATCAGGCTTTGCCTGGCGGCCACGAGGGTCGCCGCGTAAAACGGCCGCCCGCCTTCCATCAGCCGGGCTTCGCGATAGTGGAGGATGTGCAGCGGCAGAAAGGCGTGTAGGAGTTCATTGGGTCCCAGCAGGTAGTCGCGGCAGGACGGGGCGCAGTAGTCCGGGCCGCTGCCGGCAAGGTAGGATTCAAAGATCAGCAGCCCCCCCGGCACCAGCCCCGCCAGGATCTGGGGAAAGAGGCGGCGTTTCAGAAAGCGGATGTTGACGATCAGGCTGTAGGTGCCCGGCGGGATGTCGAAGTGCTCTAGATCCGCGCAGACCGGGCGCAGGTTCGGGGGGCGGTCGGGCAGGCGGCCGAGGGCCACGTCCGAGATGTCGACGGCGTCCACCCGGAAGCCCTGGGCGGCCAGATAGCGGGCGTTGCGGCCGGCGCCCGCGGCGATGTCGAGCGCCCGCCCGCCCGGCGCATGCCGCCAGAACCGGCGGACCGCCCCGGCCGGGGCGGATTCAGCGGTCTTGCGGCGGTGTTTTTCATTCCAACGGGCGCGGTCGCGGTTCATGGGGCGCTTTGCCCTCCTCTGAGAAACCGAACCGCCGCCGCAGCAGGCGGCGGGTGGCGGCGTTGACCGGCAGGTTGTCGAGTTCCGCAGCGGAGACCCAGCGGGCATCCAGCGCGTCGTCGCCCGCTCGGGGGGCGCCGCTGACGTACTCGGCGGCCAGATCGACGATCACGTAGTGGAAGCGCACCGCCCCGCGCGCGTCGCGCTCCACCACGTCAAAGGTGTACACCGGCGCCCCGGCACGGATGATGACGCCGGTTTCCTCGCGGGTCTCCCTTTCGGCCGCCTGCCCCAGGCTCTCGCCGAGGCGCACGCTGCCGCCGGGAATGGCCCACGTGCCGCGCGCCGGCGGGTTGCGGCGCTGCACCAGCAGCACCCGGCTTTGGCGAAAGACCACGGCCCCAACGGCCACCCGCGGGCTGTCGGGGTAGAGGGTCGCAGGCGGGGTCATCGCGGCCCCCTGCCCATGGCGTCCGCCTCAGCCCATCGGTGCGAGGGGTTTGGCGGCGCCCAGGCGCTGGTCGTACATCTTGCCCACGCCGTAATCGCGCCGGCGCATGAACTTCTCCCGGGGCGGACCGATAATCTGCATCTCCGGGTATTTAAGCTGAACTTCGAGCGCAATGTTCATCTCCTTGGTGCAGCCCGTGCTGTAGGTGGCGTCCTTGCCGACCCACTCCGGCGGTATCTTCTGGCGCAGCAGGTCGAAGGCCCGCGCGATATCCTCGTAAGACTGGAACCGCCAGATATCGATATGGCCGCTGCGCTGGACGATTTCCCACATGTACATGAGGTCGTCGGCGTCCATCCCGGGCTCGAAATATTCCGAGGGGTTGATGATGAACGTGTCGGCAAACTGCTCCTTGAGGTGGGTGATGAAGACCGACATGATCTGCTTGGCCACTCGGAGCTTGCCCGGGATCGAGCCGATGATGCCGCTGTAGAAGATCACCGTCATGCCGGCGGCCTTGGCCGCCGCCATCTGGTGGATGATGGCGCGCGCCTTTTCCTCGAGGTCGGCATGGGAAAATTTGATTACCCCCGGGTGCCGCGCTTTGAAGGCAATCGTCGCGGCCCCGCTGTCGTCCGCACGGATATTGAAAATGTCCTGGGTGAACTGGAAGCGGGTGTCGAAAATCCGGCGCTGCTGGTCCGGGCCGCGGGAGATGACGCCGTCGACTTCCTTGAAAACCCGGGCGAAGGTGGTGGTGGTGAGGAGGAAATTGAGGTTTTCGCGGGTGCCGTCGGAGAGGATGAAAAACGCGTGGCCGCTGCGCAGCACCTGGGCCAGTTCGTTTTTGCCGAGGCTTTCGCCCTGAATGTGGTAAGCGTCCGCCAGAGACTTGCGCAGGATTTCGTCGGCCCGCGCGTCGTGGATGTCGACCTTGGTGAAAAGCGGCCCCGCCTTGAAGGCGATGATGACCTTGTGGCCCAGTTTGGTCAGGTTGCGGATGATGAGCAGATCCACCAGAATTTCGCCGGCCTCGTCGGCCAGCCAGAGAATCTTGCGGCTGCGGATCGCTTCACGCCGCTCATGGACGCCGATGCCGAGAAAATTGAAAAAGCGGTCGGCCCCGTTGCCGGTGATGCGGCGCCGGAAAATCCGTTCGAAGTCGCCGGTGCTCAGTTCCGCTTCCCGGTCCTGCTGCCAGAGGGCGGTTTCGGCCGAAAGGGCGATCAGCCGCCGCAGCGCGATGGTTTCGGCGAGCTTGCGCACCTGGCCGAGGGTCGGCGGCGGCGGCGCCATGTCCCTGGGGTCCAGCCGGTTGAGGGCCTGCTGAAACGTCTCGCTGGCGAGCACCGCGTCGACCCGCTGGTTGCGCCGGGCCTTTTCGAAGAGGTAGGGGTCCTCGATTTGCGTGCGGTTGATGAAGATGTTGAGCAGCCGTTTCTGCAGGCGCGACGGGATCATGATTTCGTCCCGGATTTCGTGCTGGTACTTGATGCGGATAAGGGCTTCGAGGAAGGCCTTTTCGGGCTGCTCCTCGATCAGAGCATCGATCAGGGAAAGGGTGCTCTGATAGACCGCGAGATATTTTTTCTGGATCATCAGGGAGCGCTTGCGGTCCATGATGGCCTTGAACATCTGGTCCGAACAGGGGTAGTAGCGCTCGTTTTCCTCGGTGTAGACCATGAAGCGCACCTGTTCGGGGGTCGCGACGTGATCCGGGTAGGCAAAATGGTCCAGGTGGTTTTCGAGAAAAAAGGCGGTGAACCAGGCGTCCTCCTCCGGATCGCGCCCGGGAAGGTAGATGGGGGCGGGCTCAGCGGTGGAGGCCAGCGGGAGCGGGGAATTGTCCGTTTGGGTCATGGGCACCATCCGTTGCGGCGGCAGCTGGGGGCCCGCCGGTCGTCAATCCGTTTCGGCCGCCGGCCTTGATTGGCAGACGCCTGCTGAGAAGGCCCAGGGTCTGTGATGCGACACCATAAAAAAGGCAGCGCCGCCGGAAGCGGCCCTGCCTTGGGGTTGGGTGGTCCGGCGGCGGACGCGGTCCGGGGTCAGCTTTCGTCCTCGACGTCCAGGGAGTCGTCCTCGGCGACTTTCAGTGACGTGGAGAGGGTGCTGAGGTCCTCCTCCTCCTCGAATTCGTCGGCGCTTTCATCTTCGTCCTCGTCGAGAAGATTGTCGATCTCGACGCCCTCGTCCTCTTCTTCCTCCTCCAGCAGCGCTTCCTCCTCGGCCGCTTTGCGCAGGATGGCCTTGTCGTCGAACTGCAGTTCGGCGGAGGGCTGGTCGTCGGACTGCAGGAGGGTGATGATGGCCTCGCAGATCTGCTGGGTGTAATAGCCCGGCGGGTACATGTTGTGGGTCCGGATCATTCGTGCCAGGGCATCGGGGCCCTCTGCGATGGCCGCCTGGAGCGCATCGCTGGCGTAGGTTTCCTCGCACAGCAGCGAGAACATCTCCTTGTCGACCTCGGCGAATTCCCGCAGGATCAGGCGGCCGTTTTCCGGGTCTTTCAGAATCAGGTATTTCTGTCGCATGTGGCTTCTCCCTTGAAACATCGATTTTTTAAGCTGAACCGCCCAAATACCACACTCCGCGGCGGATGTCATCAATAAGTCACGATCCGGGTGGGCGCGCAGCCCCTGTTCGCCCGGCAAAACAACGGGCGTGCAGGCGCCTTGGGGTGCGGCGCACGCCCTTACTTCAGGGCGCTGGTCATCAGCTCGCCCACCAGGCGGTTGAAGCGCGCGGGGTTTTCCAGCTTTCCGCCTTCACCGATCACGGCCATATCGAACAGCAGCTCGCTGTAGTCCTTGAGAACGGGGGCCTCGCGGTCGGCTTCGAAGACGGCCTTGATCTTGGACAGCAGCGGATGGTCGATGTTGAGCTCCAGGACGCGCTTGACTCCCGGGGGGCGCTGCCCCGTCGACCGCAGGATTTTTTCCATGTAGGCGCTCATGTCGGAGTTTTCGCCGGAAAGACAGGCGATCGACTCCTTGAGGTGCGAGGAGGGTTTGACCGATTTAACGCGGTCCTGCAGCTGGGTGCGGACGAACCCGAACAGGCCCTTGTAGGCCTCTTCCTGGACCTCGCGGCCGGCCTCCAGGTCCAGGTCGCCTTTTTCGGCGCTCTGCAGCGGCTTGCCGTCGTACTCGCCCAGGGCTTGCACGACCCACTCGTCCACCGGGTCGGTCATCAGCAGGACTTCGATGTTCTCGTCCCGCAGCCTTTCAAGGTGGGGGCTGTCGATCAGTGTTTTGATGTTCTCGCCGGTGATGTAGTAGATGTGCTTCTGGTCCGGGAGCATGCCCGCGACATAGTCCTTGAGCGCCACCAGGCGGTCGCCGGAGCGGGTGGTTTTGAAGCGTGCCAGGTCGGCCAGCTTTGCGCGGTTGGCCGGGTCGGTGTGGATGCCCAGCTTGAGCACCGGCCCGAAGGCTTCGTAGAAGGTGGTGTAGGCCTCGGGCTCCATCTGGGTCAGATGGTCAAAGAGCTTTTTGACGAGGTTGCGCCGGATGTGGGCCACGCGGGAGTCCTGCTGCAGAATTTCGCGGCTGATGTTGAGGTTGAGGTCCGGTGCATCTACCACACCCTTGACAAAGCGGAAGTATTCGGGGATCAGTTCACGGCAGTCGTCCATGATGAAAACGCGTTTGCAGTAAAGCCGGATGCCGTGGCGGTAG